>NZ_JHXG01000003.1:0-411595 GCF_000621825.1 Xylanibacter brevis P6B11
AGACTACGACGTTGATAGGCAGCAGGTGTAAAGACGGTGACGTCAAAGCCGAGCTGTACTAATTGCCCGAAAGCTTTCGCTTAAACGCGCTTTTACTTTCAACTGTATGGTTTTGCCTTATGGTTATACTATCAGTTCTTGTGTGCAAGATGTCTACCTATACGGTTGACAAGATTGTCAATTATCAATTGTCAATTGTCAATACGAAACGAACATTAGGTGGTTATTGCGGCGGGGTCCCACCTCTTCCCATTCCGAACAGAGAAGTTAAGCCCGCTTGCGCCGATGGTACTGCAATGCAATGCGGGAGAGTAGGAGGCCGCCATCTTTACAGAGAGCCCTGATTCAGCAATGAGTCAGGGCTTTTTTTGTGCCCCCTCCTGGCCTCCCCAAGGGGGAGGAACAAGGGCCAGCCCCGCCGCCCCCATGCATTTTTTTTGCATTTTTGCAAAAACAATCTCGCGCCCTTATTATTGTTTCAAAAGAATAGCCCCGCCGCCCCCATGCATTTTTTTTGAATTTTTGCAAAAACAAATTTCCCGCTTGTTATAGTTTCCAAAAATTATTGTATCTTTGCCTGCGAAATGAATCAATTGATACGATCATATATCGCACTGAAGCGAATCACGCATTCCTTGGGGTTCGGCATTCAGTCGCCTACCGACTACCGCTTTTCGCGCACGGTGATCAACGAGTCGTGGCCTTATTATGCCTACGACGACTTCGACGCCGAGCCCGACTGGCTGAAACGGAAGTTGGGCAAGCTCTACTTCCGACTGACGAACTTCCGCCAGCCTAGCACTATTATAGATATGGTGGGCGCAGCACCTTATGCTAAGAGAGCATGCCCAGGGGCTGAGGTGGTGAAGAACACGGACCATGTGGATATTGCCTTCGTACCTATCGAATGCGAATACCAGCAACTGCTGGACATGTGTGATGACCATTCTATCGTGATCTTCGAAGGTATTCACCGTAAGTTGCCGCTGTGGCACTGCATAGAGTACGATCAGCGCACCACAATCACCTTCGACCTCTACTACTGCGGCATCGTGATGTTCGACCACAAGCGGACAAAACAAAACTACCTCATTAACTTCTAACACCGATTCCTTTCTAACCATATATGACTTAAACCTATGACTAAGATCTACACACGACGTGGCGACAGCGGACTGACCGACCTGATAGGTGGCATCCGCATCAAGAAGAACGATGTACGACTGGAGGCCTATGGCACCGTCGACGAGCTGAGCTCGCATCTGGGGCTGCTGGCAGCCTGGATGGAGGGAGACGATGAGCGTGACACCGTGCTGCGCATCCAGAACGATCTGTTCTATGTAGGTTCGCACCTGGCCACCGACCAAACCACCACACGGCTCTTTGCCTCGGCCATCCTTCCGGAAGGAGAGACCACGATGCTCGAGGAACATATAGACCTGATGCAGGCCCAGTTGCCCGAACTTCACGGGTTTATATTGCCAGGAGGCTGTCATGCAGCAGCCCAGGCACATGTCTGTCGTACCGTTTGCAGACGCGCAGAACGGCGCGTCCTGACGCTTGCAGAGGTGGCACCGGTAGATGACGATGTGATTCATTTTTTGAACCGTCTGAGCGACTATTTGTTTGTTTTAGCAAAAAAAATCAATTTTCATGCTCATCGCAGTGAAATATTGTGGCAAAATGCTTGCAAATAAAAATATTTTTGTTATTTTTGCACACCTAAATCAGTAAAAATTTCAAAAACTATAAAACTATGTATTGGACTCTAGAATTAGCATCAAAGCTGGAAGATGCACCCTGGCCTGCAACAAAAGATGAACTCATTGACTACGCCATGCGTTCAGGTTGTCCTTTAGAGGTTCTTGAGAACCTGCAGGAGATCGAGGACGAGGGCGATGTCTATGAAAGTATCGAGGATATCTGGCCCGACTATCCCACGAAAGAAGATTTCCTCTTCAACGAGGATGAGTATTGATCATTTAATTATGCACTGATTTTACGTAACTAATTAAAAATAAGCAACATGGATAAATCGCTAAAATTTTCCATGTTGCTTTTTTCGGTCTTTTAAGTCTATCACTTACAGCCAGAGGGCGGCAACTATTCCCTATACTCAAGAATGTCGCCCGGCTGACAATCTAAAGCTTTACAGATAGCCTCGAGGGTGGAGAAGCGGATGGCTCTTGCTTTTCCTGTCTTAAGGATGGAGAGGTTAGCCTGGGTGATGCCGATTCTCTCGGCAAGTTCTTGAGATGACATCTTTCGTTTAGCCATCATCACGTCTACATTAACTATGATACTCATAGCATTAGGATGTTTAAACGGTAAGATCTTGTTCTTCTTTCAACTCCTTGCCCATCAGGATGATTTGCGAGATGATCATCAGTGCCAAACCTGTGATGATATACATGCTGTCGCATTCATTCTTGAATACGATGTAATAGTTAGCTATATGTACATGACTAATAAAATACTGTGTCGATATGTATGAAACAGCAAAAGTATAAAGATAAAGGGTGGTGAGAAGAATACCTGTTGTTTCTAGGTACTGAGCTACTTTGCTCACAAATATCTCACCTCTACGAATGCTTCGGATAAGTTTAAAGACCAAGATTCCTATCCATACCAAAACAACGGCAACTACCAGCAGTGATGAGAGTATCATGGGATAATATGACTGCACTTGTGAAGCAGGTACTTCAAGGTTCACCTTATTCAGATTAACCCTGTAGGTCCGCCCTGACGATTTAGACAGAATCACTTTTTGGTTTGGCAGATTCCTCGGCTCAACATTTACCGTATAAGAAACGTATCGATGTCTGGTAGTGCGGACTTCCCCATTAGGAAGCGTGTCGGTGCTCATAAACTCTGGAGGACATTCTACTAATTCCAATTTTTCTTCAGCATCTGTCGAACAGGTGGAATAAGTGCTGTAATGGAACGTGTTGGAAGCGGCAAGAAAAATGAGTGCCACAACGAACAACGTGCTGTAAATCTTTAGCTTTTTGTTCATAATCAACATAATTTTATTGTTAGACGATAATTAATTTCGGTGCAAAAGTAAACATTATTTTTTTATCTCCAAAGAAAAACAGAACTTTTTTATCGAATATCAATAAAAACTGTTTCGTTCATACAGAAAAAGGTGTACAGGCCACAAGTGGACTCGATAGTTTGTTTGTCTAACCCGCCAACGAATCGCCTTTGACCGTCTCAAACCGCCTGGTTTGTTTGGCTAAAAATGGTTATGGTGTAACGGATTGATAATCAATAGAAGGCCAAGTTTTCAACGAGGATGAGTATTAAAGCCTAAAAGCTGGCTTAACCCCAATTGAATATCAGCGAGATAAGCAAATGTTATTTGTTTGTCTCGCTGGTGTTTTATAGTAGCTTTGAATTGTTCGGAATTTCCGAACAGTTCTCTATCTGTCAACCTTTACACGTTGCGGTTTAATCGCTAAATAAAACTAAATCTTTATAGAAGAGTGGTTCGTTCAAATGGAAAATAACTACTTTTGCAGTATAAAACAATTCATTAAATAACGGTATTATGGATTTATTTGATCAAATTAGTGAAGATATTAAGGCCGCGATGAAAGCTCGCGACAAGGTGCGTCTGGAGACGCTTCGCAACATCAAGAAAGTATTCCTGGAGGCAAAGACGGCACCAGGTGCCAACGACACACTGTCTGATGCTGATGCACTGAAGATTATCTCAAAACTGGCTAAGCAGGGCAAGGAAACAGCTGCTACCTATACTCAAGCAGGACGCCAGGATCTGGCTGACGCAGAGTTGGCACAGGTGGAGGTACTTGAGACTTATCTGCCGAAACAACTTTCTCAGGAGGAGATAGAGGTAGAGGTGAAGAAGATTATTGCTGAGGTGGGAGCCACAAGCATGAAAGAGATGGGAAAGGTAATGGGCACCGCCAGCAAGCAGTTGGCAGGAAAGGCCGATGGCCGCATCATCTCAGAGATTGTGAAGAAGCTCTTGGCATAACCTCTGTCTCTGGGTCTCATCATAGGCTATATAATAAAGAACAAGCCTCAATTCCCGATGCTTAAGGGAATTGAGGCTTGTCTTTAGATAATGCATAAAAGTAAAAAGTACAAATCTTTTTGTGTTTTTTTAATGTGGCGGTATGGAACAAGGTGTGGAATTGTACGCCGGCTACTTAATGAATGCTAAATATGACTGATTTTCAAGTAGATTTTGTAATTTTGCACCCGATATTCATGAATATCCCATAAACGACTATGAAAACAGACATACAGATTGCACGCGAATGCGAGTTGAAACCCATTGGCGAAATTGCAGAAAAGCTTGGTATCGATAAGGAAAATATTGAGCCTTATGGCCGTTATATGGCTAAGGTGCCTTTTTCGCTTATTGACGAAGAGAAGGTGAAAAAGAGTAAGCTGATTCTTGTGACAGCGATTAGTCCCACCAAGGTTGGTATCGGTAAGACAACCGTCAGCATCGGTCTGGCTATGGGCTTGAACAAGATTGGTAAGAATGCTTCCGTGTCACTGCGTGAGCCATCGCTGGGACCTTGTTTCGGTATGAAGGGTGGTGCTGCAGGTGGTGGCTATGCTCAGGTGCTGCCCATGGAGAAAATCAATCTCCATTTTACGGGCGACTTCCATGCAGTGACCTCTGCTCACAATACCATCAGTGCTCTTTTGGACAACTACCTTTATCAGCATCGGAAAGAGGGCTTCTCGCTGCGTGAGATCTACTGGAAACGTGTGCTCGACGTGAACGACCGTGCGCTGCGTAATGTGGTGACGGGACTTCGTGGCGACGGCGTGGTCTCTGAGACAGGATTCGATATTACACCTGCCTCCGAGTTGATGGCCATCCTCTGTCTGGCTACCAGTGAAGAGGACCTGCAGAGACGTATAGAAAACATCCTGTTGGGTATCACCTCAGACGGAAAGCCATTCCGTGTGCGCGATATGGGTGTAGCTGGCGCTATCACCGTGTTGATGCGCGATGCTCTTTCGCCCAACCTGGTACAGACCACCGAGCAGACACCTGCCTTCATCCATGGCGGGCCTTTTGCCAATATTGCGCACGGCTGTTCAAGCGTGATGGCCACGAAGATGGCTATGACCTATAGCGACTATGTGGTGACAGAGGCTGGCTTCGGTGCTGACCTCGGTGCCGAGAAGTTCTTTAATATCAAATGTAGAAAGGCTGGACTGCAGCCTCAGTTGGTGGTCATCGTGGCTACCACACAGGGCCTGAAGATGCATGGCGGCGTAGCACTCGACCAAATCAAAGCGCCTAATGCCGATGGTCTGAAGGAGGGACTGAAGAACCTGAACCGTCATATCAACAACATGCAGAGTTTTGGACAGCCAGTGATTGTCACACTGAACCGTTTCGACACCGATACCGAGGAAGAGATAGCCATTGTTCGTAAGAACTGCGAAGACCTTGGCGTGGGCTTTGCTGTCAACGAGGCCTTCCTGAAGGGTGGCGATGGTGCAGTGGAACTGGCACAGAAGGTGGCAGACACCATCGGTCGAATACAGCCGTTGCCCGTGAACTTCACTTATCCTGAGAATGATACGATAGAAGGCAAGATAGAGAAAGTATGTAAGCGCATCTATGGCGCTGCTGCCGTGGAGTTCAGCAAGACTGGCATGAGGAAGCTGGAGTCTATTAGAACGATCTTTGCTGACGACAAGGACATTTGTCATTATCCTGTCTGCATAGCCAAGACGCAATATTCGTTTTCGGCCGACTCCACACGCTATGGCTCGCCCGAAGGCTTTACCATACGCATCCGCGATGTGATCTTAAACTGCGGTAGCGAGATGATTGTGGCTATTGCCGGTGATATGCTCCGCATGCCAGGACTGCCAAAGAGTCCGCAGGCCGAACGCATCACCATTGTGAACGGTGAGATAGAAGGATTGTCGTAGTCTGCATCGACATTATAAAAAACAAGGAAGAAGAGGTTGACCTGTTCAGGCGGACTCTTCTTCCTTTCTAACAATCATTATTACAAACTAAAACTTAGTATGTCTCTCTGTGCCGGTGACTCATTTTAAAAGCACTTTCTTTTGCCCCTTCAGAAAGATTCCATGCAGATTGGCAGAGGGATTTACAACCTGTCCTAAGAGATTGTAGCAGTGCCCAGAGGTGTCGGTGTGCTTGTGGGTGGATGCTTGTGGAAAACGAATCCCGGATGCCCCGTACTCTTTTGGTGTCACCTGGAAATTGTCGAACCGCATGACGGTGTTGTGTGTACGGAAGCCCGCACGTCCGGTGATGTATGGTTTGGGGTCGGTATATGTGATGATGGGTGTCTCCATGTCGTCAATATAACAACGGATGGTGGCCCCTTCAACCTCAACTTTCATGTGATGCGGAACGGTGGGCGAAATGGTCTTGTTGACGGTGGTCAGGGTCTGCCAGCCATAGTTGTGCTTGCCCAGTGCCACTGAAGTGGCGCCCGCCATGAAGATGTAGCCCTGCAGAAAGTCGGTTCCCAATACGGGGTTGTCGTCGGCACCGCCCGTAGATGCATTGGTGGTGCGGAACAGCAGACCACCGTTCATGTCGTTGCTGGTGTAGATGACGTCGCACTCCACGGTATAGTCTGTGAGGTGGATGTCGTCGAAACCGCCCATCAGCATCTTTCCGTAACGGCCCGTTGATTCCAGTTGCCCATTCTGAATGGTCCAATTGCCTTCGCGATAGTCCCATTCATTGCTGAAGCCATTGTCGAAGTTGTCGGCCATGACATGTGGATGGGCTACACCAGGTTTGAAGGTGTACTCATAGAAGGATGGTGCACCATCGAGAACCTCTATCGAGAACGTATGTCGTCCGCCCTTCATCGAGAGGTTGTAGATGGGCATGGTGGTAACCACCGAATTCGTTGCTGGCAGCTCGATATCGTTGGCAATAGCCTTTCCGTCCAATAGCAGTCGAATGCGGGCTGTTGCCGAAGCATTGTATCGTAGGCCGAGGTTATAGATGTTGTCTTTCTGAATATTTACATGATAGGAAATCTTGCTGCCGGTGGCACTCTTCAGATAGTTGGACGTACCCACAGTCATGCCGTAGGATGTCTGCACAACATCCGCGCTCTTCTCCTTGCACATGGAAGCAGCCATGAGGCCCGGCACAGGCAGACTATAATCACGGATGCCACTACCATCAACGTAGGGGCTGATGGCTGTGTAAGAGAAGTCAGCAGCAGCACCATGTGTGATATAGCCAATCTGACCTCCATTCGTCTTTCTGATGATTTGGCATTTTTTCATGCCGTCAATATAGATATACGTAAAACGCTCGTTCTTCTCAATGCGGATAGCATGCCAGCATGCTGGATCGAAGTCGGCAGGCAACGCTATGGTTTTGTCGAGTAGGGTAGAGCCGTTGACATAGAAGTTCACCTCTAGCTTCTTCTCGGCAGCGTTGATGAGCGCCTCACCATAGTTTTCAGCATCCTGATAAGAGAAGATGGCACCGAAAGAGCCCGTAGCTGAGGAAGAACGAAGGGTGAACTCTGCCGTGTATTGTTCGTATGCCCCTTTGTCGAAAATGATGGATTGCTGACCCTCAGTGGCAGTCTGAGTCAGATGGTCACTATTGGCTATCTTCCACTGGTCACCACTCAAAATGGTCCAGTCTTTGCCCAGTTCCTGACGCTCGAAATAATCGTTGTCAGCAACGATGGGCTTGTCTTGTTCCCAATTGGTGGGGCCTGTCATCATCAACTTGTCGCCACACCATCCGATGCGTTCAAAGTTGAGCAGACGGCGAGCCTTGTTGTCCTGCAGGTTGTGGTAGCAGAAATAATAGGTGTCAAGATCGGGACCAACGAAGGCCGTTCCGTGTCCAAGAGCCTTATGGGTGGGTGTCTCTGTGTCAATCAGAATCGGGTTCTGGTCGCTTTGTGGGCGGAATCCCGATAGCGGACTGCTGTTGCTGATGGCATAGTCGATGCGATAGCCGTTGGTCCACACGTGGTTGCCGGTGTAAAGCAGATAATAGAGCCCGTTGCGCTTGAACACGCATGGTCCCTCTGTCCATTGCCCTGTCATGCAGCATCCAAGATCTACATCATCACCATATGAGAGGTGCGTGGGCATGGTGCAGCCCCGAATGCCACCATTGTTGGCATGATAGAAATACCAGCTGCCATTGTCGTCGATAAACATAGAACCATCAATGTCGCGTCCCATGTTGCCTGTCTGATGAACAAACGGACCCAGCGGACTGTCGCTGGTGAGCATATAGTGGCCGCCGCCTCGTGGCGATGTGCACATATAGAACTTGCCGTTCCAATAGATGACCTCGGGCGCATAGGCCACAGCCGTTGTCTCGTCGGTACAACAAATATAGGAAGAAGACCAGTTTACCAAGTCTTTCGAACGCCAGCAGTAGATGTTGCGGTCGCCAGCGCTGACATAGAGGTAGTAGTAGCCTTTATACTTCATGATGTATGGGTCGCCCAGACTTCTGTTGTCAAGTCCTGGCAGTACCATGGGGTTGACCCACTCATCAGTCTGTGGGATTGGGTCGATTTGTGGCGTGGTCTTTAACCATACCAGTTCGTCATAGGTCATTTGACCATCAATACGTAACCATCCATCCGACAAGATTCCTGAGGTGAACGGATTCTCTTGACTAAAATCTTCGTCTAAGATGACTTGCGGTGTGTTGCTGTCGGCCTCTTTCTTTGTGATACGTACATTATCGAAAGAAGCCTTCTCCGTCTTTCCAAGAGTGCCATCGTGTGATTGTCTGAATCCCATATTGGCGTATTGGAACTGTCCGTTCCGTTCATCGATAAGTATATCGTTAATATAGGTGCAGACGTATTTTTCGTCTTCAACTTCAATGCGTATGTTGAATGGCTTTTCTACACCGATGTTCGCTTCTGAAGGAATGGGAATCTCTGCCAAGAGACTGGGATTGCCGCCTGTCCAGCGATGTGGACGTAACAGTGGATGCGCAGGATCGGCAACATTGACTTGCCACATGTAGAAATTCTGTGCGTCGGTCGAAGCAAAACAGATGCCTGCGCTAAGCTGATGGATGTTGACACGAGCCTCAATGGTGTATGATGAATGTTGTTCGATGGCTACTTCGCCTGTAGCATTCTTGTTGAGCAAGGCATCGTCAACAAGAAAAATGCTCTGGTTGGGGCGAAGCGTGATGGTCAGCATAGCATCATCACCGCTGGCTGTAAGGTGCGCAGGTTGGTCTGCGCCGTTATGAGGATTAAGAAGTGTCATTGATGCCGATGGAGACACATCCTTAAGGCGAATGGTGCATTCGGCACTTGAGGTGTCGATATTTCCGAAGTAGTAAACATGATGTCCGTCAACTACCTTATGTAGGTAATTGAAAGGATGCTTACCACTGGTGAACTGTACGTCGGGCTGTGGTAACAGAGTGTCAAGAGCCGTCTTCATGCTCTCGGCTGTTGGTGTAGGAACGAATAGGGCAGGCGTATGCTGGCCTTCGCCATTCAACATGCGATTGATGGTTTCTGCGATGCTGGTATCAGAACCTTTCGAGTCGGCACTATGCTTGGGCAACTGAGTGGTGAAAATGACACCAACCCCCTGTTCCCACGCTTCTTCAATCTTTTGGAGATTAGACGAGGAAATAGTTGACATTCCAGGCACAATAATCACCTTGAAGTGTTCCGTGTTGATGGTGTTAAGCATGTTCAGTTGTCCGTTGGATACCTCGCAACGGTCATCGATGACTTCCGGATGAAGGTAGGTGAAATCGAAACCCAGTTCATCGGTTAGAAGACGTGATATCTCAGGATAATCGGTTCCTTCAACATCGACACCACCTTGGTAGAATCCTTTAGGACCGTCAAGATAATGACCTGCATAGAGTGTCTGAATAGGATATACCATTGCCACATCTGCTACATGGCGTGAAGGACGAGCCAGCAGGTAGTTCAAACGAGCCAGGAAACTATTGAAACGAGGTAGCTCAGCTTTGTAGAGAGGGTTGCGCCAAGACAGTTCTGGTAAGAATGTGACATCGCCATTGTTATACCACACGGCATGAGGTATGAGATGATTGATGCCTTTGGTATATTGCTCAATGGCAATGTGATAGAGTTCCTCGACAGGCAGATTCCCCATGTCGCCATAGGTCTCAGACATGACATAGGTCTTATCCCAGCAGTTGGCAGAAGACGACACCACCTTATAGAAATTCTCCGTAGGGCGTCCGCCACCGATCTTGTCGATACCAGGCATAGAGAGATATTTGCCAACTAGCATCAAGTCGCCAGCCACACTTGTAGGGTTGGCAATCTCTTCCTGATCTTGGTGTCCTGTAGCCAGAATGCCATGTGCACTGGCCCAATCACTGATGGTCTTCATGAATCCTTCGCTATAGAGCGCAGAATGAAGACCGAAAAGCAAGTTGCGGACCCATGGCGTGCGTTCTCCGATATTATACCATAGGGCAGGGTAGAGCTCTTCGGGTGAAAAGCCGTAACGTCGTTCAAATTGCTCATTGAAGTCGCTGGTCCACATGCGTCCTTGTGCACGATACATGGTTGGCTCGTCGAAGAATGTTGAGACGATGGTTTTACCAAAGTCATTAGAATACTGCTTAAAATAGGCTTCGTGCGTATCTTGAATAAACAGTTTAACAGCCTCTGGAGAGAGGTAATCAACGTTGGGGTCGCCATCGGTGATGCACTGACATACCATGATGTGCCAACCTGTTTCATCTGGAGCTGTCCAAGTGAGTCGTTTCGTGTCCTCGTTGAGATTTGAGCGCAGATTGATAATCTGCTTGCTTTCAGAGTTCCATGCAACGACAGACATCAGCTTGCCGGTATAAGTCAGCAGACGATTGAATGTAGCACCACGATCGATGCGATACTCAATCTTGTCAAGCCGCTTGACGGTATAATCCGGATGGTTGTTCATAAAGGTTTTGACGCCAGACCCATTGATGGCTCCCATACTGCCAGAGGGGAAACCATATTCGTCGTATATCGACATGTGGGCTCCTAACTGGCGTGCTTTCTCGATGGCACGGGCATAGAGCGCGAAATAGTCGGTAGAGAGGTACGAAGGACGAAAGTTGGTACCAAATGGCAGTATAGCACAACCACCATAACCATCGGTGTTGACCATCTGCTCAAGTTGCTCCTCAAGTGTTGAGGCATTGATGGTCGTGTTGTTCCAGAACCACAATGGTATGGGCCTGTAGTCCATGGGAGGCGTACGGAATAGTTTGGTCTCAAAGGTGACAGCTGCAGACGTGTTGTCGGCGGTGGTCTGCATAGGTTGAACCATTGACAGCATAGCAACGATGGTTAATCTTGCAGCATTCAGCGTTTTTCTAATCATTATTGCGCGTTCGAATTAATAGTCAAATAGAGAAAGAGGACGGAGTCGTATAGTTCCGCCCCCTTTCATCAATCATCATTATTACTTAACAAATTTCTTTCCTGATTTAATATAGATGCCTTTCTTTGTCTGTGACATGTTCACGTGGCGTCCCTGCAAGTCGAAGCTTTGGATGTTGTCATGCAGTTTTTGATTGCCGACGGTGCGAATGTCGGTAGAGATATTGTCAATGAACAACAGTGCATCAGTCGTCTCTTCGGGAACAGTGAAATAGGCTCCCAAGGCTGGCATGTTTTCTTCCTCAGTAGCCTTTTTCAGGTTATAGTTGTCGCCCAACAAGTAGAACGTCTTCCCGTCAGCAGTAGTTGACATGGGTGCCAGCAGACCACAGAATGCAAATCCTTCGTTAGATTCAGATGTAGCATCCTCGCAAACAAGGTCTATGCCAGTCAGTTCGATGGGACCATTGATGTCTTTGGTGGGGAATACAAGATAGGGCTTTCCAGCTTCTGTTCCAGTGGTGATAGAAGAGAAAAAGAACGAAGAAGTGCTTGCGTCAATATTGCTGAGAGCAGCCACACGAGAATCTTCTCCGAAGAGTGATGTCAATTGTTCAGCTGAAAGTGCAAAGGGTAAACAGAGCGTGTTCCATTGGTTGGCAACAAATGTTTTCTTTAGTGTGATGTCACTACCCATTAACACCGGCAAGTTGGTGTTGTCTTCATTTTCGCTGATGAGCAAAGCGACCAGTGGATTCTCCTCTTGTAATAAGCGAGCTGCATAGGAACCGGCAGGAACATCTATAACCAGCTGGTTGTTGACGACACTTGTCAGTTCGTTGACGTCAAGATTGAAATAACGAGATTGACCACCGGTGAAATTATCGTAGAGAACCACTGTAGGCTCGCCTTCGGTGTCATAAGTAGTCACTTTGATGTTGTCGATAAGACTCTTGTGCTCTATGTTGTTGGAACCATCAGCGCGGAAACCGATGCCGCCAAGATTGAGCAACTCAAGGTCGGTTATATCGTTCTGTTTGAAGGTGTCTTGTAGCTTGTCGTCTATATAGGTATATACGACGTTGCCGTCAACCTCAATCTTGATGTGATGTGGATTCAAGAAATCCTCAGCATTGAAGTCGGGGAATCGAGCACCAGCGGCGTGAGCTTTCCATTGCTCATTGCCACGGTCCAGATGGTAGTAGATGTTGGCTGAGCCATCGTTATAATAGTTGGGTGAAATCTGCCACATGTAGTTGCTGCCATTTTCATTCAGACCGAAGATGATAGAGAGGTAGCCCTTCTCGATAGTTAAGTCGGCTTCTACAGCGTAGTGCATGTCAATGGCCTGTTTGAACATGTTGTCAGGAAAATAGCGGCGTTCAGAGAGATCAACTCCATCGGTGCGAAGCGTGCCGTCTTCCCATATAGGATTATTCGTCCAGTTACCATCTGTCTCATCAAAGTCCTCGAGATAGAGAATCTTCTGAGAATCATCATCGGTAATCTTGAAATAGTCGAACGAGGCTGATTCATTGGTGTTACCATCATGATCCTGACGTGTGCCAATCATGCCATAACGGAAATCGCCATCGCGCTCATCAATAAGAACGTCAACATCATCGGCTGCTTTACGTAGGTAGGTGCGGGCATGGCTACCATTCGTAATCTCAATCTTGGTGATAAACCAATCGGTGGTGTTCAGTGTCACATCGCCGGTGCCTTTCTCTTCAAGCAGAGCTCCAGGATTCCAGTGGTGCGGCCGGAAGAGTGAGCGGTCGCCATTCTCTCCCACGTTGTACTGCCACATGTAGAGATTGCCACCTTGCCCTTGGCAGGCTGAGAAGATAATTCCCGCGCCGATAGCATTGATTTTGAACTTTGTTTCGATGGTGTAGTTGTTGGTAAATGTGTAACACCATGTCTGGACACTTGCCATAAATACAAGTGCCATAGTTAAAAATAATTTTTTCATTGTTTAGGCTGTTAGTTGATGATAATGATTTTTGATTTATCGCCTTTGACGATATAAATTCCTTTTTTTAAGTTGTGTTGATTGAGGTCAGTACAAATATAGCGGCCTTGCAAATCATAGATAAGGTTGGCCTTCAGCTTACCCTCTGTGGCAGAGGGTAAGTGAATGGCTGTTGTCTTAAGCTTTGTTGTAAAGTGATAGCTACCAGAGCCAAGTCGATAGACCTGACATCCATCCTTAAATCCGAGATATTCTACCCCTTCGGCTTCAGTCGCAGCCTGATTGCTTTCCATGACGATAGTTTTTTCATCGGCTACGGGAAGATAGAGTGTGGCAGAGCTATTAGCGGGGATGGTGCAGTCGTAGGTGATGTCGTCTTGATCTGTGGTTTGCCAGCTGGAACGTATTTCACCATAATGGCTCAGATGATGGCCTGTGGCACGGGTAATGATTTCCTGTCCGGTGGGCAACGTGGTGCGGCGGTCGGGCTGAGGTTGCAGAATGATATGACGGAAACCAGGCTCTTTCGGGTCGTATTCAATGCCGAGCATATAGCGATACATCCATTCGCCAACAGCACCATAAGCATAGTGATTGAAAGAGTTCATGCCAGGATCACCGAACCCGCTCTCCACGGTATAGCTATTCCATCGTTCCCAAATGGTAGTGGCACCCTGATCGACACTGTAGAGCCACGAAGGACATTTACGCTGAAGTAGTAGATCGTAGGCATAGTCGTTGAGGCCGAAACGCGAAAGCGTGGTGTTGAGAATGGCAGTACCGGCGAAGCCAGTGTTGAGCTTATAGCCATTGATGCGGATATTGCGTGCCAGCTGGTTCTTGAACTGCTCAATCTCAGCATCGTCTTCCAGCAGGTTGTAGTCGAGTGCCATGAGATAGGCTGTCTGTGTGTTTTGACGTATAGAAGGCGTGATGTAACGACTACGGAACTCAGCCTTGATGTTCTGATAGAGTTCTTGATATGTCTGTGCTTTCTGTGCATAATCGTCGTTGTCGGTTTGACTGAGAGCCATAGACATTTGACTCATCAGTTGTGCAACTAGTCCATAATAGGCCACGGCAATGTAGCGTGTGTCAGTATTGACAAACGAAAGCCAGTCGCCCCAGGTCAGTCCACCACCATTATATTTATAGCCATCGAATACCTGCTTAGAGAGGTAGTTCATGTAGCGCGTCATTGACTCATAGTTCTCGCGGAGCACTTCCTTGTTGCCCGTCATCATATAAAGGTTGTAAGGAACCAGAATGCCAGCATCTGCCCATACGGTCTGTCCGAAGGGCGTGCCCCAACATTCGGGCGCAACACCTGGATAGGCACCTTCTCCGTTTTGACCATCGCGCATGTCTTGCATCCATTTGCGATAGAACGACTCCATATTGGCATTGAAAAGGCCTGTGCGAGAAAATACCTGTGTGTCGGCTGTCCATCCCAAGCGCTCGTCGCGTTGCGGACAGTCGGTGGGAATGCTAAGCAGATTGCCTCGTTGTCCCCAGGTGATATTCGAGAAGAGTTGGTTGACCAGCGCATTACTTGTTTCTACAGAGCCAGTGTCTTCTGTTGAAGAACTGATGGGCTGAGCCTCGATAGACAGGATTTCAACATCGTCACTGGGAGTAATCTCGCAATAACGGAATCCGAAGAATGTGGTAGAGGGATGATAGCTCTCGCCATCCGCATCACCGCGCAGGGTGTAGTAGAGTGACGCTTTTGCCGAACGCAGGTTAGCCAGATAGGGCGTACCTCCAGGTCCATCGTTGCCACGGCTGCGTTCACCGGTGTCATTAAGCATTTCGACGAAGCGCATCTTCAGTCGGTTGCCTGTCTGTCCTTTCACTTTGAAGTTGACCCATCCGACGATGTTTTGTCCAAAGTCGATGACCACCGACTGACCTTTCTTCAATGAAATAGTGCCATCACCCTCTTGTGTTGATACGACATTGGCCATGCCAAAGTCTGTGCCTGTTGACTTGTTGCCTTCGTGAATGGTAGCAGTGCGTATATGCTGGACAAGGTCGGGCAGTGTCAACACATATCCGCCGGTGAACGCGTTCACCTCACCATTGAACTCGTGGTTTTCTTCCACGCCGTTCCAGTCGCTATCGTCATAGTCGGCGGCAGTCCAAGACGAGGCAACTCTCGCATCATAGATTTCACCATCGTAAATATCGCCCAGCTTTAATGCACCCTTCTTGGACGAAAGCCAGCTGAGGTCGCTGACAATCACGTCTTGAGTGTTGTCGTCGTAAGTGATGAGAAGTTTAGCAAGAAAACCCTCGGTGGGAGAACCATAGGCACCATGCATCACAGCACCAGCCCACCAACCTGGAGTTACGATGGCTCCAATGGCATTCTTTCCTTCTTGCAGCAGAGAGGTGACATCGTGCGTGCTATAGAATACACGCTTACGATATTCGGTCCATCCTGGTTTCAACTCTTCGTAGATGGTGGTGCCATCGGGCTGAACATGTCCTGTACGCTGGCCGTTCACAAACAGGTCATATACGCCGAGACCTGACGTGAAGAGCGTGGCAGAAAGAACCTTCTTGTTGACGAAGAACGTCTTGCGGAACATCGGCATGCCGTCTGTGGTGGTCTGCATGACCTTCTTTTCGCCAGATGCTGATTTGACATGGCACATCTGGTTGTCCAAGAACTTCTCGACGTCAGCATCAAAGAAATGGTCGGACGACAGGGCCTCGAAGTCCTCGTTTATCAACACAGAAGGCGTGCCCTCGCTGTTGTATTGCGTCAGCACGATGTTGTCGAAATAGGCCTCCTCGCCGGTGTTGTTGTCAACGCGCATGCCGATATTGCCCATCACGGCGCTGCCGCTATTGTCGTTGAAGGTGTCCACGAGGATATCGTCGATATAGGTGCTGATGACACCATTCTTCACTTCTATCCTGTAGTGATGCAGATGGCCGGTAAGGTCGGCTTTTGAGAACTGGGTGAACTGAGCATCGTTCCAGGTCAGGTTACCATTGACATAGACATGGTGGCGAACAGAGGGATTGGCATTGTCGTTGACGTTGATTTGCCACATATGATAGGTGTTTCCTGAGGTAGCAGAAAAGACGACGGCTGCGGCAGCCTTAACGATATACATGTCGTAGTCGATACTGAAGTGTGTCGTTTCCTCGTTAGCATCCTTCTGCCAAACAAGCACGTGGTTGTTGGTAGAGCCCACGATACGCAGTTTTCCATCGGTTACGGTGCCACCTGAGAAGAGGCTGCCAGAAGAGAAATCTTCGGAAAAAAGTACGGTTTCATCGGACTTCTTGACTTTGATGTCGTCGTAAACTCCTATTTCGGGTAGTCCGTCGCGCTCACCATGATCCTCGCGCATACCAATCTTGCCAAATTTAAAGTTGCCGGTGCGTTCGTCAACCAGCACATCGTTGATGTATGTGCGTGCGAGCGAGGCATTGGTCACTTCGATGCGTAATGTAAACTCGTCAGTATTGTTCAGAGCTACTTTCCCTGTGAGATTGATGTCTGCAAGACAGGCTGGATTGCCATTGCTCCACACATGCGGGCGCAGACGAGGATAGTCGCCCTCGGTATTCAGCTGCCAGTAATAGAAGTTGCCGGCATCCTGCATGGCAAAGCATAGGCCTGCAGCTGTGTGCTCGATGGTTATCTTGCCCTCAATGGTGTAGTCGGTAATCACCTCGGGCGTCAGGCCAGAGGCATAATCACTATATTGAATCCATTTGGCGTTGCTCCATCCTGAACCCAGCAGGCCTGTGTCGAAACAAGCCTTTTCGGTGGAAGTGGCCTTGCCACCTTTGTTGTCACAGACCGTCACTTGCCAATGGTAGCGCGTAGCCGGTTGTAAAGGCAGGTCCTTGATAGTGACGTGGGCGGATTCACTGCTCTCCACCATTCCCGAATCGTAGATGGGTTGAGCGTCGTTTGCATCGTTAAAAATCATTAGTTGATAAGCAGTTTGCACCACATTTCGTTCGTCGGAATGCAGTTGCCATGAAAATTGAGGCGACAGTACATCAATGCCATTAGGATTGCGCAAAGATTGTACGCGCAGGTGGTCTACCGTAAGAGCATAAGATGAAATGCTACTGACAGTCATTACGAATAGACTTAAAATACTCGTTTTAAACATAAGAGGTTAATTTATAGTTTGATTAGGTATGTGAAACGTGTGGCAAAGGTACATCAAAATTCAAGTGAGATAAGGAAAAAAACTATTCAAAAAAGGATAATTTCTTTCAACGGGCTGAATAGGGCGGATTACTTACTTTGCTTTTTGAGAAGCTACCTTTGCTTTTTGAGATAAGTGGTTTTTTGACACCAGAAAAGTGCCACTTTCATTACGGCAAAGCGGCACTTTCATTACGGCAAAGCGGCACTTTAGTACGACTAAAGTTATACTTTGCCGTAACCAAAGCTATACTTCGCTATGACCAACGTGTTTATTTGGAATCGGAACTGTAGAATTTTGCCACCAGCGCACCGCTGATGTTGTGCCAAACACTGAACACGGCACCGGG
Source organism: Xylanibacter brevis P6B11 (assembly GCF_000621825.1). Taxonomy (NCBI): domain Bacteria; kingdom Pseudomonadati; phylum Bacteroidota; class Bacteroidia; order Bacteroidales; family Prevotellaceae; genus Xylanibacter; species Xylanibacter brevis. The sequence continues at coordinate 17,875 of NZ_JHXG01000003.1, forward strand.
GATGGTGGCAAGTGGGAAGGTGGCAAAATGAAGTACGGCCAGTGATGAGGCCAACCCGCTGTTTTGCATGCCTACCTCGATGCTGAGGGCCACACACTTTGACTTCTGGAGATGAAGCAGGCGCCCCAGAAGGTAGCCAATTGACAACCCCAACAGGTTGTGGAGCATGACGACGAGGACGACAACCATGCCGCCAACCAACAGACGATCGGCACTGTGAGACACAATGATGCCTACGACCAGTGCGATGACAATCGATGAGAAGGCGGGCAGATAGGGCGTGACAGCTTTAGTTATGCCAGGTAGGAAGCGCTGGCAGAGCAATCCGGCAATAATGGGCGCAATCACCACATATACGATGCTTTGCAGCATGCCCAGTGTGTCAACATCTACCATCGTACCTGCCATGAGCCAAACCAGAAAAGGTGTCAGCAGCGGAGCCAGTAGGGTAGAGGTGGCCGTCATACCGACAGACAGCGGAAGGTCGCCCTTGGCCAGATAGGTGATAACGTTAGAAGCGGTACCACCAGGACAGCAGCCCACCAGGATGACACCCAGCGCCAGCTCTTTGGGTAAGGCGAAAAGCCAGGATAGCATCCAAGCCAGCAACGGCATGACGGTGAACTGTGCCAGACAACCGATGAAGATATCCTTTGGACGACTCAGCACGATGCGGAAATCATGAGGTGAGAGCGTCAGTCCCATGCCAAACATGATGACGCCGAGCATGGGGTTGATGGTCCAGGTGTCTATCCAAATAAAAGAATTGGGAAACAACAAAGAAATACCTGCAACGAGCAAGACCATAAGTCCCATCCAACGGGCTATGAAATTACAAATACTTTTCATATAAATATAAGGTAAGGCAGAAAATAGGTGCTTTTAATATGCCTCTGACTATTAATTGAGTGCAAAGATAAGCATTTTTACAAGAAAGTGTTTCGATTGCGCAAAAAAAGTATTACCTTTGCACCCGAAAAGATTGAATAAGGTATTTTAAATAAGTATTATGAGAAAAGAATGGAGAGGTTTTAAAGGAACCAAGTGGACTTCAGAGGTCAATCTGCGAGATTTTATTCAGAACAACTACACGGCTTACGAAGGCGATGAGTCATTCCTGGTAGGTCCTACCGAGGCAACCGACCAGTTGTGGGGTCGTCTGCAGGAGCTCCAGAAGGAAGAGCGTGCCAAGGGTGGTGTGCTCGACATGGAGACTGAGATCGTGTCAAGCATGACTGCTTATGGTCCTGGATACATCGACGAGAGCAAGAAAGACCTGGAGAAGGTAGTAGGTCTGCAGACCGACAAACCCCTGAAGCGTGCATTCATGCCCTTCGGTGGTATCAAGATGGCAGAGCAGGCTTGCACAAACTATGGTTACAAGCCCTCAGAAAAGTTGCACGAGATCTTTACCAAGTATTGCAAAACCCACAACGACGGTGTGTTCGACGCATATACCGAGGAGATGAAGCATGTACGTCACAACCACATCCTGACTGGTCTGCCCGATACTTATGGCCGTGGCCGTATCGTAGGTGACTATCGTCGTGTGGCTCTTTATGGTATCGACTTCATCATTGCCGAGAAGGAAGCTGACAAGCGTAACTGTGGTGCTGGCGTGATGAGCGATGATATCATCCGTCAGCGCGAGGAGATCTCTATGCAGATCAAGGCTCTGAAGGAGATGAAGGCCATGGCTCAGATCTATGGTTTCGATATCTCTCAGCCTGCTAACAACGCACGCGAGGCTGTGCAGTGGCTGTACTTCGGCTACCTGGCTGCCATCAAGACTCAGAATGGTGCTGCCATGTCTGTAGGTCGTGTGTCAACATTCCTCGATATCTATATCCAGCGTGACCTCGAAGAGGGTACACTGAATGAGAGCGAAGCACAGGAGCTGATCGACCACCTGGTAATGAAGTTCCGTATGGTGAAGTTCGCTCGTATTCCTTCATACAATGAGCTCTTCTCTGGCGACCCCGTATGGGCAACACTGGAAGTAGGTGGTATGGGCATGGACGGTCGTCACATGGTGACCAAGAACGACTACCGTTTCCTCCACACACTGGAAAACATGGGTCCTTCACCCGAGCCTAACCTCACCGTGCTGTACTCTCCCCGTCTGACAGCCAACTTCAAGAAGTATGCTGCCATGATTTCGGTGAAGACCAGCTCTATCCAGTACGAGAACGACGAGGTAATGCGTCCTGTATGGGGCGACGACTATAGCATCTGCTGCTGCGTAAGTGCTACACAGACCGGTAAGGAGATGCAGTTCTTCGGTGCACGTGCTAACCTGGCTAAGTGCTTCCTCTATGCTTGTAACGGTGGTGTGGATGCTAAGACCCGCGAGCAGGTAGCTCCTGGTTTCCGTCCTATCAAGGATGAGTATCTGACATGGGAGGAACTGGAACCCCGCTTCGATCAGGCTATGGACTGGTTGGCTGGTGTTTATGTAAACACCCTGAACCTCATCCACTACATGCACGATAAGTACTTCTATGAGGCTGCCGAGATGGCTCTGATCGATACCAACGTACGTCGTACCTTCGCTACCGGTATCGCTGGTTTCTCTCACGTGGTTGACTCAATCTCTGCTGTGAAGTATGCTAAGGTGAAGATGATCCGCGACGAAGAGGGCTTCAACGTTGACTATGTAGCTGAGGGCGACTTCCCCCGCTATGGTAACGATGACGACCGCGCTGACGAGATTGCAGTATGGTTGCTGAAGACCTTCGTTAAGAAGATCCGCAAGCACGCTACCTATCGTAACGCTACTCCTACATGTTCTATCCTGACCATCACTTCTAACGTGGTTTACGGTAAGTACACCGGCAACCTGCCCGATGGTCGTCGTGCTGGTACTCCTCTGTCACCTGGTGCTAACCCCAGCTACGGTGCTGAGAAGAACGGTCTGCTGGCTTCGCTGAACTCTGTAGCTAAGCTGCCTTACGAGTATGCACTCGATGGTATCTCTAACACACAGACCATCAGCCCCAACACACTGGGTCACAACGACGAGGAGCGCGCTAACACACTGGTTGGCGTTATGGACGGCTACTTCAGCCGTGGTGCTCACCACCTGAACGTGAACGTATTCGGTGTTGACAAGCTGCGCGATGCTATGGAGCATCCCGAGAAGCCCGAGTACGCTAACTTCACCATCCGTGTATCTGGTTACGCTGTGAAGTTCATCGACCTGACTCGTGAGCAGCAGGAGGATGTAATCGCACGTCAGTCGCACGAGAGCCTCTAAGTCTGGCTGTCGAGTATAACCGAATAACTAGTATGACTAGCAAAGGCTATATACATTCCACCGAATCCTTCGGCTCCGTTGATGGGCCGGGGATTCGGTTTCTGATTTTCTTGCAGGGTTGCCACATGCGCTGCCGCTACTGTCATAACCCAGACACATGGAAAATGGGTGATGGCGAGAAGGCAGGCACAGAGGTTACCGTCGATGAGCTCCTCAAAAAAGCCGAGCGTTATCGCAGCTACTGGGGCGAAGAAGGCGGCATCACGGTGAGTGGCGGCGAGGCCCTGTTGCAGATTGACTTCCTGATAGATCTCTTTGAGGAGGCTAAGCGTCGAGGTATCAATACATGTCTGGACACTTCTGCCCAACCGTTTAACCGCAACACAGATTTCTTCTCGAAGTTTGAACGACTGATGCAAAGCACCGATCTGGTGCTCCTGGACATTAAACACATAGACTCGGAGCGCCATCAGTGGCTGACAGGTCATCCCAATGAGCGCATCATAGACTGTGCCCGCTATATGGACGAAATAGGACAACCTATATGGATTCGTCATGTGCTGGTGCCTGGTATTACCGACGACGAAGAACAGTTGACTAGGCTGCGCGCATTTATCGACACACTGCACAATGTGAAAAAGGTAGAGGTGCTGCCTTATCACACGTTAGGCACTTTCAAATGGGAACAGCTTGGCGTAGAATATACGCTGAAGGATGTACCAACACCTACTTCAGAACAAATTAAAATGGCAGAGCGGATACTGGTGAAGTAGCCGCTTTTTCCTATTATTATATAATAAAAGGAGAACCCTTACGTTATAATAAACGTGTTTAGGCGAATTCTGTTGATATTGGCCCTCAGTGTTGTGACGGTGCTTGAAGTCAGTGCACAATACGATCCTTCGTTCAGTCATTACTGGACGATGGAGACCTCGTTCAACCCTGCTTCCGCGGGAAAACAGGAGAAAATCAACTTTGTGGGAGCCTACAACATGACGCTGACCGGTTTTGAGCATAGTCCTAAGACCATGTATGTCTCTGCCGACATGCCTTTCTTTATGCTTGGCGGGTATCATGGCGTCGGTGCACGCATCATCAATGATGCTATCGGTCTCTTTTCGCATAAGACATTCGCTTTGCAATATGCCAACAAGCAAAAACTGTTTGGTGGAACGCTGAGCATCGGCTTGCAGGCAGCAATGCTGAGCGAAACGTTTAATGGTTCGAAACTGGATCTGGAGAAAGGTAGCGACCCTGCTTTCTCTACGTCGGAAATAACCGGTTCTGCCTTTGATCTGGGTGCAGGACTCTACTATCAGCAACGTCACTGGTATGTTGGCGCTTCGGTGCAACATGCACTGGCTCCTACCGTAGAATTGGGCGAAACTAACGAAATTGCAGTGTCGCAGACGTATTATTTTACCGGAGGATGCAATATTCAACTGAGAAATCCGTTCTTATCAATACAGCCCTCTGTTTTAGGACGCTTCGACGGTGTGGGCTATAGGGCCGATGTGACGAGCCGACTAACCTATAAGCATGAAAACAGAGTCATGTATGCCGGCTTAGGCTACAGTCCTAGCAATTCGGTGACAGTGTTCTTGGGGGGCGACTTCCATGGTGTTCGACTGGGCTACGCCTACGAGATATATACCAATGGCGTCAGTCTAGGAAATGGTTCCCACGAGCTGTTTGTCGGTTATCAGACCGACATTGACCTGTTTAAGAAGGGTCGCAACCGTCATCAGTCAGTAAGACTGCTTTGACCATCAAAAGAATAAAACGAAGCTTAAGAATATGAAGAAGAATGTAATGATAGTACTAAGCGCCATGATGGTGTTGCTGCTTGCCAGTTGTTTTGGCGGCAAGGAGACAACATCTACTGGCGGTGAGCTGACTGGAGCATCAGGACGCGCGTTCTCTGAACCTGCTCCTTATGGCATGGTTCTTATCAAGCGTGGTCATCTGCGTATGGGCATGGAATCTGTTGACTCGCTCTGGGGCAAACAGACACCTGTGAGAGATATCTCAGTGGAGGGATTCTGGATGGATGATACCGAAATCACCAACTCTGAATATCGCCAGTTTGTGAACTATGTCCGCGACTCTATCATCCGTCAGCGCCTGGCAGATCCAAACTATGGTGGCGACGAGAGCTACATGATTGTGGAAGATAAGAATGGTGACCCCATCAAACCTCATCTCAACTGGAAGAAGAACCTGCCTCGTAAACCCAATGACGAGGAGCTGCGCGCCATGGAGAGCGTCTATGTGACCAATCCCGTGACGGGCGAGAAGATGCTCGACGCCAGTCAGATGAACTTTCGTTACGAGGTATATGACTATACAGAGGCTGCACTGCGACGCAACCGTCTGAACCCCGAAGAGCGTAATCTGAATACGGATGTTCAGGCCAACCCCAACGAAGAGGTATGGATCTCTAAGGACACGGCTTATATCAATGACGAAGGACGTATCGTACGCGAGACCATCAACCGTCCTCTTTCTGGTCCTTGGGATTTCTTGAACACATACATTGTCAATATATACCCTGATACGACATGCTGGGTGAACGATTTCCCCAATGCCGATAACGAGGTGTATATGCGCAACTACTTCTCGGCTCCTGCCTATAATGACTATCCCGTGGTCGGCGTGACATGGGAACAGGCCAATGCCTTCTGTGCATGGCGTACGGAATATCTGCTGAAAGGACTTGGTGCTGCAGCTCGCTATGTGCAGCGCTATCGTCTGCCGACAGAGGCTGAGTGGGAGTATGCTGCTCGTGGTAAAGACCAAAACGAGTTCCCCTGGCAGAACGAGGATGTGACAAGCGGAAAAGGATGCTTCTTTGCTAATTTCAAACCCGACAATGGTAACTATACCAAGGATGGCAACCTGATAACCAGTCGTGCCGGTATCTACTCAGCCAATTCTAATGGGTTGTTTGATATGGCCGGTAATGTGGCTGAGTGGACATCCACTATTTATACCGAGGCTGGCGTAGATGCCATGAATGACATTAACCCTCAGTTGAAGTATAATGCTGCCAAGGAAGACCCCTATCGCTTAAAGAAGAAGAGCGTACGCGGTGGTTCGTGGAAAGATCCCGAGAGCTATATCCGTTCAGCGTGGCGCTCATCGGAGTATCAGAACCAGCCTCGTTCATACATAGGCTTCCGTTGTGTGCGCAGTTTGGCAAACACCACAAGTGATAAGGCTCGTCCTGCAAAGGCAAGCGCTAAGAAAACAAGGAAATAACTAAAAAACTTGAAGCAGAATGACTATTTACAGTAAATTCAATATCGTCTATCGCTTGCAGAAGTGGATAGATAGTGTTCCAGGACAGACATTCCTGAACTATGCTTATAGCTGGGGTGCCTCTATCGTGATCCTGGGTACGCTTTTTAAACTGACCCACTTGCCTGGTGCCAACTTCTTCCTGTTCCTGGGTATGGGCACCGAGGTGTTCGTGTTCTTTATTTCGGCTTTTGACCGTCCTTTTGATAAGACTGCCGATGGCATGGAGTTGCCTACGCATGTGGGAATGGTTGCTGGTGGTCAGGTACCGGAAGGCAATATTGAAGACCTTGACATCCCCGAGACTCAGGGCAATCAGCCCGCTGCTGCTATTGGTGGCGGTGTAGCTGGTGGCGGTACCATCATCATCGGTGGTGGTGTGGTCGGCGGCGTTGCCGGTGGTCAGCCAGCTGCAGTTGGTTCGGGTGCTGCTGAGGCTGTCAATACAGAAGCGATCGCAGCTGTTTCTTCGTCGGTAGGTACCATGGCTGGCGGTACAGTAGTATCTCCTGCACCTGCTGTCAACCCCGAACTGGAGGAGGCTACTTCAAATTATGTGGATGAACTGAAACGACTCACCGAGATGTTGCAGAAGGTATCCGTGCAGAGCGAGCGCCTGACGCGCGACAGTGAGGAAATGGAGAACCTCAACCGCACGCTCACCGGCATCTGCAAGGTTTACGAGATGCAGTTGAAGGGTGCAAGTCAGCAAATCGGTACTATCGATGAAATCAATGAGCAGACCCGCAAGATGGCCGATCAGATTGTAGAGCTCAATAAGATCTATGCTCGTATGATTGAGGCAATGACGGTGAATATGCCTAAGAATCCTCTAAGTTAAGTGGCTTTTATATTATGGCTATAAAGAAAAGACCAGTATCTCCACGCCAAAAGATGATTAACCTGATGTATGTCGTCTTGATGGCTATGCTTGCTCTGAACGTCTCAAACGAGGTGCTCAACGGCTTCTCTATCGTGGAGGAAAGCCTGAATCGTACAACGGCTAATGCGTCAAAGGAGAGTGCTGCAATATATGAGGATTTCGAACAGCAGATGGCTTCTAATCCTCAAAAGACCAAGGTGTGGTATGACAAAGCTCAGATGGTGAAGCATATGTGCGATTCGCTCTATAACTTTGCTGCCGAACTGAAGCTTGCCATTGTGAAGGAAGCTGATGGTGAAGATGGAGATCCTGCTAACATCAAGAACAAGGAAGACCTTGAAGCTGCCAACCAGGTGATGCTGGCTCCGGGACGCGGTCGTGGCGAAGAGCTGCGTCAGGCCATCAACTCATTCCGTGAACGGATGTTGAAGATGGTGCCCGATCCTGCACAGCAGAAAATCATTGCAAGCAATCTGACTACCGAGGTGCCTCACACTGGATTGGGTAAGAACTGGCAGGAGTATATGTTTGAGTCTATGCCTACATCGGCTGCAGTCACTTTGTTGTCTAAGCTGCAGAGTGATGTTCGCTATGCAGAGACGGAAGTGCTGCATACGCTGATTCAAAATGTCGATGTGAAGGATATCCGTGTGAATGCACTTGATGCTTTTGTGATTCCTAACTCGCAGACCATCGTTCGCGGTGACAAGTTCTCTGCCCATATCGTAATGGCTGCCGTGGATACCACGCAGGTGCCCGATATCTATATCAATAATCAGAAGATGAACCTGAAAGATGGTCTCTACGAGACTGTCTGCGGTAAGACGGGCGATTTTACTCTGAAAGGTTTTATAGAAACGGTGAATGGTAATGGTGATAGGTTGCGTCGCGACTTTGAACAGAAGTACACCGTGGTGGATCCCAGCGCAACGGTATCTGCTGATTTGATGAATATGCTCTATGCCGGATATAATAACCCCATCAGCATCTCTGTGCCCGGTGTCCCCCAGAATAAGATTACGGCCACGATGACTAATGGCTCGCTGACCTCGGCAGGTCCTGGCAAGTATATTGCTCGTCCGTCGAAAATTGGTGAGAATGCGATTATCACTGTCACTTCTACGAATACAGGTCGCCCTCAGCAGATGGGACAGTTTGCTTTCCGTGTGCGCCGTTTGCCCGATCCTACACCTTATATAGATATAAAGGATGAGAAAGGTAATCCCGTTCGTTTCAAGGGTGGTGGCATGTCAAAGGCCAGTCTGATGTCGCTCGATGGCATCGGTGCTGCTATCGATGATGGTATCCTGGATATTGGCTTCCGCGTTATCTCGTTTGAGACGGTGTTCTATGATAACATGGGTAATGCCGTACCTTGGGTGGGCGAAGGCAGTAAGTTCTCTGCACGCCAGAAAGAAACCTTCCGCAAGTTGACGCGCAATCGCCGCTTCTATATCTCACGTGTAAAGGCTATTGGCCCTGATGGTATAGAGCGTACGTTGCCTACGTCGATGGAGATTATTGTAAAGTAGTGAAGATATAAGAGTTAAGAAAGATATGAAGAGACTATTATTCTTATTGATGATAACGCTGGTGGCTGGTGGCGCAATGGCGCAACCTAAGCAGCGTCGTAATCAGCAGACTGCTGAGAAAAAACAGCAGCAGTCAAATTCTCAGGGAATGACACAGCGCATGCGCATTCAGTATCCCACGGCACTCGATATGCCCGAGGATGTGGTGTGGCGTCGTGATATCTACCGCGAGATAGACCTCAGTCATGAAGCTAATGCGGGCCTTTATGATCCTGTGGAGCCTGTTGGCAAACAGATGAATCTGTTCACTTATATCTTCAAATTGGCTCTTCAGGGCTATATCCCTGTGTACGAATACCGTCTGGATGGCAACGAGGTACTGGAGGCCAGTGCCAAGATTGACATGAAGACCGTGCTCGACAACTATCATATCTTCTATGAGGAGAAAGACGGTAAACTAAAGGTGGATAACAGTGATATTCCTTCTTCTGAGGTGAAGATGTACTATCTGAAGGAGAGTGCCTATTATAACCAGGCTAATTCCACTTTCCATATCAAACCGTTGGCATTGTGCCCTGTGATGTTGCGCGAAGATGACTTCGGTGGTGAGGCTGCTAAATACCCCTTGTTCTGGGTGAAATATAGTGAGGTGGAACCTTATCTCAGTCGTCAAACCGTGAAGACCAGTGATATCAACGATGCCGCAGTGATGAACATGGACGACTATTTCACACTGAATAAGTATCAGGGTAAGATCTATAAGACGGCGAATCGTCTGGGTAAGACCTTGGCGCAGATAGCAGGAAACGATACCACCAAGTTGTCTTCTGAGCAGAAACGCATTGAGAAAGAACTGGAGAATTTCCGCAATGGCATCTTTGGTGAAAGAGAGAAACCTGCAGAGCCCGATAGCGTAGCCGCTAATACGGCAAAGGATAAAAAGACGGCTACACGTAGGACGCGCACTACAACAAAGAAAGAAAAAGTGACGAAGACCAAAACGAAGAGTTCTTCGGGCGGAGGTTCCTCGGCAGCACGTGTCTCCGTGCGCAGACAGCGACATTAATATCTAGATATGATGATACAAGGGAGGTTCATACAAAGATTATATCTGACGGCGATGGCATTGTTTCTGACGATGTCATCGTTCGCGCAAGATATACAGATAGGCGCCAAGGGCGGATTTGACCTGACGTCTATGGAGTTTTCAAGTGGTGATCTTGACAAGAGCAACCGTGCCGGTTTCTTCATTGGTCCCAGCATGCGTATAGATACACCTGTGATGGGACTCTCTGTCGATGTGTCGGCACTCTATGATCAGCGTAACATCAAGGTGGGCACACGCACGCTCACACAGGAAAGTCTGGTGGTTCCGGCCAATGCTCGTTTCGGGGTGTCTATCGGCGATCTGCTGGGCATCTTTGTCAGTGCTGGTCCTCAGTTGAGCTATAATCTGGGTAAGTCTTCTTTCCAATGGGAAGACATCGATCACTATCGTAAGCACTTCACCTTCCAAGAGACCACCCTTAGCATCAACCTTGGTGCGGGTGCCAAGATTGGTGGCAACCTTGAAGCTGGCATCTATTATAACGTGCCCCTAGGCAAGACTGCCGATTTTACCTGGGATACGCTGGCTTCAGAACTTCAGGATTTAGATATGCACACCGCCAAGTCTAAGACCAACGCTTGGCGTATTTCCGTTTCTTATTATTTCTAACGCTTGACCTACGCAGACGTCATATTGCCCGTGCCGTTAGACGGCCTTTTTACCTATGCTGTTCCTCAGTCGATGGAATGCACAGTGGCAACAGGCATGCGTGTGTTGGTACCCTTTGGTAAAAGCAAGACCTATATTGCTATCATTGCTCGTCTTCATCAGCAGAAGCCAGAAGGCTATGCCGTGAAGGATATTCTTCAGCAGATAGACTCTTCCCCCATTCTGTTGCCACAGCAGCTCAGGCTATGGCAATGGATCTCCGATTATTATATGTCGCCCATTGGCGAGGTCTATAAGGCTGCTCTTCCTGCCGGACTGAAGGCAGAAGATGGCTATCGTCCTCGTACAGAGACTTATATCCGTCTGACCGCCAACTACCGTCAGGAGGCTTCTCTGCATGTGGCGCTCAATATTTTGAAGCGCGCTCCCAAACAGTTGGAAGCCTTTATTGGTTATCTCTCACTGTCGCGATGGGACACCATCGATGGCGATACCTGTCGCGAGAGCGTGATAGAAATCACTCGCGAGGAACTGATGAACTCCACCGGCGCAACACTTCCCACGCTCAATCAGTTGATAAAGCGTGGTTTTCTTGAGACCTACGAGGTGGAGGTGGGACGCCTGAATCACGGCGGTGAGCCACATCCCGAACTCATCAAGGCGTTGAACCCAGCTCAGCAGGATGCCTACAATCAGATTCTGATGTCGTTCATGAAGAAGAACGTCACTCTGTTGCATGGTGTCACCTCTAGCGGCAAGACGGAGATTTTCATTCATCTTATTCAGCGCGAGATAGAGCAACACCGCCAAGTGCTCTACCTCTTGCCCGAGATTGCACTCACCGTCCAGATGATGCAGCGCTTGCAGCGCGTCTTTGGACATCGTTTAGGTATCTATCACTCTAAGTATAGTGATGCCGAACGTGTGGAGATATGGCAGAAACAACTCTCTGATAATCCTTACGATATCATTCTTGGTGCTCGTTCTGCGGTGTTCCTGCCTTTTAAGAACTTGGGGCTGGTCATCGTTGACGAGGAACATGAAACCAGTTATAAACAGCAAGACCCCATGCCGCGCTATCATGCTCGCAGTGCTGCTATCATGTTGGCGCAGAAGGGCGCGCGTGTGCTTCTTGGCACTGCCACCCCATGTGTGGAGTCCTATCATAATGCGAAGACCGGAAAGTACGGACTTGTTGAACTGAAAGAGCGCTACCAGGGCATCGAACTGCCCGAGATTCAGGTTGTGGATACTCAAGACCTGCAGCATCGTAAGATGATGAATGGTCCGTTTTCACCTCTTTTATTAGCACGCGTACGCGAGGCTTTGGATCGTGGCGAACAAGCTATTCTGTTTCAGAACCGTCGAGGATGGGCTCCGATGGTAGAATGTAAGCAGTGTGGTTGGGTGCCTCGTTGCGAACATTGTGACGTCAGCCTGACATTGCACCGCAGTATGAACCAACTGACGTGTCATTACTGTGGTTTCACCTATCGTATCCCCACCGAGTGTCCGGCCTGCGGTTGTAAGGACCTGCAGGGCCGTGGCTATGGCACCGAGAAGATAGAAGACCAGATACGCGATATCTTCCCCGATGCACGTATCTCGCGTATGGACCTCGACACCACGCGCACCCGCAATGCCTACGAGCGTATTATCAGCGATTTCTCTGCCGGACGTACCAATCTGCTCATTGGCACTCAGATGATCAGTAAGGGTCTTGACTTCGATAAGGTCAGTGTGGTTGGTATCCTTAATGCCGATACCATGCTCAACTATCCCGACTTCCGTGCCTATGAGCACGCCTTCATGATGATGGCACAGGTGAGTGGTCGTGCCGGTCGTAAGGGAAAGCGTGGCTTGGTGATTCTCCAGACGAAGAATCCTCAGTTGCCTGTCATTCAGCAGGTGGTTCGCAATGACTACCAGGCGCTCTATCAAGACATGGTGGCCGAGCGTCAGCTGTTCCATTATCCTCCTTATTATCGCCTGATTTACGTGTATCTGAAACACAAGAACGATGATGTGGTCAATACTGCCAGTCTCGAATTCGGTGCTCGCCTGCGTCAGTGGTTTGGCGGTCGTGTGCTTGGTCCCGACAAACCAGCCGTGGCAAAAGTAAAGACCTTGTGCATCCGTAAGATGGTTCTCAAACTTGAGAACGGCATCGATATGCCCAAGGTCCGTCAATATTTAACGCTTGCCCAACAGCAGTTGCTGCAAGACAAGCGTTATAGTTCACTTCAGATCTATTATGATGTAGATCCTCTGTAGGAGGTCTCTTTATTCTTAAATGTGGATGTCGCAACCGATACCGATCACACGGTTGGTACGGGTGAAAGCGTCGCTCTCTCCAGCAGTGGGATAGTTGTTGCGTTTGTAGTTGTCGTAGTAAGTTTGGAAGTAACCACCTTTCAGTGTGATGTTGTCGTTCACCTTATAGTTGGCACCAAAACCAAGACTATAGCTGTTTACTACGAACGACATATCGTTCATGTATTCATCTGTCAGACCATAGCGTGTCAGCTGTCCACCCAGTGAGATGGTGATGCGGTCGTTGACGTCCCATTCAGCACCTGCCAGCACCTCCCATGAGTTGTTGTCCAGCTTATGCTGTGTATTGCCATACCAGTTGGCGTCCTTGTCAAAGTAGTAGTGGCCGCCCAGGTTCAGGCGCAGTGGGTCGATGGGCGTCCACATGGCACCCAGTGTCAGCAGGGCAGGCTGGTCTTCGTTCACCTCTTCGCTGTCGCGGAACTTATTGACAGATTCAATCTCGCTGGCTTCGAAGACTGTTGACTCGTTCTTCATTCTGATTTCAGTCTTAAACTCGTACTTTGCAGCCAGATTGAAGCGGTTGAAGCGATAGTCAATACCAATCACAGGAGCAATACCCACGCTCGACTGGTTGCAGAGCAGGTTCACACCGTCTGAGTATTTTGACAACTGAGCCAGACGTGTGCTGCTGGCGTGCAGTTGATCGCGACTGCCCTCCAACTGTGCCTTCTGAGCTGCCAGTTCTGTGTATTGAGGTGTGTTCGTCATGTTGTTAGCCTCCAGCTGACTCATGCCGTTGCTCACCTGGGTGATCATGCCGTTCAGTGTGCTGATACAGCCCTGAGCCTGAGCTTCTACCTGTGGCAGGAAGCTGCCGAAGTTCATGTATGAAGGAGCGATGTCGCCGCTAAATCCAACCTGGATATTGCTGATACGCGCCTTGTAGGTGGCGGTACCATAGAGCAGTCGCAGACCACCATATACCGACAGGTCGTCGTTCAGTTTGTAGGCTGTACCCAGTTGGAAGCCGAAGTAGTACTGGCGTCCCTGCATATAGCCGTCCATGTCGTAGCCGATGATATTGTATTCAGGCAGAACAGCTGGCTGACCATTCATTTTCAGCATGCCGTTGATTTGCTTGGCAGCACCGTCGAGCGTCATCAGTCCGCTGGCAATGTTACCAACTACGCGCTCAAACGAGCCCAGACCGTTGTCAAAGTTGCAGGCACCACCACCGCCGGGCACTGAGAAGTTGAACTGCAGACTCCAGTCGCCTTTGTTCCACGCAGCCTGAATAGAGGGAATACATGGAGCATCGGCCACACCCTCATAAGTCTTTGTGGTCTGTCCATTGTTCTTCTTGCCATACTTAAAGTATTCGCTGGTTGACTCAATGGTACGTGTTTGGTGAGCATATTGCCAGTTGAATCCCAGGTGGAATCCCTCGGGCAGGAAGACAACACCTGCAGGGTTCGAGTAAACACCGTCCAAACTGATGGCAGCGTCGCGTGCAGGGTTTCTCAAAAAGTCGATGCTTTGATTCGTGTTGGTTAAGATACCACCAGCATTCGCTGTGGTGGCTGTTGCCAGCAGAAGGCTGGCCAAAATTGATTTTGTTTTCATTTCAATTTAAAACTTTGTTGAAAAAATTCGGCTGCAAAGGTATAGAGTTTGTTTTAAAACTTTTTTAATACATCGCCTAGATTAAGATAAATTAACTAAAAAACTGCACAAACTTGCACAAAAAGTGCAGTTTGTGCAGTTTTTCGTTGCACAAAAGTGGGTTTAAGTGTGCATTTTATGCGCCGTTTTTCTTCTCTTCAGGGTAGCTGATACGGGTGTGATAGATTGTTTTCAGCTTTTCTATCATCACGGTTTGTGCGTATGCAATGTCGCGGAAGGTGATAGGACACTCGCGGAAATAGCCCTCTTCCACCATGCTGTTAACAATTTTGTTGACCAGTGTGCGGATGCTCTGCTCCGTATAGTCTGGCAGCGAGCGTGAAGCAGCCTCCACGGCGTCGGCCATCATCAGGATGGCTTGCTCCTTGGTGAACGGGTTAGGACCGGGATAGGTGAACAGCAGTTCATCGATATCCTCGTCGGGATGCTCGTTCTTATACTTGATATAGAAGTATTTTGCCTTGCCCAGGCCGTGGTGTGTGGCAATAAAGTCACGAATCTGTTTGGGCAGGTTATGCTGGTTGGCCAGTTTCAGTCCCTCGGTGACGTGGCTGATGATCATCTGTGCGCTCTCAATATACGACAGTTGGTCGTGAGGACTGATGCCGCCTGATTGGTTTTCGGTGAAGTAGATGGGGTTCTGTGTCTTGCCGATGTCGTGATACAGAGCTGCCGTACGCACCAGTTGCGGGTTGCCGCCAATCTTACGTGCTATCTCAGCAGCCAGGTTGCCCACCTGGATAGAGTGCTGGAAGGTGCCGGGCGCTACCTCGCTCATGCGTCGCAGCAGGTCCTTGTTCATGTCGCTCAACTCAATCAGCGTGATGTCTGACGTAAACCCGAAGAACTTCTCGATGAGATAGAGTAGAGGGTAACAGCAGAACAGGATGATGCCGCTCAGCACCAGGAACACATATTCAGTATGCTCTATGCGCTCGATGTTGCCAGAACGAATCATAAACACTGCCAGGTTGGCCAGCATGGCCACACTCGATGTGATGATGGCGGTCCAGAACAGTTGTGAACGGCTCGACAGTTCCCTCAGCGAGAAGATGGCTGCCAGTCCTGCAGCTATCTCCACGGATATAAACTCCAGTGGGCGTTGCAGCATGGTGGCACAGATCAGCACCACCACCACATGAGCCATGAAGGCCGTTCGTGAGTCCATAAACACGCGGATGAAGATGGGCACGATGGCGAAAGGCAGCAGGAACACATGGAATAGGTTGTGTTCTACCAGCAGCGACGCATCCACCGTGGCCAGCACGATGAGTGCATAGATCATCATGGCCGAGCGAATACGCTCGAAATAGTCGCGGCGATAGATGCTCAGATAGATGGTGAAAGCACCTATGAGTAGTGTCACAAAGAGCAGTTCGCCCACTACCGTACTGTTAAAGGTGGATTCAGACTTATGTCTCAGTTCTATCTCTTTCAGGTACGAGGTGATGATCTGAAACGTATGCTCGTCAACCAGATCGCCACGGCTCACAATCTTCTGACCTCGTTGCACCACGCCAATAGCCAGTGGCACGCTGGCCACCAGGTCTTCCATGCTCTCCTCGCTGCGCGACTTGTCGTAGGTCAGGTTGGGCACCAGATAGTTGTTGATGTCCATCTTAGAGATGGCCTCGTGGTAGTACATCAGGCCTGGGTCCAGCCTCAGTCGTTCGTAGGCTTCCACGGGGGTCAGCACCGAACCGGCGTCAATGCTTGTGGCCTCTTTGTCGTCAATGCGGCGTATTGCCCTCACCGTGTCTTCAGCCACTTTCATGGGTTTCTTCGTATCCACAATGCCCTGCTTGTAGAGTGCGCGAATGCGAGAGCTTACCGCGTTGATAAAACTGCCGGAAAGTCCAGGTTGCTTCTGTCTTATCTCCGTGATAAACAGATGCTCCATTTGCTGTCCTTTCTCCTTGTCGTAGATGTAGTATGGCTCATAGTCCTTCAGCACCTGTCTTCTTTCCTGTTGTATCACAGAGTCGCTTTTGTAAACGGGGAAGTCGAATTGTGCTATCAGGTCGTTATGCCGCCACACCTTGTCCATCTCCACTTTGAACGAAGGCTTGTTGTCTCGTGGCATAAACCACACGATGAAGAGTACGGTGCCAAGCATCAGGGCAATGCGTTTTGCGATGTCTTGCCACGTCAGTTCTATCTTAAAGTTAATACCTTTCATGTAGATAAGTCTTTGTTTCTGGCAGCAAATTTATACATTATTTCGCATACAACCAAGGTTTTAACCGAAATTATAGCAATGTGACAGCGGTGAAACGGCTTCAAAAGGTTTGATTGCGTCACCCCCGAATCGCCACGTTACACCTATTTAAATAAAATTAGGAAAATTGATGGCTGAATGATTAAAAATTAGTACCTTTGCACCAAAATATAAAAAGAACTAAAAAAACACATGGCAGAAAGAAAAGTGAGGGTGCGCTTTGCACCCAGTCCCACAGGACCCCTTCATATCGGTGGCGTACGTACCGCCTTGTACAATTATCTGTTCGCCAAGCAGCATGGTGGCGATCTGGTGTTCCGTATTGAGGATACCGACACCACGCGCTTTGTGCCCCAGGCTGAGGCCTACATCATCGAAGCCTTCAACTGGTTGGGCATCAAGTTCGACGAAGGCGTATCTTTCGGTGGTGAGCATGGCCCCTATCGTCAGAGCGAGCGTCGCGACATCTACAAGAAGTATGTGAAGCAGCTGCTGGACAACGGTAAGGCTTATATCGCCTTTGATACCCCCGAGGAGTTGGCCCAGAAGCGTGAGGAGATCGAGAATTTCCAGTACGACAATAAGACCCGCACCATGATGCGCAACTCGCTGACCATGCCTCAGGAAGAGGTGGAGAAGCTGATTGCCGAGGGCAAGCAGTATGTGGTGCGCGTCAAGATTGACGCTGGCGAGGAAGTGCTTGTTGACGATATGATTCGCGGTGAGGTGCGCGTGAAGAGCGACATCCTCGATGATAAGGTGCTCTATAAGAGTG
The DNA here is from genome assembly GCF_000621825.1 of Xylanibacter brevis P6B11. Lineage (NCBI taxonomy): Bacteria > Pseudomonadati > Bacteroidota > Bacteroidia > Bacteroidales > Prevotellaceae > Xylanibacter > Xylanibacter brevis. The sequence continues at coordinate 35,516 of NZ_JHXG01000003.1, forward strand.
CCGACGAGCTGCCCACCTATCACCTGGCCAACATCGTTGATGACCACCTGATGGAGATTACCCACGTGATCCGTGGTGAGGAGTGGTTGCCCAGTGCCCCTTTGCATGTGCTGCTCTACAAGGCCTTTGGCTGGCAGGACACTATGCCCCGCTTTGCCCACCTGCCCCTGTTGCTGAAGCCCGATGGCAAGGGTAAGTTGTCTAAGCGCGATGGCGACCGTCTTGGTTTCCCCGTGTTCCCCCTCGACTGGAAAGACGAGCAGGGCAACGTCACCTCTACAGGCTATCGTGAGCAGGGTTACTTCCCCGAGGCTGTCATCAACTTCCTTGCTCTGTTGGGATGGAACCCTGGCACCGAGCAGGAGCTCTTCACCCTCGACGAACTGGTGCCTCTGTTCGATATCTCTAAGTGTTCAAAGGCCGGCGCTAAGTTCGCCTACGAGAAGGGCATCTGGTTTAACCACGAGTATGTCCTGAAGAAGAGTGCTGAGGAGATTGCCCGTCTGTGGGAACCCGAGGTGCGTGCTCATGGCGTCAATGACTCGTTCGACCGCATCGTTAAGGTCTGTGAGATGATGAAAGACCGTATCAGTTTCGTCAAGGAGCTGTGGCCTCTCTGTTCATTCTTCTTTGAGGCTCCCACCGCCTATGACGAGAAGACAGCCAAGAAGCGCTGGAAGGAAGACTCTGCTCAGGTGATGACCGAGCTCATCGGCGTGCTTGAGGGTATTGAGGACTTCTCGCTCGAGAACCAGGAACAGATTGTTCACGCCTGGGTTGAACAGAAAGAGTATAAGTTGGGCAACGTGATGAATGCTTGGCGTCTGACGCTCGTTGGTGAGGGTAAGGGTCCTGGCATGTTCGATATCTCAGCCTTCTTGGGCAAGGATGAAACCATTGCCAGAATGAAACGTGCCATCGAAGTGCTGGGCTAATGTTATACAACCTGATCATATATCTATATCTTCTTGGAGTGGCTATCTATAGCCGCTTCAACGAGAAGGTGCGTAAGATGTGGCGTGGTGAGCGCGATGCTTTCCGCGTGTTGCGCGAAAAGGTAGATCCCAATGCTCGCTATGTGTGGTTCCATGCAGCCTCGTTGGGCGAGTTTGAGCAGGGCCGTCCCTTGATCGAACAGATCAAGCGCGAGCATCCCGACATCAAGATCCTGCTCACGTTCTTCTCACCCTCAGGCTATGAGGTGCGCAAGAACTACGAGGGTGCCGACATCATTACCTATCTGCCCCTCGACACCATCACCAATGCACGTCGTTTTCTGCGCATCATACGTCCAGAGATGGCTTTCTTCATCAAGTATGAGTTCTGGTACAACTACCTGCACATACTGAAGCATCGCCATGTACCCGTGTATAGCGTGTCCAGTATCTTCCGCGACGGACAGGTGTTCTTCCGCTGGTATGGTCGTCAGTATGGTCGTGTGCTGAAGTGCTTCACCCATTTCTTCGTGCAGAACGAGAAGAGTCGTGAGTTGCTGGCAGGCATTGGCCTGACCAATACGACGGTGGTTGGTGACACCCGTTTCGATCGTGTGCTCCAGATCAGGGCCGCTGCCAAGCAGTTGCCCATCGTTGAGGCTTTCGTTAAGGATGCTCCACATGTGTTTGTGGCCGGCTCTTCGTGGCAGCCCGACGAGGAGATCTTCATCAAGTATTTCAATCAGCATAAGGATTGGAAACTGATTATCGCCCCTCACGTGATAGGTGAAGACCACCTCCAGCAAATCGAAAAACTGCTCGAAGGTCGCAAGGTCATCCGCTATACGGAGGCAGAATCTCACCTCTCAACACTCACCTCTCAACTCTCATCTTCCGACGTTCTCATCATCAACTGCTTCGGCCTGCTCAGCAGCATCTATCGCTATGGTGATGTGACCTATGTCGGTGGCGGTTTTGGTGTTGGCATCCACAACACGTTGGAGGCCGCCGTGTGGGATGTTCCCGTGTTCTTTGGTCCCAACAATCAGAAGTTCCAGGAGGCACAGAAGTTGAAAGCCTGCGGTGGAGGATTAGAGATTTCAAGTTACGAAGACTTCGAGCATCAGATGAATCTCTTTGATGCTGATGCTCAGAAGATAACGTCCGCCGGTCAAGAGGCCGGCAAGCTGGTGCAACAACTGGCTGGTGCCACACAAAAAGTGTTGAGCGGCGTACAAATCAAATAAAAACAAAAAGCGGCTGTGCATCGAGCATAGCCGCTTTTCGTTTCTCACTTTTTCTTGCCTTTCGCCTCTTTTGTCTTGATGGTGTCAGGCATCTCCTTCTGCAGATAGGCAGGTGGTGGTCCATAGACCACGCGTATATCTCCCTCTTTGATCATCTCCGGAGCAGGTGCGGGCTTTGTCTCCTTTACTACGTTCTTGCTCGATTTGCAGGCACCAAAGCCCAGTGCTGCAATCGCACCGGTCAGCAAGATGTTCGTAGTCTTCAGTACTTTCTTTTTCATATACTCAAGTGTTTATGTTCAGTCTTCTTTAGTATTCTCTTTTTTAATCCCCTTTTTACATGATCTCCTTTAAGCTACATTTGATCAGTCGCCCTTCCGCTGTCCTCAGATGTAGCCCGTTGCCCTCACAGTATCGCCAGTGTTTGCAGTTGGCACACTGGTCACGTTTCATCCATTCGCGATGTCGATGAGGCTGGTAGCGGTTCTCCCACACCTCCATAAAGTCATCTTGGTAGATGTTTCCCTGTGAAAAGTCAGAGCGGATGCTGGTGCATGCCCCGATAGCGCCATCGATGAGCACCGACCCGACGGTGATGCCGGCAGCACAGCGGAACAACCAGTCGCGCACCTCACCTTCGTAGTCTGCCAGATAGCCCTCGCAACTATAGTTGGCACGGATGCGTCCTTCGTGTCGTGTGTCGCGTATGAAGTCCAGCAGACCGCGTGTCTTGTCGGGTGGCAGTTGCAACAGCGGGTCGTTGGCGGCTCGTCCCATCGGGAAGATGGGAAACAGGCGCCAGTCGCTGACGCCCTTCTCTATCAGAAACTCCTTGATGTCGTTCAGCTGGTCGTAGTTGCGCTGGTTCACGCATGTCACCACGTCATACTTGATGTCGCCATCGTTCACCAGCAGGTCGATGGCAGCGCTGGCACGCTTGAAGCTCTCCGGATGACAACGCAGCCAGTTGTGGTTGTCTTCCAGTCCGTCCAGACTGATGGCCACCGAGCAGAGGCCTGCCTGCCGGAGTGCCCTAAACCGCTCTTCGTCCAGGTAGAGACCATTGGTCACCATGCCCCAGGGGAAGCCCCGTTCCATGATGCCGCGACCACACAGTTCCAGGTCGTCGCGCATCAGCGGTTCGCCGCCGCTCAGAATGATAAAGACCTTGTTGGGATTACATTTGCGGGCTACGCTGTCCAGCACGCGGAAGAAATCCTCGCGAGGCATGTCGGCCTGTTGTGCCTCGTGCTTGCAGTCGCTGCCACAATGCCTGCAGTGCACGTTGCAGCGCAAGGTACACTCCCAAAACAACTGTCGTAGAGGGTGTAGTTGTTGCAGGTTATGGTTGCGCAAGCGGTTGGCCTCAAGGGCTATTCTTCGGCGTAGCTCCATCGTTTAAAAATGTTATTCGATGTTGCAAAGATACAAATGATTTTTGTAAACACAAAAACTTTCGTATTTTTGTACCTCAAAAAACAAAATAATGAGATTTATGTGGATGATGGTTTTCTTGCTGATGCCTCTGCTGGGCATCGCATATATTGGTTGGCACGTATGGACATTAGTGCCCTTGTCGCCCTGGTTCCGTGGCGGTCTGATAGGCTTTGGCCTATTGTCTTTCTTCCTGTTGTTTCTTAATCTGGGTCGTGTGATCGACCACTTGCCGCTGGGCCTGGCTCGCCTGTGCTATGACGTGGGCGACAGTTCTGTCATCGTGCTGCTTTACTTGGTGCTCATCTTTCTGGTGCTCGACCTTGGGCGTCTCTTGCGTCTGGTGCCTGCAGCGTGGTTGCACCAAAACTTCTATACCACCATGGCCATCACCTTGGGCATGTTTGTGGTGTTCATGGCCGGCAACCTGAAGTATCATCACAAGAAACGAGTGGAGCTGAACCTTACCACCACAAAGACCCTTCGCAAGCCCTTGAAGCTGGTGATGCTGAGCGACCTGCACCTAGGCTATCATAACCCCCGCACTGAGTTGCACCGTTGGGTGGATATGATCAATACCGAACAGCCAGACTATGTGCTGATAGCAGGCGACATCATCGACATGAGCATGCGTCCGCTCTTAGAAGAAAACATGGCCGAGGAGTTTCGTCGCATTAAGGCACCCGTCTATGCCTGCTTGGGCAATCATGAGTTCTATGCCGGTGTGCCCGAAGCCCACCAGTTCTATCTGGCTGCTGGCATCCATTTGCTGGTGGATGAGGCTGCCGTCGTCGATAGCAGTCTGGTCGTTGTGGGCCGCGACGACCGTACAAACCTGCACCGCATGCCGATTGATGAGTTGGTGACCAACCGCGATCTTTACACCATTGTCCTCGATCACCAGCCTTACAATCTGGAGCGTGCCGAGGCTGCAGGCGTTGACTTTCAACTAAGTGGCCACACCCATCGTGGACAGGTGTGGCCAATCTCTTGGATCACGGATCGCCTCTACGAATGCTCGTGGGGCAGTCATCAGCGTGGCGCCACCCAGTACTATGTCTCGTCGGGCATAGGCATCTGGGGCGGTAAGTTCCGCATCGGCACCCAGAGCGAGTATGTCGTAGCTACTCTCCGTTCTGTTCGTTAAGATAGTATTTCGAATATTCTACGTAGTGCTTGGCATTGTCGGTCTGTCCCGGACGTACAGGCTTGATATACTTAGCAGGCACGCCTCCCCATATCTCACCGGCAGGAATCTTGGTGTTCTGTAGCACCAGGGCTCCTGCCGCTACTATTGCGCCTTCGCCCACCTCGCAACCGTCCAGTAGGGTAGAGCCCATACCTATCAGTGCGTTGTCGTGGATGGTGCAGGCATGCACCGTCACGTTGTGGCCTATCGTCACGTAGTTGCCAATGTGTGTAGGCCCCGTCTCGTGGGTCACGTGCACACAACTGCCGTCCTGAATGTTGGTGCAGTTGCCGATGGTGATAGGGGCCACGTCGCCACGTACCACCGCGTTGAACCACACCGAGCACTCGTCGCCCATCGTTACATCACCCACGATGGTGGCGTTCTCACTAAAATAACAGTCTCGCCCCCATTTGGGAGCGAGACCGCGATATGATTTAATCAAAGCCATACCTGAATTGTTAATTGTTCGTTCGGCTCCGCCGCTTGGCTTTGCCAAGAATTATCAATTGCTTACAGGTTGGCATTGTCCTTTGCCCAGTCCTCTACAGCGGGGATGATGCCCAGAGAGATGATCTCGTCGCGCATCTTCTGCAGGTGCTCGTAAGAAGCCTGCAGTGCAGCCATCTCCTCAGCAGTACCCTCGGGCTGTGTGAAGTGCACACCGTCCTTGTCGATAACGGTAGGCATAGCCATCATCACGTTTTTGAAGCCGTAAGCGTTTACATAGCAACCAGCAGGCCACTTGAAAGGCTCACCACCCATAGCACCCTCGATCATCTTCACAGCCTGATAAGCAGGGCTCTGGAATGAAGAGCGGCCACGCAGTTTGATGATGTTGCTACCACCCTGTGTGGTCATGTGCTTGATCTCAGCCCAACGCTCCTCAGAGAGAGGAAGCTCGCAGAGGGGCTTGCCGTCGATCAGAGCCTTGCTGGCAAATACAGCCATCTGCTCGCCGTGACCACCGTAGGTGTAAGCGTTAGTCACCTTGTCCTGACGTACGCCGAACTCCTGAGCCAGCTGCTGCTGCAGACGGGTAGAGTCGAGTGCTGCCAGAGAGGTCAGCTGGTTGGGCTTCAAACCTGAGTGAATCAGGGCTGTCAGAGCGGTAACGTCAGCGGGGTTGAAGATTACAACCACGTGCTTCACGTCTGGGCAGTACTTCTTGATGTTCTCACCGAAGTCAGCTGCGATCTGGCAGTTACCCTTCAGCAGGTCCTCACGGGTCATACCCTCCTTACGGGGAGCACCACCAGAAGAGATGATGTACTTAGCACCAGTGAAAGCCTCTTTAGGATTTACGGTGTAAGAGATGTTTGCACCGGGGAAGGCGCAGTGGCACATCTCGTCGTAAACGCCATGAACACCGGGCTCATAAATATCATACAAGCAGATGTTAGGAGTCAGACCCAGCATCAGCACACTCTGAACCATGTTAGAACCGATCATACCACCGGCACCAACAATTACCAATTTCTCGTCAGTTAAAAATGCCATAATTTCTTTAGTGTTTTTTATATTATTTACTGTTATTCTTGAATGCTGCAAAATTACAAAAAAAATGCGGAAGTAAAGTCAGAACTTCCGCATTTAATAACGTTAAATATTGATAATAGGTAGCCTTTTGTAAACTGCATCTATCAAAACCGCAGTCTAAGGGATAGGCTGTCATTCTATCACTATTGTGATAACGCCGGCTCCGTCGTCGTTTCATGCTTTAGTTTGACCTGAATGGACGACCTACTCCGTACGTTTTGCAAATTAAAAGTAGCCCTTTTGTCCTCCAATAGTATAAGTTTTGCTCCGCATCTAGACTCTAGAAACGGTCATTCTAGACTCTAGATGGAGCAATTCTAGACTTTAGATGGAGCGGCTCTAGACTTTAGAATGCTGACTTCTAGACTCTAGATGCGACGTAATAGTGGCACTCTTGTTTCATTGATCATTGACTATTGGTTATTGACCAGGCTGCTATTGCCTCGTAAAACTAACGCTTTTCAATGTTCAACGGTCACCGGTCAATGACAAAAACTCCTTTTTCCTTGGCGGTTGAGGGAAAAAGTATTAATTTTGCGATATCTTGTTTAATTGCAGAAAAAGAAAGAGATCAATGATGATATCAGAACGACTGACTGCGCTCCGCGAACTGATGCGCCGCGAGCATCTGAGCGCTTTTATTTTCCCCAGCACCGATCCGCATCAGGGGGAGTATGTGCCCGACCACTGGAAGGGACGTGAGTGGATCAGCGGGTTCGATGGTTCGGCAGGCACTGCCGTGGTGACGCTTCACAGTGCTGCGCTATGGACAGACTCCCGCTATTTCATTGCTGCCGCCGACCAACTCAAGGATACCGAGTTTCAGTTGATGAAGCTGAAGATGCCCGGCACACCCACCATCGCAGAGTGGCTGGGACAAGAGCTGAAGACCATCCAAAGTCCCGAGGTGGGCATCGATGGCATGGTCAGTTCGACGCGCGATGTGCGCGACCTGATTCAGGAACTGCGCCAGCAGGGAGGACTCACACTGAGAACCAATCTCGACCCGCTGAATCAGATATGGCAGGACCGTCCGGCTATTCCCGAGAACAAGATTGAGTTGCAACCACTGGAGTATGCCGGCGAGACCGCCCACGAGAAACTGGCACGTGTGCGCAAGGCCCTGCGCTGTCAACATGCCAACGGTATGCTGATGGCATCGCTCGATGATATCGCCTGGACGCTGAACCTGCGTGGCACCGATGTGCACTGCACGCCCCTCTTCGTGGCCTACCTGCTGGTGTCGTCTGTCGAAGCAACGCTCTATGTCAATCCCGTAAAGCTGACCGACGAGGTCAAGGCGTATCTGGCTGCCGAGGGCGTGATGATCCGTGGCTACGAAGAGATAGCCGATGGGCTGAAACACTACTTCGAGTATAACATCCTGATGGATCCCGACGAGGTGAACTACACCCTCTCGCAAGTGGTGACGAGAAAGATCATTGAGGCCGAATCGCCAGTGAAACGTATGAAGACACGGAAGAACGATGTTGAGATAGAAGGTTACCACAAAGCGATGCTGAGAGACGGCGTAGCGATGGTGAAGTTCTTGAAGTGGTTGACGGAGCATCCTGACGTGACACAGTTGACAGAACTGACCATCGACGAGAAGCTCACCGCCCTGCGCGCCGAGCAACCCCTCTATCGCGACTTGTCTTTCGATACCATTGCAGGCTATGCTGCCCATGGTGCCATTGTGCATTATGAGGCAACGCCCGCCACGGCCATACATCTGAAACCCGAAGGACTGTTGCTGCTGGACAGTGGCGCCCAGTATCAGGACGGCACCACCGACATCACCCGTACCATAGCCTTAGGACCGGTGACCGACGAAGAGAAAAAGATCTATACGTTGGTGCTGAAAGGCCATATCGCCCTGTCGCGTGCCATCTTCCCTGAGGGCACCAGTGGCACCCAACTGGATGTGCTGGCCCGCCAGTATATGTGGCGCGAAGGAATGAACTACCTGCATGGCACGGGCCATGGCGTCGGTTCCTACCTCAACGTGCACGAAGGTCCCCACCAGTTCCGCATGGAGTGGAAGCCAGCCCCATTGGTGGCCGGCATGACCATCACCGATGAGCCCGGCCTCTATCTGGAAGGGAAGTTTGGTGTCCGCGTAGAAAACACGCTGTTGGTGGTACCGGCCATGGAGACCGCTTTCGGTCGCTATCTGCAGTTCGAGCCCCTCACGCTTTGTCCCATCGATAAGCGCCCCATCATGGTGGAGATGCTGACCGATGAAGAGCGTCGTTGGCTCAACGACTATCATGCGCTGGTCTATCAGCGTCTTTCTCCTTGTCTAAACGATGAAGAGAACGAATGGCTCAGAGCACAAACCTCGAAGATTTAATTAGATTTCCTCAAGCGCATAGTACTGATAATCGCGTACGATGCGCTGTAAGAATGCTGTATCGCTGGCTTCCTGCCGCTCTATGCCCAGCTTCTGTGCCACCTTGTTGGCCAGGGCGGCAGTGCGCGGCAGGAAGTCGTCGTTTTTCATGGCCAGCGTACGACTGACAATCTCTATCTGTTCCAGTGATAAGTCGGCAGCCTGCGGATAGCGCGGCTTGTAGTTGCTTTCCAGAAAGTCATACTCGTCCAAGCTGACCTGTATATCCTTGTATTTTTTCAGTTTGACGACCATTGTGCCTGCGGCCATGTCGCCTATGCGCTGGTTGCGTCGGTTCAGTATCATGACCAGTACGCCGGCATAGCTCAGTAGAGGACCGTCAACCATGTACATCAGCCAGCGAATCAGGAATGCGCCGATTGTTGGTGTCGAGCCGTCGGCTTTCACCACGCGCGTCTTCATCAGCATCTTTCCAACCGACTGTCCGTTGTTGAACAGTTCGCAAAGCAGCGTATAGAAAAATAAGGGCAGAACCACCACTAAGATATTGGTTGAGAATCCGGCATTCAGTTCTTTCAGGACCCTTGCCATCAAAACTGCGTAGGCCAGCATGACGCACCAGTCTATCAACTGTGCAGCGATGCGGTCGCCCACACTGGCGGGTGTCAGCTGCAGTTGCACGTATTGTCCTGTAAGAAAACTTGGTTCCGACATATTTTGGCAAGGTTTAGTTTAAAATCGCTGCAAAATTAGTGTTTTTTCTTTAAAATCGTTGCAAGTATAAGTTTTTTTATATACTTTTGCCCATGAAATTAGTCAATCCAATAACCGTCAGTGAAAGAAGTAACTTTTATCAGACAAAACCTTGACAAATGGAGACGTTATGAAAAGGTGCTCGAAGAAGAGGTCTTTTCTACGCCTGATGATTTGGCAGATGCTTATATCGACGTTACTTCAGACCTGGCTTTCTCACAGACACACTATCCGCAATCACGTATCACGCTCTATTTGAACAACCTCGGTATATCTATACACAACAAGATATACCGCAACAAGCGTGAGCGCTGGACCCGTATCTATACGTTTTGGACCCAAGAGGTGCCCGCCACTATGTGGGATGCCCGTCGCGAGTTGTGCTGGTCACTGCTGATTTTCCTGCTGTTCTCCTTTGTTGGTGCTTTGTCGCAATGGTTTGATCCAGAGTTCTCGCGCCTCATCATGGGCGATAGCTATGTGGATATGACGCTCGACAATATCGCTAAGGGGTCGCCGATGGCGGTCTATGATAGTACGGAAGAGGGTGCGATGTTTGTAGAGATTACCCTGAACAATGTCAGGGTGTCCTTCTTTATCTTTGTCATGGGCATCTTTACAAGTCTTGGCACGGGTTTTCTTCTCATGCGGAACGCTGTGATGCTGGGCGCTTTTCAAACCTTTTTTGCTCAGCATGGGCTGCTCTATGAGTCGGCATTGGCCATCTGGTTGCACGGCACGCTGGAGATTTCTGCCATCGTCATTGCCGGAGCTGCCGGTCTGGCCATGGGCAATGGATGGCTGTTTCCCGGCACTTATTCCCGTATGGATGCCTTCCGCCGGGGTGTGAAACGCGGTTTGAAGATTGTTGTTGGTACGGTACCTGTGTTCATCGTGGCTGGCTTTATCGAGAGTTTTGCCACCCGCCATGTGGACATGGGCGATGCATGGCGCCTGGGCATCATCGCGTTCTCGGCTCTTTTTATTGTCTATTATTTCGTTGTATTACCATATTTAAAACATCATGAATCAGGAAAAACTACAAACTGAACTCTACGTTACACGAGACTTCGGAAGGAAATTGTCGGACACCATAGAATTTATCCGCAGCAACTGGCGCTTGCTGTTGCGCTACGAGACCTATCTGTTGCTGCCAATCAGTGTGATACTGGCCTTCTTTACGAATAATCTCGTTTCCGATTATTCTGGCATGCTTACTGGCATGATGGGTGTTACCATGTATGGATCAGGCTTTTATCGTAACTATGACAATATATTGGAGTGGTTCATCAATCTGTTTGGCACTTTTGTCTGCTACGGAGCGGCCTTTATAGCTCTCAGTGCAGTAGTCTATGCCGTGATTTACTTCGTTTTCTTCACCGATAAGAAAATGACGGAAGTCAGTTTCGAGGAGCTGAAACCCCGCCTATGGTATTATGCAAAGCGTTCCCTCGTTTTGTCGCTGGTGACACTGGTGCTGTGCATCGTGGCTTCGATTGCGCTGGTGGTGGTATTAGTAGGCCTCACCTTCCTGTTTAGCAGCATGCGCTTTGCCCTTCTCCCGATATATCTGTTCATTATCTTGGCCGTTGTCGCTGTGACAATACCCCTACTGCTGGTGACGCCCATCTATATGCTGGAGCCAGAATGCTCAGTTGTCAATGCCTTTATGAAGGCCTTCCGCTTGGGCTTTGCTACATGGGCAGGCGTGTTTGCTGTGTCGTTTGTGATAGGACTTGTGAGTACCATTTTCGAGATGGTCACCACGATGCCTTGGTATGTGATGATTATCACTAAGCATATCTTTACGTTGGCACACGATGGTGATGCCGGCATGACGGGCTCGTTCCTTTTCAGCTTTACGCAGTACCTGTTCTGCATTCTTCAATGCTTTGGTATGATGGTTGCCTCGACCCTCTCAATAGTGGGTATCACTATCCAGTATGGTCATGCTGCCGACAAAATCGACGGACGTGGCGTTGCCCAACATATTGACCATTTTGACCAGTTCGATAACGTCTAATCGCAGATAAGACCTTGGAGGCTCTCGATACCTTACAGATAGACAGCGCGCAGGTTGCCATGTGGCAACAGGATGGCCGGTATGACTACAACCGCGAACTGATGGGCGGTGGCGAAAGTCTGCTGGAATGGCTGCAGCGTGTCGTCATGGGATGGTTCGAAGAACTGTTCTCTGCCGCAGTGCACGACGAAAGGGTGCAGTGGCTCCTGGCTGCGTTGGGGGTGGTGATCGTTGTTGCTGTCGGCTGGTTTGTATGGCGAAAGCGCCTCAAGCTGTTCAGCAGCAGTCATCGCATCGACGCGCTCGACTATGAACTCGAGGGAGATACCATCTATGGTGTGGACTTCGTCCAGTTGATACAAGAAGCCATGGCGCGCGAGGACTGTGGTCAGGTGGTGCGCCTGGTCTATCTGCAGACGTTGAAGATGCTGAGCGACGCAAGGCGTGTCAACTGGCAGGCCTCTAAGACACCCACACAGTATGTGGCTGAGGTAAGGCAGGAAGACTTTACAGAGCTGTCGCACCTGTTCATGCGTGTGAGATACGGTAATTTCACGGCCACGAAGCAACTGGCAGAGCGGATGAATATCCTGCAAGAGAATGTTGGACGCTGGCTCAACCAACCGACGGAAGGAGGTGAGGAGGCATGAAGATCAATGTGAAGTTTGTCATCGTGATATTACTGCTGGTGGCAGTGGCGTTCGCCATTGAATACCAGATGCCCCGCCGTTTCTCTTGGGAATACTCGTTCAGTCATGAGGACGACCAGCCTTTCGGTTGTATGATCATGGACAGCGTGTTGTCGGCATCGCTGCCTCATGGCTACGAAGTGCAGAATAGCACCTTCAGAGAGATGCTCGAGGATAGCACGATAAAGGCCCCCATAGGCATCATCGCTCTGACAGACCAGCGCATGGCGGATGCATCACGCGCCTATAGGTTGGCCGAACGTGGTCATGTAGTGCTGTTGGGATGTAGCAACGCAAATGATTTGAAAGATTCGTTGCACTTTGAAGTGACGTGGCGCACCCGCTTTATTCTCAACGAGATGACTGGTCAGGACGCCGTCAAAGGTCGCCTGAGATGGATAGGGCAGGAGAGTGGCTATGCCAATCATCCAGCTGTCTATTCCGTATATAATAAGTTGATTACGGAGCGCATCATTTTGGATGAGAATGCCGTGTGCACACCACTGTTGCAATACGAAATGGTATCTGCTAACAACCTTAGCGACACGTGTGTCGTGGCGGCGTCGTTCCCAGTGGGCAAAGGCGAACTGATTGTGTTGTCGGCCCCGTTGCTGATGACCAACTATACGATGCTCGATGATGGTAGTTCGGCAGTCATCGGTCGATTGCTAGACCACATGAAGCATCTGCACGTCGTCCGCACACAGAGATACATGCAGGCTACGGCCCACAACCAGACCTCGCCCTTCTATGTGCTCCTGCAAAAGCCCCCATTGCGCTGGGCGCTCTACCTGTCGTTCGTCACCATTTTATTATTGATGGTGTTCACCGCCCGCCGCCGTCAGCGTGCCATACCAGTGGTAAAGGCCCCTGAGAATCGCAACTTGGAGTTCGTGAAACTCATTGGCAGCCTCTATTGGCAGGAACATAACCATGCCGACCTGATCAAAAAGAAGCTGAACTACACGGCAGAGACGGTGCGCCGCGAGACTGGGGTAGACATTATGGACGAGCAGGCCATGAAGACAAACATGGATATGTTGGTGAGGCTCACCGGTATGGATGCCCAGCGACTCAACGATATCGTGATCAATGCCAAGGTGGCAGCTTCGGGGGTGTACGACGTCAGCGACAAAGAACTGAAGGCACACATTGCCGATTTGAATGAAATGACTCAAAACCTATAGATATGACACAAGAGAACAATGAACAAAGAATAGACCTGACGGCTTTTGCCGAGCGTATCAACGAGTTGCGCCAGCAGATCTCGCAGGTCATCGTCGGACAGGATGAGGCTGTGACACTGTTGCTGACAGCCATTCTGGCCAATGGCCATGTGCTGATAGAGGGTGTGCCCGGTGTGGCCAAGACGCTGCTGGCCCGCTTGGTGTCTAAGTTGATAGACGCCCGCTTCAGTCGTGTGCAGTTCACGCCCGACCTGATGCCTAGCGATGTGCTGGGCACCAACGTGTTCAACATGAAGACGTCTGAGTTCGACTTCCACGCCGGTCCTGTGTTTGCCGACGTGGTGCTGGTGGACGAGATCAACCGTGCGCCCGCCAAGACGCAGGCCGCCCTCTTCGAGGTGATGGAGGAACGACAGGTCACCATCGACGGTGAGACCCACCAGATGGGACAGTTTTATACCATCCTGGCTACGCAAAACCCTGTGGAACAGGAAGGTACTTATAAACTGCCCGAGGCACAGACCGACCGCTTCATGATGAAGCTGACCATGGGCTATCCCTCGATAGACGAGGAGGTGGCCATCCTTCAGCGTCATCATGAGAACACTCGACTGACCTCGCTCGACGAGGTGAAGCCCGTGCTGACCAAAGACGAACTGATAGAACTGCGACAGATGTTGCAACAGGTGTTTGTGGATCCTGTGTTGCTGCGCTACATCGCTGGCATCGTGCAACAGACGCGCGAGAGCAAGGCGGTGTTCCTCGGTGCCTCACCCCGTGCATCGGTGGCCATCCTGCAGGCCTCTAAGGCCCATGCCCTGTTGGAGGGACGCGACTTCGTGGCCCCCGACGATGTGCGCTTTGTGGTGCCCAGCGTGCTGCAGCACCGCATCATCCTCACGGCCGAGGCCGAGATGGAGGGCATCACCCCCTTGAAAGCCATCCATCGTCTGATGGAGAAAGTGGAGGTTCCTAAATAAATAATAAGGTAAAGGGAAAGATGTTTCTGACTCGTCGCTTCTATCTGCTGATGACAGTCGTCATCCTGCTGACGGCTGCTGGCTTTGCCATCGCGCCTTTGTTCGTGGTGGGCAGGGTCTTGTTGCTGCTGCTCTCCATCGTTGTGGCTGCCGATGTGTGGCTGCTGTGGAGCCGACGGGGCATCACGGCCATGCGACTGATGTCGGAACGTTTTTCTAATGGCGATGACAATGATGTGCGCATCCGCCTGGAGAGCAACTATGGCTTCCCTGTGGATGTCGAGGTCATCGACGAGATACCGTTCGTCTTCCAGCGGCGCAACGTGAGTTTTCGCGCGGCATTACCTGCCAAGGGCGAGGCCACAGTGAAGTATCAGTTGCGCCCCACGCATCGAGGCGTCTATGGTTTCGGTCGCGTGCGTGTCTTCGCTGCCACCCGTCTGGCCCTGGTGCAGCGCCGCTATACCTGCGATGAGGCTCGTGATGTGAAGGTCTATCCCTCGTATATGATGCTGCGCCAGTACGAACTGCTGGCCATCAGCAACAACCTCACGGAGATGGGCATCAAGCGCATTCGCCGCATTGGTCATAACACGGACTTCGATCAGATCAAAGATTATGTTGTGGGCGATGACTATCGCACCATCAACTGGCGCGCCACAGCCCGCCGCCACCAACTGATGGTGAACGTCTATCAGGAGGAGCGGGCTCAGCATGTGTATGCCATCATCGACAAAGGGCGCATGATGCAACAGGCCTTTCAGGATATGACGCTGCTCGACTATGCCATCAATGCCTCGCTGGTGCTGTCGTTTGTAGCAGTCAACAAGCAGGATAAGGCGGGACTCATCACCTTTGCCGACCAGTTTGAGACCTTCGTGCCGGCCTCCAACCAGCCCGGCCACATGCAGACCATGCAGGAGACACTCTATGCCGAGCAGACCGTCTTTGGCGAGACCGACTATTCGGCGCTGCTCGTGGGACTGGCCAAGCACGTGAACCGTCGTTCGCTGCTGGTGCTCTTCACCTCGTTCACCTCGATGGCTGCCCTTCGCCGCCAGCTACCGTTCCTGCGCCAGTTGGCCCTTCGCCACCGTCTGCTTGTGGTGTTCTTTGCCGACGAAGAGCTCCGAGAATACGTCACCACCGAGGCGCGCACCGTGGAGTCGGTCTATCAGCATGTCATCGCCGAGAAGTTCCAATACGAGCAGCGCACCATCGTGCAGACCTTGCGTCAGTACGGCATCCAGTCGCTGCTCACCACACCGAAAAATCTGTCGGTAGAGGTCATCAACAAATATCTGGAGATTAAGTCAAAGTTCTAAAACTTTTGCTCTTTATGCTCACTCCGCATCCGCTCTTTTTTCGCTATATAGCGGATGCTGATTTGCAAAACTGCCGCTTTTGCTTCGTTAAACAATAGCTATTGATGCGCAAAAGTGCCACTTTTGTCATGCAATACTAAAGGTTTTGGTGTCGTTCTAGGGGCTGGAATGGTCGTATCCAGGGGCTAGACCGACTCCATGCAGGGGCTAGATTGACCGCATCTAGGGGCTAGAATGCGCCATTCCAGGGGCTAGACCATTCACGAAAGTGCCACGATAGCTCGTAAAGAGTTGAAGTATTGATAGTTAAAACCAATACTCCTGTTGTATGAAACTCATACTTTCCTGACCCAGTATGGCTGAGCTTGCATCTGGGCTTCGACGGGGTAGGGAAGGACGTTTGCAAGGGCTGTTTGAGGCCAGTTTAGGCGCAGGAAGAATAGGAGCCAAAAAGACGTAACTATCACAAAAACAGCAAAAAACTCGCTAAAAGCTTGGCAGTTTCCGGGAAAAGTAGTACCTTTGCACCCGCATTTCGTGTGCACTATGCCCGAACTATGCGCTAATGTATAACATTTTAAACAATTAAAGTCAAAAAACAGTATGATTATTGTACCCGTAAAAGAAGGCGAAAACATTGAAAGAGCCCTCAAGAAGTTTAAGAGAAAGTTTGAGAAGACAGGTGTTGTTAAGGAGCTGCGTCGTCGTCAGCAGTTTGACAAGCCCTCTGTCCTGAAGCGCCTGAAGATGGAGCATGCCATCTACGTTCAGCAGCTTCGCACCAACGAGGAATAAAATTTTCTCTTGAAAATTTGGTAGTTTCATAAAATTTCCGTAAATTCGTTGCCGAAAACCACTATAAATGGTACTTTAAGCAACAGCAACGTGAAATGATTGACCTCTTCCTCAATTACTTGCGCTACGAACGGAATCGCAGTGAGCTGACCGTTCTGACGTATGAGAAAAGTCTAAAACACTTTGAAGCATACTTCAAGAGCAAGGAGGATAGTCTGGATTGGGTATCGGTGGATGCCGATGTGATCCGTTCTTGGATGGAAGACATGATGGACAGAGGCGACAAGGCTACAACTGTAGGCACCGGACTCTCAGCAGTTCGCTCGTTCTATAGGTTCGCCCTCGCCAGAGGATTGGTCAAGAAGGATCCCGCACATCAGGTGCAGGCACCCAAGAAGCAGAAGCCCTTACCACAATTCGTGAAAGAAGGGCAGATGGATGCACTATTGGATGCGGCCTGTGGAGATGATTATAAGACGGTACGTGCGCGTACCATTATTATATTACTCTATGAGGCGGGATTGCGAAGGGCGGAGTTGATAGGCCTGGATGATGACGATGTGGATTTTGCTGCGATGCAGTTGAAAGTGACTGGTAAGCGCAATAAGCAACGTCTGATACCTTTCGGCGAAGAGATGGCCGCACAGTTGAAAAACTATATGGCCGTTCGCGACGAACAGGTGGATAAACAGTCTAAGGCTCTCTTTCTGGGACGAAATGGGAAGCGCATCTCTCAAACTACAGTATATAATATTGTGAGAGAACAGTTGCAACAGGTATCGACCCTGAAGAAACGCTCGCCGCATGTGCTACGTCACAGCTTCGCCACGGCTATGCTGAATCACGATGCCGGACTGGAAAGCGTCAGGAAGTTGCTGGGACATGAAAGCCTGGAGACAACCGAGATCTATACGCACACCACGTTTGAGCAGTTGAGGCGAATTTACAAAGAATCCCACCCTAGGGGTTGATCTTTATAGTTTAACTTTTAAAATAATAGGAGGTAACTATGGAAATTAAGATTCAGTCGATCCATTTCGACGCTACCGAGAAATTAGAGGCGTTTGTTGAGAAGAAAGTCGCCAAGTTAGAAAAGTCGTACGAAGATATTCAGAAAGTAGAGGTGCAATTAAAGGTCGTGAAGCCTGCAACCGCTCAAAATAAAGAAGCGAGCTTGTCAGTGGCTGTGCCTGGAAATACATTACATGTAGAGAAGGTGAGCGACACATTTGAAGAGAGTATAGACCTCTGCGTTGACACAATGAAGGTGCAACTGCAGAAATTCAAGGAAAAATTGAGAAATTACTAAAAAAAACTTGGAAAAGTTTTGGTAATTCAAAAATAAGTCGTAACTTTGCAGCCGTTTTCCAACAGGTCGTAAATCTGAAACGAGAGCGGCTGCTTTACAAAGCCTCTTTAGCTCAGTTGGCCAGAGCACGTGATTTGTAATCTCGGGGTCGTTGGTTCGAATCCGACAAGAGGCTCTACAAGAGTGAAAAGCAAGCGCTCGACAAGTTGGGACGCAAAGATTTTGGGTGTTTTCCAGAGTGGCCAAATGGGGCAGACTGTAAATCTGCTGTCTTTCGACTTCGGTGGTTCGAATCCATCAGCACCCACTCTCAAGAGATGTTTTTGCGGAAATAGCTCAGTTGATAGAGCACTAGCCTTCCAAGCTGGGGGTCGCGGGTTTGAGCCCCGTTTTCCGCTCTATAAACAAATGCTGTAATAGCTCAGTGGTAGAGCACTTCCTTGGTAAGGAAGAGGTCCTGAGTTCAACTCTCAGTTACAGCTCTCTCGAGGAAATAAGGAGGAGCAAAAACATAGTAATTAAATCAATATTAATAAAACAACAAAACAATGGCAAAAGAGACATTTGTGCGCACCAAACCGCACGTAAACATTGGTACTATTGGTCACGTTGACCACGGTAAGACTACTCTGACCGCTGCTATTACAACTGTACTGGCTAAGGCTGGTCTTTCTGAGGTTAAGTCTTTCGACCAGATCGACAATGCTCCCGAGGAGAAGGAGCGTGGTATCACTATCAACACTGCACACGTAGAGTACGAGACTGCTACTCGTCACTATGCACACGTTGACTGCCCAGGACACGCTGACTACGTTAAGAACATGGTAACTGGTGCTGCTCAGATGGACGGTGCTATCCTTGTTGTAGCTGCTACCGACGGTCCTATGCCTCAGACTCGTGAGCACGTTCTGCTCGCTCGTCAGGTAAACGTTCCCCGTCTGGTTGTATTCCTGAACAAGTGTGATATGGTTGAGGATGAGGAAATGCTGGAGCTCGTTGAGATGGAGGTTCAGGAGATCCTTTCTCAGTACGAGTTCGAGGACGAGACTCCTATCATCCGCGGTTCTGCTCTTGGTGCACTGAACGGTGTTGCTAAGTGGGAAGAGAAGGTAATGGAGCTGATGAACACCTGTGACACTTGGATCCAGGAGCCTCCTCGTGCTACCGATAAGCCTTTCTTGATGCCTGTTGAGGACGTATTCTCAATCACTGGCCGTGGTACTGTTGCTACTGGTCGTATCGAGACTGGTGTTATCCACGTTGGTGACGCTGTTGAGCTGCTCGGTCTTGGTGAGGATAAGAACTCAGTTGTAACTGGTGTTGAGATGTTCCGCAAGCTCCTCGAT
This sequence comes from Xylanibacter brevis P6B11, assembly GCF_000621825.1. Classification (NCBI taxonomy): domain Bacteria; kingdom Pseudomonadati; phylum Bacteroidota; class Bacteroidia; order Bacteroidales; family Prevotellaceae; genus Xylanibacter; species Xylanibacter brevis. Next base: position 54,620 of record NZ_JHXG01000003.1, read on the forward strand.
GAGGGTCAGGCTGGTGATAACGTAGGTCTGCTTCTCCGTGGTATCGATAAGAATGAGATCAAGCGTGGTATGGTTCTCTGCCATCCCGGACAGATCAAGCCTTTCAAGAAGTTTAAGGCTTCTATCTACGTTCTGAAGAAGGAAGAGGGTGGTCGTCACACTCCATTCGGAAACAAGTATCGTCCTCAGTTCTACCTCCGTACTATGGACTGCACCGGTGAGATTCACCTCCCCGAGGGTGTTGAGATGGTAATGCCTGGTGATAACGTTGAGATCACCGTTGAGCTCATCTACGCCGTAGCACTGAACAAGGGTCTGCGTTTCGCTATCCGCGAGGGTGGTCGTACCGTAGGTTCTGGTCAGATCACAGAGGTCTTCGAAGACTAATTCTAGATCATAGGTCATTCGGCTTGCCGATGATGCCTATACACTAGATAATATAACAAGCCCCCGCTCAAGGGTGGGGGCTTACTTACGGGAATAGCTCAGTTGGTAGAGCATCGGTCTCCAAAACCGAGGGTCGTGGGTTCGAGTCCTCCTTCCCGTGCGAAATAGAATAAGAAGATGAATATTATTAAGAAGTTCTTTACATACTGCCAGACTTGCTACAATGAGTTGGCACATCAAGTTACCTGGCCCTCACGTCAGGAACTTACTGGTAGTGCAGTACTCGTTCTTACCGCATCGTTGATTATCGCATTGGTAGTCCTGGCTATGGATAAGATCTGGGGACTGGTGACCGACGTTCTTTACATGGGAATTTAATTGAAAGATGGCTGATACAGGAAAAAAATGGTATGTTCTGAAGGCCGTCAGCGGTAAAGAAGCTAAGGTCAAAGAGTATCTGGAGGCATTGATGAAGAATGATCAAACTCTGGCTAACAATGTTGGTCAGATTTTGTTGCCTACCGAAAAATATGCTCAGCTTCGTAACGGCAAACGTGTTGTCAAGGAGAAACTGTTCCTCCCTGGCTATGTTTTGGTTGAAGCTCGCCTTGATGGTGAGACAGCCCACACTCTGCGTTTCATCCCTAATGTGCTTGGCTTCTTAGGTGGTATGGATAACCCAAGCCCCGTACGCCAGGCTGATATTAACCGCATTCTCGGTACTGTTGAAGAGACTGCTATCCGCACGGAAGAGGTTGCAGTGCCTTACATGGTCGACGAGGCTGTGAAGGTGACAGATGGACCTTTCAGTGGTTTCAGCGGTGTTATCGAGGAGGTTAATGCCGAAAAGCGTAAGCTGAAGGTGATGGTTAAGATCTTCGGTCGTAAGACACCTTTGGAACTCGCATTCAATCAAGTAGAAAAAGAATAGGGCACAATTGTTACGATGTGTCTGTTCTAGTATACGGTCACAGGAGGCTTCCACTCCTTGGCTTATATGACAATCAATAATAATAATAAACAGAAATGGCTAAAGAAGTTGCTGGATTAATCAAATTACAGATTAAAGGTGGCGCTGCGAATCCCTCGCCTCCCGTAGGACCTGCACTGGGTTCAAAGGGTATTAACATCATGGGATTCTGCAAAGAGTTCAACGCCAGAACCCAGGATAAGGCAGGAAAGATTCTTCCTGTTGTTATCACATACTATGCTGACAAGTCATTCAGTTTCGTCATCAAGACTCCTCCCGCTGCTGTTCAGCTGATGGAGGCTGCCAAGGTAAAGGGTGGTTCTTCTGAACCTAACCGTAAGAAGGTAGCTACCGTTACATGGGATCAGGTACGCGCTATCGCAGAGGATAAGATGGCTGACCTCAACTGTTTCACAATTGAGTCTGCTATGAAACTGATTGCTGGTACAGCTCGTAGCATGGGTATCACTGTACAAGGGGAGTTCCCTGGTAAATAACAATAACTTCAATTTTTAGAACAATGAGTAAACTGACAAAAAATCAAAAGTTGGTAGCTGATAAGATTGAAGCAGGGAAAGCATACTCTCTCAAAGAGGCCGCTACACTGGTTAAGGAAATCACCACAACCAAGTTTGAGGCTTCAGTAGATATCGATGTACGCTTGGGCGTTGATCCACGTAAGGCTAACCAGATGGTTCGTGGTGTTGTTTCACTGCCGAACGGTACTGGTAAGGTAACACGTGTACTCGCTCTCTGTACTCCTGATCAGGAGGCTGCCGCTAAGGAAGCTGGTGCCGACTATGTTGGTCTCGACGAGTATATCGAGAAGATCAAAGGTGGTTGGACTGATGTTGATGTGATTATCACAATGCCCTCATGCATGGGTAAGTTGGGCCCCTTGGGTCGTGTACTCGGTCCTCGTGGCTTGATGCCTAACCCAAAGAGTGGCACTGTTACTATGGACGTTGCTAAGGCAGTGAAGGAAGTAAAGCAGGGTAAGATTGACTTTAAGGTTGATAAGGCTGGTATTGTACACACCTCAATCGGTAAGGTTAGCTTCACTGCTGATCAGATCTATGAGAATGCTAAGGAGTTTATCTCTACCATTATCAAGCTGAAGCCCGCTGCCGCTAAGGGTACATACATGAAGAGTATCTTTATTTCAAGCACTATGAGTAAGGGTATCAAGATAGATCCTAAATCAGTTGAATAACTCGTTAAAAGTTTAGTAAAATGAAAAAGGAAGTAAAAGATACTATTATCGTAGAACTCGGAGAGCAGCTGAAGAAGTTCCCTCACTTCTATCTGGTTGACCTGACCGGACTGAATGCAGAGGCTACTAGCGACCTGCGTCGTAAGTGCTTCAAGAATGAGATTAAGCTTCTCGTTGTGAAGAACACTCTTCTCCACAAGGCTTTCGAAGCTTCAGAAATCGATTTCTCACCTCTTTACGAGTGCTTGAAGGGCAATACCGCCGTAATGTTCTGCAATACGGCTAATGTACCTGCTAAGCTTATCAAGGAATATAAGAAGGAAGGTATCCCTGCATTGAAGGGTGCTTATGCCGAGGAGAGCATCTTCGTTGGTGCTGACAAACTTGACGAGCTTGTTGCTATCAAGAGCAAGAACGAACTTATCGCCGAAGTTGTGGCTCTGCTGCAGTCGCCGATCAAGAATGTTGTTTCTGGCCTCAATGCCGGTGGCAAGATCCACGGCCTGCTTGACGCTGTCGCTGAGCGTAACAAATAAGCGAAAAAGTAATTTCATTCACATTAAAAACAATTAAAATTTTAAATAAAATGGCAGATATCAAAGCTATTGCAGAAGAGTTGGTAAACCTTACTGTAAAAGAAGTTAACGAGTTGGCAACAGTCCTGAAGGACGAGTATGGAATTGAGCCTGCTGCTGCAGCCGTTGCTGTAGCTGCTGGTCCCGCTGCTGGTGGCGCTGCTCCCGCAGCTGAGGAGAAGACCTCTTTCGATGTAATCCTGAAGGAGGCTGGCGCTGCTAAGTTGCAGGTTGTAAAGGCTGTTAAGGAAGCTTGCGGCCTGGGCCTGAAAGAGGCTAAGGACCTGGTAGACGGTGCTCCTGCTACTGTAAAGGAAGGCCTGTCTAAGGAAGAGGCTGAGAACCTGAAGAAGGCTATCGAGGCTGCTGGTGCCGTAGTTGAGCTGAAGTAATTTTAAGCACAACAATATTTTATGGTTAGGGACTCTCAAGTAGAGGGTTCCTAGCCTTTTCTTGTCTTTTTATAGATCCGGTTTGACCGGAGACTCCGGAATCTCCGGCTTTATAGAATCATTACATTATCATATGACATCGAAAGTAATAGACAACAGAGTAAACTTTGGTAGCGTCAAGAATCCTATGCCGCTGCCGGATTTCCTCGATGTGCAATTAAAGTCTTTCAAAGACTTCCTGCAGTTAGACACTCCGCCTGAGGAACGCAAGAACGACGGTTTGTATAAGGTGTTCGCAGAGAACTTCCCTATCACTGATACTCGTAATAATTTCGTCCTTGAGTTCTTGGATTACTATATCGACCCACCTCGCTACACCATCGACGAGTGTTTGGAGCGTGGTCTGACCTATAGTGTACCCTTGAAGGCCAAGCTGAAGTTGTACTGCACGGACCCCGATCACGAGGATTTCGGAACAGTGATCCAGGATGTGTTCCTCGGTCCTATTCCTTATATGACTGCTAACGGCACATTTGTGATAAATGGTGCCGAGCGCGTTGTCGTTTCACAGTTGCACCGTTCTCCCGGCGTGTTCTTCGGTCAGAACGTGCATGCAAACGGCACCTTGCTGTACTCAGCTCGTATCATCCCATTCAAGGGATCTTGGATTGAGTTCGCTACCGACATCAACAATGTGATGTATGCGTACATCGATCGTAAGAAGAAGTTGCCTGTTACTACTCTGCTGCGTGCCATCGGTTATGAGACCGATAAGGACATCCTGCAGATTTTCGACCTCGCCGAGGAGGTGAAGGTCAATAAGACAGCTCTGAAGAAGGTAGTTGGCTGCAAGCTGGCTGCACGTGTGCTGAAGAGCTGGAACGAGGACTTCGTAGATGAGGATACCGGTGAGGTTGTATCAATCGAGCGTAACGAGGTGATCATGGATCGTGAGACCGAGATCACTGAGGACAACTTGATTGACATCCTGGAGAGTGGTGCTCAGACGATTCTGGTTCACAAGGACGAGAATACGGCTCAGGACTTCTCTATCATCTTCAATACGTTGGCTAAGGACCCCTCAAACTCAGAGAAAGAGGCTGTGCTCTACATCTATCGTCAGTTGCGTAATGCTGACCCTGCTGATGATGCCAGTGCTCGTGAGGTGATTCAGAACCTGTTCTTCTCTGACAAGCGTTATGACTTGGGTGATGTGGGTCGCTACAGAATCAATAAGAAGTTGGGACTGGACACCGACATGGATGTTCGTGTGCTGACTAAAGAAGATATTATCGAGATTATCAAATATCTCATCCAGCTGATCAACTCTAAGGCTGCTGTCGATGATATTGACCACCTGTCAAACCGTCGCGTACGCACCGTTGGTGAACAGCTGTCTAACCAGTTCTCGATTGGTTTGGCACGTATGAGCCGCACCATTCGTGAGCGCATGAACGTACGTGACAATGAGGTGTTCACACCTACCGACCTGATCAACGCCAAGACAATCTCTAGCGTGATCAACTCATTCTTCGGTACCAACCCACTGTCACAGTTCATGGACCAGACCAACCCTCTGGCAGAGGTTACTCACAAGCGTCGTCTCTCGGCCCTCGGTCCTGGCGGTCTGTCTCGTGAGCGTGCCGGCTTTGAGGTGCGTGACGTACACTACACTCACTACGGTCGTCTGTGTCCTATTGAGAGCCCTGAAGGACCAAACATCGGTCTGATTTCTTCGCTCTGTGTATATGCTAAGATCAATGAGCTGGGCTTTATCCAGACTCCTTACCGTAAGGTGGAGAATGGTGTCGCCAACTTGAATAATGATGATATCGTATTCCTGACCGCTGAGGAGGAGGAGAACTTTATCATTGGTCAGGGTAATGCACCTCTGAACGATGATGGTACCTTCATCCGTCCTGTCGTTAAGTGTCGTCAGGATGCCGACTTCCCCGTTGTTCCTCCCTCAGAGGTGAACCTGATGGATGTATCTCCTCAGCAGATTGCCTCTATCGCTGCATCTCTGATTCCTTTCTTGGAGCACGACGATGCTCACCGTGCACTGATGGGATCTAACATGATGCGCCAGGCTGTGCCTCTGCTTCACAACGAGGCTCCTATCGTAGGTACCGGTATTGAGAAGCAGGTATGTGAGGACTCTCGCACCATGGTAACTGCCGAGGGCGACGGTGTGATTGAGTATGTTGATGCTACCACCATCCGCATCCTGTACGATCGTACGGAGGATGAGGAGTTCGTAAGCTTCGAGCCTGCGCTGAAGGAATACCGCATCGCTAAGTTCCGTCGTACCAACCAGAACATGACCATCGACCTGCGTCCTATCTGTAACAAGGGCCAGCGCGTGAAGAAGGGTGATATCCTGACTGAGGGTTATGCTACTGAGAATGGTGAGCTGGCACTGGGTCGCAACCTGTTGGTGGCTTACATGCCTTGGAAGGGTTACAACTATGAGGATGCTATCGTACTGAACGAGCGTATCGTTCGTGAGGATGTGCTGACCTCTGTTCACGTGGATGAGTACTCTCTCGACGTGCGTGAGACCAAGCGTGGTATGGAGGAGTTCACTTCTGATATTCCTAACGTCAGCGAGGAAGCTACGAAGGACCTCGACGACAATGGTGTGATCCGCGTTGGTGCTCGCGTAGAGCCAGGCGATATCCTGATTGGTAAGATTTCACCTAAGGGTGAGAGCGATCCTTCACCTGAGGAGAAGCTGCTTCGTGCCATCTTCGGTGATAAGGCTGGCGATGTGAAGGACTCTTCACTGAAGGCTAACCCCTCATTGACAGGTGTCGTTATCGATAAGAAGTTGTTTGCACGTGCTATCAAGACTCGTCAGACCAAGATGCAGGACAAGCAGATCCTGGCTAAGATCGACGAGGAGTACGAGGCAAAGGTTGAGGACCTGAAGGATATCCTGGTTGACAAACTGCTGGAGCTGACCAAGGGCAGAACTTCACAGGGTGTGAAGGACTACACTGGTGCAGAGATTATCTCTAAGGGCTCTAAGTTCACCATGACAAACCTGAAGAACCTGGAGTATGGTGACGTGCAGACCAGCAACTGGACAAATGATGAGCACAAGAACACACTGATTGCTCAGCTCATCATCAACTATATGAAGAAGTACAAGCTGCTTGATGCAGAGATGAAGCGTAAGAAGTTCGCTATCACCATCGGTGACGAGCTGCCTTCAGGCATCCTGCAGATGGCTAAGGTATATGTAGCTAAGAAACGTAAGATTGGTGTGGGTGATAAGCTGGCCGGTCGTCACGGTAACAAAGGTATCGTGTCTAAGGTCGTTCGCCAGGAGGATATGCCATTCCTCGAGGATGGTCGTCCTGTTGACCTGGTGCTGAACCCTCTGGGTGTGCCTTCTCGTATGAACCTGGGTCAGATCTTCGAGGCTATCCTCGGTGCTGCCGGTAAGCGTCTGGGCGTGAAGTTCGCTACACCTATCTTCGACGGTGCTAAGCTGGAAGACCTGGCTGAATGGACCGACAAGGCAGGTCTGCCTCGTCTGTGCTCTACCCACCTGTATGATGGTGAGACCGGTGAGCGCTTCGACCAGCCCGCAACAGTAGGTATCACTTACTTCTTGAAACTCGGTCACATGGTAGAGGATAAGATGCACGCTCGTTCTATCGGCCCATACAGTCTTATCACGCAGCAGCCTCTCGGTGGTAAAGCACAGTTTGGTGGTCAGCGTTTCGGTGAGATGGAGGTTTGGGCACTGGAGGCCTTCGGTGCCAGCCATGTGCTTCAGGAGATTCTGACAATCAAGTCTGACGATACTGTTGGTCGTTCTAAGGCTTACGAGGCTATCGTGAAGGGTGAGCCTATGCCTACACCTGGTATTCCTGAGTCACTCAACGTGCTGTTGCACGAGTTGCGTGGTCTGGGACTCAGCGTAACCCTCGATTAAGTGAATTGATAATTGAAAATTGAAAATTGAAGATTTGAAATATGGCTTTCAAGAAAGATTCAAAGACAAAGAATAACTTCACCAAGATTACCATCGGATTGGCCTCTCCTGAGGAGATTCTCGAGAGTTCTTACGGTGAGGTTACCAAGCCTGAGACCATCAACTATCGTACCTATAAGCCCGAGCGCGACGGTCTGTTCTGTGAGCGTATCTTCGGTCCTACCAAGGACTATGAGTGCGCCTGCGGTAAGTACAAGCGTATCCGCTATAAGGGTATCGTCTGCGACCGATGCGGTGTTGAGGTTACCGAGAAGAAGGTACGTCGTGAGCGTAGCGGACATATCGAACTGGTAGTGCCCGTAGCTCATATCTGGTATTTCCGCAGCTTGCCTAACAAGATTGGCTATCTGCTGGGACTGCCTACAAAGAAGTTGGATGCTATCATCTACTACGAGCGCTACGTCGTTATCCAGCCTGGTGTGCTGGAGGGTCGTAAGGATGCAGAGGGTAATCCTCTGCTGGGCTCGCAGAAGTTTGACTTGCTCTCTGAAGAGGAGTATAACGATCTGCTCGACAATCAGCTGAGCGAGGAGAACTACTATCTGGACGACAGCGATCCTAACAAGTTCATCGCTAAGATGGGTGCAGAGGCCGTTTATGAACTGCTTCAGGGACTGGACCTCGACTCTCTGTCATATGAGCTGCGCGACCGCGCTAACACCGACTCTTCTCAGCAGCGTAAGAACGAGGCTCTGAAGCGTCTGCAGGTAGTAGAGGCTTTCCGTAACTCTGTAGAGAAGGGCATCAACCGTCCTGAGTGGATGATCATGAAGATTATCCCTGTGACACCTCCTGAGCTTCGTCCTCTGGTGCCCCTGGATGGTGGTCGCTTCGCTACTTCTGACCTGAACGACCTCTATCGTCGTGTCATCATCCGTAACAACCGTCTGAAGCGCCTGATGGAGATTCATGCTCCTGAGGTGATTCTGCGAAACGAGAAGCGTATGCTGCAGGAGGCTGTTGACTCGTTGTTCGACAACAGCCGTAAGTCTTCAGCTGTGAAGAGCGACAGCAATCGTCCTTTGAAGTCACTCTCTGACTCACTGAAGGGTAAGTCTGGACGTTTCCGTCAGAACTTGCTCGGTAAGCGTGTTGACTACTCAGCACGTTCGGTGATCGTCGTAGGTCCTGAGCTGAAGATGGGTGAGTGCGGTCTGCCTAAGTTGATGGCTGCCGAGCTCTATAAGCCATTCATCATCCGTAAGCTCATCGAGCGCGGTATCGTGAAGACGGTGAAGAGCGCTAAGAAGATCGTAGATCGTCGTGAGCCTGTGATCTGGGATATCCTGGAGAACGTGATGAAGGGTCACCCCGTACTGCTGAACCGTGCACCAACACTGCACCGTCTGGGTATCCAGGCATTCCAGCCTAAGCTGATCGAGGGTAAGGCTATCCAGCTGCACCCACTGGCATGTACGGCGTTCAACGCTGACTTCGACGGTGACCAGATGGCTGTTCACCTCCCCTTGTCAAACGAGGCTATCCTCGAGGCTCAGCTGCTGATGCTGCAGAGCCATAACATCCTGAACCCTGCCAATGGTGCTCCTATCACCGTGCCTTCACAGGATATGGTGCTTGGTCTGTACTATATCACCAAGATTCGTCCAGGTGCTAAGGGTGAGGGCCTCTCATTCTATGGTGCTGAGGAGGCTATCATTGCTCACAATGAAGGAAAGTGTGACCTCCACGCTCAGGTGAAGGTAATCGTTGACGATGTGGTTGACGGTATCAAGGTTCGTCACCAGGTCGAGACCTCTGTAGGTCGTGTGATCGTTAATGGTATCATCCCTGACGAGGTTGGTTTCGTAAATAAGGTTATCTCTAAGAAGTCTCTGCGCGACATCATTGCTGATGTTATCAAAAACGTAGGTTTCGCCGAGGCTTGCGAGTTCCTCGATGGTATTAAGAACCTGGGTTACCGTATGGCATACCTGGCTGGTCTGTCGTTCAACCTTGATGATATTATCATTCCTAAGGAGAAGGCTGACCTGATTGCTAAGGGTAATGAAGAGGTACAGCAGATTACCGACAACTATAACATGGGCTTCATTACTGATAACGAGCGTTATAATCAGGTTATTGATACTTGGACACACGTTAATAATGATATCGGTAACATCCTGATGAAGGAGATGACCGAGGCCGACCAGGGCTTCAACGCTGTATTCATGATGCTTGACTCTGGTGCTCGTGGTAGTAAGGACCAGATTAAACAGCTCTCTGGTATCCGTGGTCTGATGGCTAAGCCTCAGAAGGCAGGTGCCGAGGGACACCAGATTATTGAGAACCCAATTCTGTCTAACTTTAAGGAGGGTATGTCTGTGCTGGAGTACTTCATCTCTACGCACGGTGCTCGTAAGGGTCTGGCTGATACGGCCATGAAGACGGCCGACGCCGGTTACCTGACACGTCGTCTGGTTGACGTTTCACATGACGTGATCATCAACGAGGAAGACTGTGGCACGCTCCGTGGACTGGTTTGCACAGCGCTGAAGAGCGGTGACGAGGTGATTTCTTCTCTCTCTGAGCGTATCCTGGGTCGTGTGTCTGTACACGATGTGATCAATCCTAAGACTGGTGAGGTCATCGTTCCTGCTGGTGAGGAAATCACCGAGGCTATCGCTGACGAGATTGAGAAGTCTGAGATTGAGAGCGTTGAGATCCGTTCGGTTCTGACCTGTGAGTCTAAGAAGGGTGTCTGCATGAAGTGTTACGGACGTAACCTCGCTACCCGTCGTATGGTTCAGAAGGGTGAGGCTGTCGGTGTTATCGCTGCACAGGCTATCGGTGAGCCAGGTACACAGCTGACTCTGCGTACGTTCCACGCCGGTGGTGTGGCTGCCAACGCAGCTGCCAACGCCAGCATCGTATCTAAGTACGAGAGCGCACGCATCGAAATGGAAGAGGTTCGTACCGTACCATTCGATGAGGACGGACGTGAGTGCGAGATGGTAGTGAGCCGTCTGGGTGAACTGCGTTTCGTAGATCCAAATACAAAGATTGTTCTCTCTACCGTGAACGTTCCTTACGGTTCTTCACTGTACTTCAAAAATGGCGACGTGGTTGCCAAGGGCGACAAGATCGCTCAGTGGGACCCATTCAACGCCGTTATCGTAACTGAGTACACTGGTACACTGAGATTCAATGATGTCATCGAGGGTGTTACTTTCCGTGCCGAGACCGACGAAACAACCGGTTTGACCGAGAAGATCGTGACCGAGTCTAAGGATAAGACGAAGGTACCTACCTGTGATGTACTGGATGTTAATGGTGAGAAGATTGGTACTTATAACTTCCCTGTGGGTGGCCACGTGGTTGTTGAGGATGGTCAGACCGTGAAGACTGGTGAGACCCTCGTGAAGATTCCTCGTGCTGCTGCTAAGGGTGGTGATATTACCGCCGGTCTACCTCGTGTTACTGAGCTCTTCGAGGCTCGTAACCCATCTAACCCTGCTGTCGTATCAGAAATCGATGGTGAGGTCACCATGGGTAAGGTAAAGCGTGGTAACCGTGAGATCATCGTTACTTCTAAGTCTGGCGACCAGCGCAAGTACTTGGTATCTCTGTCTAAGCAGATCCTGGTACAGGAGCACGATGCCGTTCGTGCTGGTACTCCTCTCTCTGACGGTGCTATCACTCCTAGCGATATCCTCGCTATTAAGGGTCCCACCGCTGTACAGGAGTATATCGTTAACGAGGTACAGGACGTTTACCGTCTGCAGGGTATCAAGATCAACGATAAGCACTTCGAGATTATCGTACGTCAGATGATGCGTAAGGTACAGATCAACGATCCCGGTGATACTTCATTCCTCGAGTCTGATATCATCGATAAGCTCGACTTCGCTGAGGAGAACGATCGTATCTGGGGTAAGAAGGTTGTCGTTGACGCCGGTGACTCAGAGAACCTGCAGAAGGGACAGATTGTTACAGCTCGTCGTCTGCGTGACGAGAATACTTCTCTGAAACGTCGTGACCTGCGTACCGTTCAGGTGCGTGACGCTGTGCCCGCTACTTCTACTCAGATCCTGCAGGGTATCACACGTGCAGCCCTCCAGACCAAGTCGTTCATGTCGGCTGCATCGTTCCAGGAAACCACGAAGGTTCTGAATGAGGCTGCTATCCGCGGTAAGCAGGACTTCCTCGAGGGTATGAAGGAGAACGTAATTTGCGGTCACCTGATTCCTGCCGGTACTGGTCTGCGCGAGTTCGAGAAGATCATCGTTGGCTCTAAGGAAGACTATGAGCGCATGCAGGCTAACCGCAAGAATGTGCTTGACTTCGTTGAAGAGGCAGTACTTGACGAGAAGTAATTTGTATTAAACGAATATACTAATAGATAAAAAGCCGAAAGTTTTTGTACTTTCGGCTTTTTTGTTTATATTTGCAGGCAATTAATCATTTAATACCAATAAATATGAACGAAAACGATCAGAAGCAACCTGGACTTCAAGTAGAACTGTTGCCAGAAAAGGCACAAGGAGAATATGCAAACTTTGCCATCATAACTCATTCTTCTTCAGAATTTGTCGTTGACTTTGCACGTATGCTGCCAGGATTAACCAAGGCACAGGTGCGTAGCCGTGTGATCTTAGCACCAGAACATGCAAAACGTCTGCTGGGTGCACTGCAGGAGAATATCATGCGCTATGAAAAGACCTTCGGACCCATCAAGATGCCTGAGCAATCAGGACCACGCACCATTGCACCATTCAATGCCGGTAAGGGCGAGGCTTAACCTGTTCTTATATTAATTTCTTAAGCAGTTTATATCCCAAAATGAAGTTCGTTTTGGGATATAAATTGTTAAAAACCTTATTTTTTGTTAAACTTACTCTTTTTGGAGGATATTCTTTTCTTATAAATTAGGTGGATTGGGGAAAATGTCGTACCTTTGCACCCCGAAATGTCCCTGCGATTAACGAGGGGATATTGTGACGTATAGAATATATACAATATAAATATATAAATAAAAACAAAAAATTAAAGTAATTATGCCTACAATTTCACAATTGGTTCGCAAAGGCAGAAAGGAAATCGTTGACAAGTCAAAGTCACCTGCTCTGGACAACTGTCCTCAGCGTCGTGGTGTCTGCGTACGTGTCTACACGACCACTCCTAAGAAGCCTAATTCGGCTATGCGTAAGGTAGCCCGTGTTCGTTTGACTAACCAGAAGGAAGTCAACAGTTACATTCCCGGAGAAGGACACAACCTGCAGGAGCACTCTATCGTGCTGGTGCGTGGTGGTCGTGTAAAGGACCTTCCTGGTGTACGTTATCACATCGTTCGTGGTACTCTGGATACCGCCGGTGTAGCAAACCGCACGCAGCGTCGTTCTAAGTACGGTGCTAAGCGTCCTAAGGCCAAGAAGTAATAGCTAACCGGTGAAGGTTAGAAGGCCAAACAACAAAAAGAAACAAACCCGTTTTGCTGGAGAATTGTTAATAGACAGGTTGAGTAAATGCCCGAGAGCGTGGCGTTGAAGAACAGACAAAGAACAGCCCCAAGCAGACAAAAAGAACAAAACAACAAAATGAGAAAAGCAAAACCAAAGAAGCGCGTGATCCTTCCCGATCCCGTGTTCAACGACCAGAAGGTCTCAAAGTTTGTGAATCATCTGATGTTCGACGGTAAGAAGTCGAAGTCTTATGAGATTTTCTACAACTCTCTGGAGATTGTAAAGGACAAGATGAAGGATGCAGAGAAGGCTCCCCTGGAAATCTGGAAGCAGGCTCTGGACAACATCACTCCTCAGGTAGAGGTTAAGAGCCGCCGTATCGGTGGTGCTACTTTCCAGGTTCCTACCGAGATTCGTCCCGACCGTAAGGAGAGCATCTCAATGAAGAATATGATCCAGTTCGCTCGCAAGCGTAGCGGTAAGTCTATGTCTGACAAGCTCGCTGCTGAGATTATGGACGCATTCAACAACCAGGGTGGTGCCTTCAAGCGTAAGGAAGATATGCACCGCATGGCAGAGGCTAACCGTGCATTCGCACACTTCCGCTTCTAATAAAGTATCAAGGTATAATAGTAAAAAGGTAAAGAGACAATGGCAAAACAAGATTTGCATTTGACCCGCAACATCGGTATCATGGCTCACATCGATGCCGGTAAGACTACCACTTCTGAGCGTATCCTGTTCTACACAGGTAAGACCCACAAGATTGGTGAGGTGCACGATGGTGCAGCTACTATGGACTGGATGGCACAGGAGCAGGAGCGCGGTATTACCATTACCTCTGCAGCTACAACCTGCAATTGGAAGTGGAATAACAACAACTATAAGATCAACTTGATCGATACTCCGGGACACGTGGACTTCACCGCTGAGGTTGAGCGTTCACTGCGTGTGCTCGATGGTGCAGTTGCTACATACTCTGCTGCCGACGGTGTTCAGCCTCAGTCAGAGACCGTATGGCGTCAGGCTGATAAGTACAACGTACCTCGTGTAGGTTATGTAAACAAGATGGACCGTTCTGGTGCTGACTTCTTCGAGACTGTACAGCAGATGAAGGACATCCTGGGTGCTAACCCCGTTGTTATCCAGGTGCCCATCGGTGCTGAGGAGAACTTCAAGGGTCTTGTTGACCTGATCAAGATGAAGGCTATCCTGTGGCACGATGAGACCATGGGTGCTGAGTACGATGTTGAGGAGATTCCTGCTGACCTCGCTGACGAGTGCGAGGAGTGGCGTATGAAACTTCTTGAGTCTGCAGCTGAGTTCGACGAGGCTCTGATGGAGAAGTTCTTCGACGATCCTAACTCTATCACTGAGGAGGAGATCATCGCTGCTATCCGCAAGGGTACCATCGCTATGGAGTGCACTCCTATGCTCTGTGGTTCTTCTTACAAGAACAAGGGCGTACAGCCTCTGCTCGACTATATCTGCGCATTCTTGCCATCACCTCTGGATACTGATGCCGTTATCGGTACCAATCCTGAGACTGACGAGGAGGAAGCTCGTAAGCCAAGCGAAGATGAGGCTACTTCTGCTCTCGCATTTAAGATTGCAACCGATCCATACATGGGTCGTCTGGTATTCTTCCGCGTTTACTCTGGTAGCGTGAAGGCTGGTTCATACGTTTACAATCCCCGTTCAGGTAAGAAGGAGCGTATCAGCCGTCTGTTCCAGATGAACTCAAATAAGGAAATTCCTATGGAGTCAATCGACGCTGGTGATATCGGTGCAGGTGTAGGTTTCAAGGATATCCGCACTGGTGATACCCTCTGTGATGAGGAGAAGCCCATCGTGCTGGAGTCAATGACCTTCCCTGATACTGTGATTTCTATTGCCGTTGAACCTAAGTCTCAGGCTGACATCGCTAAGATGGATAATGGTCTTGCTAAGTTGGCTGAGGAAGACCCCACATTCACTGTACGTACCGACGAGCAGAGTGGTCAGACCATCATCTCTGGTATGGGTGAGCTTCACCTCGATATTATTATCGATCGTCTGAAGCGTGAGTTCAAGGTTGAGTGTAACCAGGGTAAGCCCCAGGTTAACTACAAAGAGGCTATCATGAAGGAAGTAGAAATCGAGGAGACCTACAAGAAGCAGTCTGGTGGTCGCGGTAAGTACGCTAAGATGCTTGTTAAGGTAGGTCCTGTTGATGAGGACTACGATCTGAAGAATAACCCCGGCTTGCAGTTCGTAAACGAGGTTAAGGGTGGTAACATTCCTAAGGAGTTCATCCCCTCAATTCAGAAGGGCTTCGAGACTGCTATGAAGAATGGTATCCTCGGTGGTTATCCTGTAGACTCTCTGAAGGTTGTTGTTGTTGATGGTGGTTTCCACCCCGTTGACTCTGACCAGCTTTCATTCGAGATCGCAGCTCAGATGGCTTATAAGGAGGCTTGTGCTAAGGCTAAGCCCGTACTGATGGAGCCTATCATGAAGCTCGAGGTTGTTACTCCTGAGGAGAACATGGGTGACGTAATCGGTGACCTCAACAAGCGTCGTGGTCAGGTAGAAGGTATGGAAGAGGCTCGTTCAGGTGCCCGTGTCGTTAAGGCAATGGTTCCCCTGTCAGAGATGTTCGGTTATGTAACCGCTCTGCGTACCATCACCTCTGGTCGTGCTACCAGCTCAATGGAGTATGATCACCACGCTCCTCTGTCAAGCGCAATCGCTAAGGCTGTGCTCGAGGAGGTTAAGGGTCGCGCTGACCTCGTGTAATAGATAAATGAATTGTGAAGAGCGTAGCATTTGCTTCTGCTCTTCACTTTCTAATCTTCGCTTCGCTGAGCAAATGACTCTTTAGCGGGGCCATATATTAACAATTAAACAAACAAAAGACAATGAGTCAGAAAATTCGTATCAAGCTGAAGAGCTACGACCACAAACTCGTAGACAAGTCAGCAGAGAAGATTGTGAAGGCTGTTAAGGCAACTGGTGCTATCATCAGCGGTCCAATTCCCCTTCCCACACACAAGCGTATCTTCACCGTTAACCGCTCTACCTTCGTAAACAAGAAGTCTCGTGAGCAGTTCCAGCTGTCAGACTACAAGCGTCTGATCGACATCTACAGCTCTACAGCTAAGACTGTTGATGCTCTGATGAAGCTCGAACTCCCCAGCGGTGTTGAGGTTGAGATCAAGGTGTAGTACTCCTTATATGATACTAAAGTGCGGTGTTTCAGAAATGAGGCACCGCTTTTTTTGTTTATTTAATGTTACGATTGCTTTCATTTTGACTCTTTTTTCGTACCTTTGCAACCAATTTGAAACTATTATTAGATTATTCTACTTTAGGAAATGAAAAGATTCGCTCTTATTAGCTTGTTGGCTACGATCGTTGTCACCAGTATCTGGGGACAGATGATGGATCCTGTCCATTTCAGTTCTCAGCTTAATATGTTGGAAAACGACGAGGCCGAGATTGTATTCACGGCAACTGTCGATGATGGATGGCACGTTTATTCTACTGATTTGGGAAATGATGGTCCTGTTTCTGCTTCGTTCAATGCCGTTAAGATGGATGGTGTTGAAACTGTTGGTAAATTGAAACCTCGTGGTCATGTGATCAAACAGTATGATAAGATGTTTGATATGGAGTTGCGCTTTTTTGAGAAAAAAGCCACTTTTGTACAGAAGGTTCGTTTCACAAAACCACAATATACGATCGATTGCTATCTGGAGTATGGCTCATGCAACGATGAGATGTGTATGCCTCCTTCTCAGGCTGAATTTAAGAAGAGTGGTCGCGTGACTCTCTCTGCTCAGCCTGTAGATCAAGCTCAGCAGGGTGAGGCAGTGGATTCTATACCTGAAGTCGTAGAGCCACAGGCTGACTCTGTTGCCGCAGCGCCTGTCGATTCTGCTTTCTCGGCTCTTTGGGAACCCGCTTCTCTGCAGAATGATGGTGCTAACGAGACTCCGTCTTCTTTGTTCTATATCCTGTTGATGGGCTTTGTTGGCGGTCTGCTGGCGGTCTTGATGCCCTGCATTTGGCCTATTATCCCTATGACCGTATCTTTCTTCTTGAAGCGTGCTAAGACTGATAAGAAGAAAGGTATCCGTGATGCGATTACATATGGTTTAAGTATCATCGTGATTTATTTGGGTATGGGACTCCTTGTGACGGCTTTCTTCGGAAGTGATACACTTAATGCGATGTCAACCAATGCCGTCTTCAACGTGTTCCTGTTCCTGTTGTTGGTGATATTCGCTCTGTCGTTCTTTGGATGGTTCGAAATCAAGTTGCCTGGTTCATGGGCTGATAAGGTTGACTCGAAGGCTTCCGAGACCAGTGGTTTGCTGTCTATCTTCCTGATGGCTTTCACCTTGGTATTGGTGTCTTTCTCTTGTACGGCTCCTATTATTGGATTGCTCCTCGTAGAGACTACCACCAGTGGCAACTGGCTGGCACCTGCTCTTGGCATGTTTGGTTTCGCCTTTGCCTTGGCCTTGCCCTTCACCCTGTTCGCACTGTTCCCCACATGGTTGAAGCAGGCTCCCCGCTCTGGCTCATGGATGACCACGCTGAAGGTGGTACTCGGCTTCGTTGAGTTGGCCTTCGCTTTGAAGTTCTTGTCAGTGGCTGACCTGGCTTATGGATGGCACATCCTCGATCGTGAGGTCTTCCTCTCGCTCTGGATTGTGATCTTCTCTTTGCTCGGTGCTTACCTCTGTGGCTGGCTCAAGTTTCAGGAAGACGAGGTTGGTGGCGATTTGAATAAGCCCATGCCCGTGATCTGCATCGTGGGTGGACTTGTATCGTTTGCATTCGCCGTTTATATGATTCCCGGTCTCTGGGGTGCTCCCTGTAAGGCCGTCAGTGCCTTCGCTCCTCCTATTAATACACAGGACTTCAATCTTAATAATAAGGTGGTAGAGGCTAAATACACCGATTATGAGGCCGGTATGGCTGCTGCTCGCCAGCAAGGTAAGCCCGTGTTCCTTGATTTCACTGGGTTTGGTTGTGTGAATTGTCGTAAGATGGAGGCTGCCGTATGGACAGATCCTCGTGTAGCCGACAAGTTGACCAACGACTATATTCTCATTTCTCTCTTCGTGGACGACAAGACTCCGCTGGCTGAGCCTATGGAGGTTACCGACGATCAAGGAAACACTAAGACTCTCCGCACCGTTGGCGCCAAGTGGAGCTATCTGCAGAGTCATAAGTTCGGTGCCAATGCGCAGCCTTACTATGTCATCCTCGACCCCGTTACGGCTCAGCCCCTCAGTGGCAGTCGTGCCTATGACGAGGATGTTGCCGCCTACCTCCAGTTCCTGGATGGTGGACTGGATCGATACCGCCAGGGGCAATAATAACTTTAGTTTTTTAGTGAAAATACAAGGGCAAGGGATTTTTCCTTGCCTTTTTTCATTCTTTTAGATGATGCCAAAATGATGAAATATACCTTTTTGGTATTGTTGAATAGTTAAACTTTCATAAAAGTTGGTGTTTTGGAGGTACGTGGTCTTTGAGATTCCATATAATATTTGTACCTTTGCACCCGCAAAAAGTGGTCGTTGCGCTGGCTATAAGCTATCAATACACTGAAAAAGAGCAGTTTAACCTTATCCAAAGTATGGTGGTGGGCTGTGTCTCTTTTCGTGCGTATATAAGATAGTAGTCGCAAGACGATGCTTTGAAAAGATAGTAACAAAACTTATTTATAACTCATTTATTTAAATTATTAAAACTGAAATGCCAGGATTATTAGGAAGAAAAATCGGAATGACATCCGTTTTCAGTGCCGACGGTAAGAATGTACCGTGCACTGTTATCGAAGCTGGTCCTTGCGTTGTGACACAGGTTAAGACCGTAGAGAAGGATGGCTACAAGGCCGTTCAGCTCGCATTCGGTGAGAAGAAAGAGAAGAATACCACCAAAGCGATGATGGGTGTCTTCAAGAAAGCCGGCACAACACCAAAGGCCCACTTGGCCGAGTTCAAGTTTGATGAGGACTACAACTTGGGTGATACTCTCACCGTAGAGCTTTTCGCTGATGCAGAGTTCGTAGACGTTGTAGGTACATCAAAAGGTAAGGGATTCCAGGGCGTTGTTAAACGTCACGGTTTCGGTGGTGTAGGTCAGAGCACTCACGGTCAGGATGACCGTCTGCGTAAGCCAGGTTCTATCGGTGCTTGTTCTTACCCCGCAAAGGTATTCAAGGGTATGCGCATGGGTGGCCACATGGGATGTGATCGTGTGACAACTCAGAACTTGAAAGTGTTAAAGGTGATTCCGGAGCACAACCTCCTCCTCGTGAAGGGTAGCTGCGCTGGTTGCAATGGTTCAACTGTATTAATTGAGAAGTAAAGATGGAAGTTAGTGTATTGAATATCAACGGTCAGGAGACCGGAAGAAAGGTGGTTCTGAATGACGCCATCTTCGCAGTTGAGCCTAACGATCACGTCATCTATCTGGACGTAAAGCAGTACATGGCCAACCAGCGCCAGGGTAACGCTAAGTCAAAGGAACGTAGCGAGATTAGCGGTTCTACACGCAAGCTCGGTCGTCAGAAAGGCGGCGGCGGTGCTCGTCATGGTGATATCAACTCACCTCTGCTGCGTGGTGGTGGTCGCGTGTTCGGTCCTACACCTCGTGACTATGGCTTCAAGCTGAATAAGAAGGTGAAGGCTCTTGCTCGTAAGTCTGCTCTGACTTACAAGGCTCAGGAGAATGCAATTGTTGTACTTGAGGACTTCGATTTCGAGGCACCCAAGACCAAGGAAATGGCTAACATTGCAAAGAACCTGAAGGTAGACGGCAAGAAGTTGCTCTTCGTTTTGCCCGAGGCTAGCAAAAATGTATATCTGTCTGCTCGCAACCTGCAGAAGACCGAGGTTCTCGAGGCTTCTAAGGTTAACACCTATAAGGTGCTGAACGCAGATGTACTGGTGATTACTGAAAAATCACTCGAGACAATCGACGGAATCTTAAACAAGTAAAAAGGATACAACAGATATGGCATTTATCGTAAAACCACTGGTCACTGAGAAGATGACCAAGATCACGGAGAAGCAGCCTAACCGCTATGGTTTCGTTGTACGTCCTGAGGCTAACAAGCTTGAGATTAAGAAGGAAGTCGAGGCAATGTACAACGTAACGGTTGAGGATGTAAACACAATCCGTTATGCAGGTAAGCGCAGTCAGCGCTACACGAAGGCAGGTCTCGTGAAGGGACAGAAGAATGCCTTCAAGAAGGCTATTGTCACTCTGAAAGAGGGTGAGGAAATTGATTTTTACAGCAATATTGATTAATAGAAATGGCAGTACGTAAATTAAAGCCCGTAACTCCGGGTCAAAGACACAAAATTATTGGCACGTTCGAGGATATTACTGCATCCGTGCCAGAGAAGTCTCTCGTTTACGGTAAGCGTTCAACCGGTGGTCGAAACAACACCGGTAAGATGACCGTTCGCTACATGGGTGGCGGCCACAAGAAGAAGTATCGTCTGATCGACTTCAAGCGAGAGAAAGATGGTGTTCCTGCTGTAGTAAAGACAATCGAGTACGATCCTAACCGTTCAGCTCGCATTGCTCTGCTCTACTATGCAGATGGTGAAAAACGTTACATTATTGCTCCTAATGGACTGCAGGTTGGTACGACTCTGATGTCTGGAGCTGAGGCAGCACCTGAGATTGGTAACGCCCTTCCGCTCGCCAACATCCCCGTAGGTACGGTAGTTCACAACATTGAGCTCCGTCCTGGACAGGGTGCTCTGCTCGTTCGTTCGGCAGGTAATTTTGCTCAGTTGACTTCTCGCGAAGGAAGCTACTGCGTGATTAAGCTCCCCTCAGGAGAGACACGTAAGGTGCTTTCTGCTTGTAAGGCTACCGTAGGTGCTGTGGGTAACTCTGACCACGCGCTGGAGGCATCAGGTAAGGCTGGTCGCTCTCGCTGGTTGGGACGTCGTCCTCACAACCGTGGTGTTGTTATGAACCCCCACGATCACCCAATGGGTGGTGGTGAAGGCCGTCAGTCTGGTGGACACCCACGTTCACGTAAGGGTCTGTACGCTAAGGGTCTGAAGACACGTGCACCTAAGAAGCTTTCAAACAAGTACATCATTGAAAGAGCTAACAAGAAGTAAACAAGAAATCAAGAGTTAAATTATGAGTCGTTCATTAAAGAAAGGTCCTTATATCAACGTTGCTCTCGAGAAGAAAGTTCTCGCTATGAATGAGAGCGGCAAGAAGAACGTCGTAAAGACTTGGGCCAGAGCATCAATGATTTCCCCCGATTTCGTGGGACACACTGTTGCAGTTCATAACGGTAACAAATTTATCCCTGTTTACATTACTGAGAACATGGTTGGTCACAAGCTCGGTGAGTTCGCACCCACACGTCGCTTCGGTGGTCACGCCGGTAATAAGAAGTAATGCCCCAGGGTGAATTAAGAATTAAAAATTAGAATTAAGAATTACAATGGGAGCAAGAAAACATATTAAGGCTGAAGAAAGAAAAGCAGCTCTTAAGACACAGTATTTTGCAAAGCTGAAAGGCTGTCCTTCTTCTCCACGCAAGATGCGTTATGTCGTTGATATGATTCGCGGCATGGAGGTGAACCGCGCACTTGGTGTGCTGCGCTTCTCAAAGAAGGCTGCTGCAGCTGATGTGGAGAAGCTTCTCCGCTCAGCTATTAATAACTGGGAGCAGAAGAACGATCGCAAGGCTGAGGCTGGCGAACTGTTCATCACTCGCGCCTTCGTTGACGAGGGTGTTACACTGAAGCGCATGCGCCCCGCACCTCAGGGTCGTGGCTATCGCATCCGCAAGCGCAGTAACCACGTCACTCTGTTTGTTGACGCTAAAACTAACGACGTAAAAGAATAATAGAATGGGACAGAAAGTAAATCCAATTAGCAACCGTCTGGGTATCGTTAGAGGTTGGGAGTCAAACTGGTTCGGTGGTAAGGACTTCGGAGACAACCTGGTTGAAGACCAGAAGATCCGTAAGTATCTCAACGAGCGTTTGGCTAAGGCTAGCGTTTCGAAGATCTTCATCGAGCGCACACTGAAGCTGATTACCATTACTATTTGCACGGCTCGTCCGGGTATCGTCATTGGTAAAGGTGGACAGGACGTCGACAACTTGAAGGACGAGCTGAAGAAGCTCTTCGACAAGGACGTTCAGATCAATATTTTCGAAGTTAAGCGTCCAGAGCTGGATGCCACAATCGTTGCCACAAACATCGCTCGCCAGATCGAGGGCAAGATTGCTTATCGTCGTGCTATCAAGCAGGCTATTGCTAACACAATGCGCGCTGGTGCCGAGGGTATCAAGGTTCAGATCTCAGGACGTCTGAATGGTGCAGAAATCGCACGTAGCGAGATGCTGAAAGAGGGTCGTACTCCTCTGCACACATTCCGTGCTGACATCGATTTCTGCCAGGCAGAAGCTCTTACCAAGGTAGGACTGCTGGGTATCAAGGTTTGGATTTGCCGTGGCGAAATCTACGGTAAGGTAGACCTCACTCCTAACTTCTCTCAGGAGAAGCAGCAAGGTGGCCGTAACAACGGCGGTAACAATGGTGGCCGTAAGTTCCGTGGTGGTAAGAAGAATAATAACCGTTAAAAGAAAGAGAAGCTATCATGTTACAGCCAAAGAGAGTAAGATATAGAAGACCTCAAGACGGACGTGGCAATAAAGGCAACGCCCACAGAGGTACGACATTGGCTTTCGGTTCTTTCGGCATTAAGACTCTTGATGCTAAATGGATTGACAGCCGTCAGATTGAGGCAGCTCGTGTTGCCATCAACCGTTACATGAACCGTGAAGGTCAGGTATGGATCCGCATCTTCCCCGACAAACCCATCACTCGCAAACCTGCTGACGTCCGAATGGGTAAAGGTAAGGGTGATCCCGCAGGATGGGTTGCACCTGTGACTCCAGGCCGTATCCTCTTCGAGGTAGAGGGCGTTCCCTTCGATGTGGCTAAAGAGGCTCTGCGTCTCGGTGCCCAGAAGCTGCCCGTAAAGACCAAGTTTGTTGTAAGACGTGACTACGATAAAAACGCTTAATTAGTATGAAGACGAAGGAAATTAAGGAACTCGAGACCAAGGAATTGGCCGAGCGCATTGAGACTGAGGTTGCCAAGTTCAACCAGATGAAGTTCAATCACAACGTCACTCCGCTGGAGAATCCCTCACTGATTAAGGCTGCACGTCGTGACATTGCACGCATGAAGACGGAGCTCCGTCAGAGAGAACTTAACAAATAACAATGGTCCAGATGGAAACAAGAAATTTAAGAAAGACAAGACAGGGTGTCGTTATCAGCAACAAAATGGATAAAACCATTGTTATCGCTGCTAAGTTCAAGGAGAAGCACCCTATTTATGGTAAGTTCGTCCAGAAGACGAAGAAGTACCATGCACATGATGAGAAGAATGAGTGCCAGGTAGGTGATACCGTACTCATTATGGAAACCCGCCCTCTGTCAAAGACAAAGCGCTGGAGATTAGTACAAATCGTTGAAAAAGCTAAGTAAATATGATACAGACAGAATCAAGACTTACAGTAGCTGATAACAGCGGCGCACGCGAGGCTCTCTGCATCCGCGTGTTGGGTGGTACCCGCCGCCGTTATGCCAGCGTAGGTGATGTGATCGTTGTTGCTATCAAGAACGCTATCCCTACGAGTGACGTGAAAAAGGGTGCAGTATCAAAGGCTCTGATTGTTCGCACAAAGAAGGAAATTCGTCGCCCCGATGGTTCTTATATCCGTTTCGACGACAATGCCTGTGTTCTGCTGAACAATGCTGGTGAGCTTCGCGGTAGCCGTATCTTCGGCCCTGTAGCCCGTGAGCTTCGTGCAGTTAACATGAAGGTTGTATCTTTGGCACCTGAGGTTCTTTAACATTAAAAGATTTAAAAGTAATGAGCAAGTTACATATCAAGAAAAACGATACCGTCATGGTTCTGGCCGGTGAGGACAAGGGCAAGACTGGTAAGGTGCTGAAGGTCTTGGTAGAAAAGCAGCGTGCTATTGTTGAGGGTATCAACTACGTCAACAAGAGCACAAAGCCCAGCGCCAAGAATCCTCAGGGTGGCTTCGAGAAGGTTGAGGCTCCCATCCATATTTCTAATTTAAGTCTGATCGACCCGAAGAGCGGTAAGGCTACTCGCGTTGCTATCAAGCACGAGGGTAAGAACGTAATTCGTGTTGCCAAAAAGTCAGGAGAGGAGATTAAGTAATGAATACAGCACAACTTAAGAAGACCTATGCTGAGCAGATTGCTCCAGCATTGATGAAGCAGTTCAACTATAGTTCTGCTATGCAGATTCCTGTCCTGAAGAAGATCGTCATCAACCAGGGTCTGGGTGATGCTACTCAGGATAAGAAGATTATTGAGGTGGCTATCAACGAGATTTCTACCATCACTGGTCAGAAAGCTGTGGCTACCTACTCTAAGAAGGATATCGCTAACTTCAAGCTTCGTAAGAAGATGCCTATCGGCGTAATGGTTACACTGCGTCGTGAGCGCATGTACGAGTTCTTGGAGCGTCTGGTTCGCATCGCTCTGCCTCGTATTCGTGACTTCAAGGGTATCGAGAGTAAGTTCGATGGTCGTGGTAACTACACACTGGGTATCCAGGAGCAGATTATCTTCCCCGAGATCAATATCGATTCAGTAGATCGCATCCAGGGTATGAACATCACCTTCGTTACAACGGCTAAGACCGACGAGGAAGGTTATGCTCTGCTGAAGGCTTTCGGTCTCCCATTCAAGAACGCTAAAAACGATTAAGAGATATGGCAAAAGAATCAATGAAAGCTCGCGAAGTGAAGCGTGCTAAGCTCGTTGCCCGTTATGCTGAGAAGCGTGCTGCTCTGAAGAAGATCATCGCCACCAGCGAAGACGCTGCAGAGGCTTACGAGGCTGCTCGCAAGCTGCAGGCTATCCCCAAGAACGCTAACCCCATCCGTCTGCACAACCGCTGCAAGATTACGGGCCGTCCCAAAGGATACATGCGCCAGTTCGGTCTCTCTCGTATTCAGTTCCGTGAGATGGCATCAAGCGGTCTGATTCCTGGAGTGAAGAAGGCAAGCTGGTAATAGGCTAAGGAAATAAACTGTTGGCATTGGTTGTTTTAATAACAGCCAATGGCCAATAGTTAAAGGCCTTCATGCAAACTAAGAGATTTTTTATTTAATATTGTCGGGGGAGTCCCGATTAATTAAACAATTTTATTTTATGACAGATCCAATAGCAGATTTTCTGACGAGGTTGAGAAACGCAATCATGGCTCATCACCGTGTTGTTGAAGTACCAGCTTCAAACTTGAAGAAGGAGATTACTAAGATCCTCTTCGAGAAAGGCTACATCCTGAACTACAAGTTCATCGAGGATGGCCCTCAGGGTACTATCAAGGTTGCTTTGAAGTACGACCCTGTAACAAAAGAGAACGCCATCAAGTTCTTGAAACGTGTGTCAACACCAGGTCTTCGTAAGTACACTGGTTACAAAGACATGCCGAGAGTAATTAACGGACTGGGTATCGCAATCTTATCCACGTCTAAAGGTGTAATGACAGACAAAGAGGCCGCACAGCAGAAGATTGGCGGTGAGGTTCTTTGCTACGTTTATTAATTGGAGGATAGCATATGTCAAGAATAGGAAAATTGCCAATTAGTATTCCCGCTGGCGTTACTGTAGCACAGGATAAGGACGGCGTAGTAACCGTTAAGGGTCCCAAGGGCGAGCTTTCACAGAAAGTCGACAAGTCGATTCTCGTTAAGATTGAAGATGGTCACGTTACCTTCGAAATCGATGAGAAAAGTCCCGTGAATATCAAACAGAAGCAGGCTTTCCACGGCCTCTATCGTGCACTCGTTAACAACATGGTTGTTGGTGTAAGCGAGGGCTACAAGAAGGAGATGGAGCTTGTAGGTGTTGGTTACCGTGTTTCTAACCAGGGTAACGTTATTGAGTTTGCGCTGGGCTATACACACCCCATTTTCATTCAGCTTCCTAAGGAAGTTAAGGTTGAGACCAAGTCAGAGCGTAACCAAAACCCTCAGATCGTTCTTGAGAGTGCCGACAAGCAGCTGCTCGGTCTTATCTGCGCAAAGATTCGTTCGTTCCGCAAGCCTGAGCCTTACAAAGGAAAGGGTATTTTGTTCAAGGGTGAAGTTATCCGTCGTAAGTCGGGTAAGTCAGCTTCAGCTAAGTAATCTTATTAATTAATGCTTAACATTTAAAAGATTATGACAACAAAGAAAGTAGAAAGACGAATCAAAATTAAATATAGAATTCGTAAGAACGTTCTCGGTACTGCCGAGCGTCCCCGTATGAGCGTTTTCCGCAGCAACAAGCAGATCTACGTTCAGGTGATTAATGATTTGGAAGGTAAAACTCTTGCTTCTGCTTCTTCACTCGGTCTCGAGGCTATGCCTAAGATTGAGCAGGCTGAGAAGGTTGGTGAGATGATTGCAGCTAAGGCACAGGAAGCCGGCGTGAAGGCAGTAGTCTTCGACCGTAACGGTTATCTGTATCATGGTCGCGTAAAGTCTCTCGCTGATGGAGCACGTAAAGGTGGACTTAATTTCTAAACGATTATGGCAATGAACAAAGTTAAAGTAAATAGTGACGTTGAACTGAAAGACAGACTGGTTGCCATCAACCGTGTTACTAAGGTAACAAAGGGCGGTCGCACCTTTACATTCGCAGCTATTGTTGTTGTCGGCGACGGCAACGGTATCATTGGCTGGGGCCTCGGTAAGGCAGGTGAGGTAACTGCTGCCATTGCCAAGGGCGTTGAGTCTGCTAAGAAAAACCTTGTGAAGGTACCTGTTCTTAAAGGTACTATTCCCCACGAGATGGAAGCTCGCTTCGGTGGTGCTCAGGTATTCCTGAAGCCCGCTGCTGCCGGTACCGGTCTTGTTGCCGGTGGTGCTATGCGTGCTGTGCTCGAGAGCGTTGGTGTTAAGGACGTGCTCGCTAAGTCAAAGGGTTCTTCTAACCCCCACAACCTGGTGAAGGCTACAATCTTGGCACTGAGCCAGATGCGCGACGCTTACACTGTAGCAGGTACTCGTGGTATCAGTATGGAAAAAGTATTTAGAGGATAAAAGGAGATTATACTATGGCAACAATTAAGATTAAGCAGATTAAGAGTAAGATCGGTTATCCCGTTGACCAGAAGCGTACTCTCGAGGCACTTGGACTTCGTAAGATCTCTCAGGTGGTTGAGAAGGAAGATACTCCCGCTGTCCGCGGTATGATTCGCAAGGTTCATCATCTGGTGGCCGTTATTGACTAAACAGTAATAACAATTTAAACAGAATTCTATCATGAAACTGAATACATTGAAACCTGCAGAGGGCTCTACACATTCACGTCGTAGAATCGGTCGCGGTCCAGGCTCTGGTCTGGGTGGTACCTCTACCCGTGGTCACAAGGGTGCCAAGGCTCGTTCAGGTTATAAGAGAAAGATTGGTTTTGAAGGTGGTCAGATGCCTTTGCAGCGTCGTGTTCCTAAGGCTGGTTTCAAGAATATCAACCACAAGGAGTACTTTGCTGTCAACCTCTCTACTCTGCAGAAGCTTGCAGAGGAGAAGAATCTCACCAAGATTGGTGTTGACGAGCTGGTAGCAGCTGGTCTTACCAATGGCAAGGAGCTTGTAAAGGTTCTTGGCAACGGTGAACTGAAGGCTAAGCTCGAAGTAGTAGCTAACGCTTTCTCTAAGACCGCAGAAGAGGCTATCAAAGCAGTAGGTGGAACCGCAACAATAATCTAAACTAAACATGAAGAAGTTTATAGATACCCTTAAGAACATTTGGAAGATTGAGGATCTCCGTCAGCGTCTCCTCATCACCGTCCTTTTCGTAGCGATTTATCGCTTTGGTTCAAAAATCGTGCTCCCTGGTATTAACTATGGTATCTTAAAGAGCATGAACGAGGCCGGTGGCGGTCTTGGTGGACAGACCAAGGAAGGTCTGATGTCTCTCCTCGACATGTTCTCGGGTGGTGCATTCTCTCAGGCATCTATCTTTGCCTTGGGAATCATGCCCTACATCTCTGCTTCTATCGTAATGCAGCTTCTCGCTGTGGCTGTACCTTATTTCCAGAAGATGCAGCGTGAAGGCGAGAGTGGCCGCAAAAAGATTAGTATGTACACTCGGTACCTGACAGTAGCAATCCTGCTGTTTCAGGCACCGAGCTACCTCATTAATCTGAGAATGCAGGTTGGTCCTGCTCTTACCGACGGTATCAGTTGGATGGCATTCATGATTCCTGCAACCATCATCTTGGCTGCTGGTAGTATGTTTATCCTCTGGCTTGGTGAGCGCATCACCGACAAGGGTATTGGTAATGGTGTCTCGATGATCATTATGATCGGTATTATCGCTCGTCTCCCAGGAGCTTTTGCTCAGGAAGTAGGTTCACGCTTCGCTTCTGTAACTGGTGGCGGTCTGGTGATGTTCCTTATCGAGATGCTTATTCTTCTCGCTGTAGTTTGCGCTTCTATCCTGTTGGTACAGGGTGTTCGCAAAGTTCCCGTACAGTATGCTAAGCGTGTGGTTGGCAACAAGCAGTATGGTGGTGCACGTCAGTACATCCCTCTGAAGTTGTTCGCAGCTAATGTGATGCCTATCATCTTTGCTCAGGCTTTGATGTTCATCCCCTTGGCAGTGGTTCAGTATTCGAATCCTGACAATGCAAGCTGGTTCATGCGTAATATGCTTGATCACCACAGCTGGCTGTATAATACTGTCTTTGCTGTTCTCATCATCGCATTCACGTATTTCTACACTGCAATCACCTTGAATCCTACGCAGATGGCTGAGGATATGAAGCGTAACAATGGCTTCATTCCTGGTGTTAAGCCTGGTAAAGATACTGCTGAATTCATCGATACAGTTATGTCGCGCATTACTCTGCCTGGCTCTCTGTTTATCGCTTTCATCGCTATCATGCCTGCATTCGCAAGCTTGCTCGATGTAAAGGACGAGTTCTCACAGTTCTTCGGTGGTACATCTTTGCTTATCCTCGTTGGTGTGGTGTTGGATACGCTGCAGCAGATTGAAAGTCATTTGCTCATGCGCCACTATGATGGTCTGCTGAACTCAGGTCGTATTCATGGTCGCGGTGGTGTAGCAGCCTACTAAGCTGATGAAGATATTTCTGAAGACAGAAGAAGAGATAGAGTTGATGCGTCAGGCTAACCAACTCGTTGGTAAGACGCTTGGCGAATTGGCTCAACATATAAAACCTGGTGTAACGACCCTCCAGTTGGATAAAGTGGCCGACGAATTTATTCGCGACCATGGGGCCATACCTACCTTTAAGGGTTTCCCTAATCCCTATGGAGGGCCGTTTCCTGCCAGCATCTGCACCTCGGTCAATGACGTTGTCGTTCACGGGGTTCCCGATGCGGAGACTGTTCTTAAAGATGGTGATATTATCTCGGTCGATTGTGGAACACTTCTCAATGGTTTCAACGGTGACTCTTGTTACACTTTCTGTGTAGGCGAGGTCAGTGATGAGATTAAGAAGTTACTTCGTATCACTAAGGAGTCTTTATATAAAGGTATAGAGAACGCAGTTGCAGGCAGACATCTCGGTGACATCAGTAGCGCAGTGCAAGACCACTGTGAAGCTGAAGGTTACGGAGTTGTTCGTGAACTGACAGGACATGGCATCGGACGCGAGATGCATGAAGATCCACAGGTTCCTAACTATGGTCGCCGTGGTAATGGTGTAATGTTGAAAGCTGGTATGTGTATCGCTATCGAACCTATGATTACAATGGGAAGTCGCGAAATCTACCTAAAACCCGATCGTTGGAGTGTTTGCACACGCGACGGAAAACCAGCCGCACATTTCGAACATACTATTGCAATCAGACGAGGACAAGCTGAGATCCTTTCTTCTTTCGAAGAAGTTGAAACATTTGAAGGTAAACTTTACTAAAAGCAAAGCATGGCAAAGCAATCCGCAATAGAGCAAGACGGAACAATCGTCGAGAGCCTCTCGAACGCAATGTTCCGCGTAGAACTTGAGAACGGTGTACAGATCATCGCTCACATTTCTGGTAAGATGCGTATGCACTACATTCGTATTCTTCCTGGCGACAAAGTGAAAGTTGAAATGAGTCCATATGATCTGACTAAGGGACGAATTGTGTTTCGATACAAATAATAAAATCATTACTCAAAGATATGAAGACAAGAGCATCGTTGAAGAAGCGTACCCCAGACTGTAAGATTGTACGTCGCAAGGGTCGTCTGTTCGTTATCAACAAGAAAAACCCTAAGTATAAGATGCGTCAGGGCTAAAAAAAGTTAAAGAAGCAGCAAAAAGTAAGGAGATATCAATTTATTTCCTTACCTTTGCATGCTTTTTAGCAAATTTCGAAATTTAAACATTATTTTTTTTTATTCATTTATTTAACAAATGGCAATAAGAATTGTTGGAGTAGATTTGCCCCAGAATAAGCGTGGCGAAATCGCATTGACCTACATCTATGGTATAGGTCGAAGTAGTTCAGCAAAGATATTGGATAAGGCAGGCGTTAGCCGCGACCTGAAGGTCAGCGAGTGGAATGACGACCAGGCAGCCAAAATCCGTGAAATCATCGGCGCTGAATTCAAAGTTGAAGGTGATCTCCGTTCAGAGATCCAGTTGAACATCAAGCGACTGATGGATATTGGTTGCTATCGTGGAGTCCGCCATCGTAATGGTCTTCCTGTACGCGGTCAGAGCACTAAGAACAATGCTCGTACTCGTAAGGGTAAGAAGAAGACTGTTGCTAATAAGAAGAAGGCCACGAAGTAAAGTTTAAAGTTTAACGAGTTTAAAGTTTAAAAGAATTATGGCAAAGAAAACAGTCACTTCAAAGAAAAGAAATGTGAAGGTTACCGCAGTAGGTCAGCTTCATGTTCACAGTTCTTTCAATAATATTATTGTATCTTTGGCAAATGACGAGGGTCAGATCATCTCTTGGTCATCTGCAGGTAAGATGGGTTTCCGCGGTTCTAAGAAGAACACTCCTTATGCTGCTCAGATGGCAGCTGAGGACTGTGCTAAGGTTGCATTCGACCTGGGTCTGCGTAAGGTTAAGGCTTACGTAAAGGGTCCCGGTAACGGTCGTGAGTCAGCTATCCGTGCTATCCATGGCGCTGGTATTGAGGTTATGGAGATCGTTGACGTTACTCCATTGCCACACAATGGCTGCCGTCCTCCAAAGCGTCGTCGCGTATAATTATTTGGTTTCGACTTTCACCGCTTAAAGGACAGAGTTAAACCTATCATTTTATTATTTAAAGAAAATTATCTAAGATATTATGGCAAAGTATATTGGACCGAAATCTAAAATTGCCCGCCGTTTTGGCGAAGCCATCTACGGACCGGACAAAGTTTTGTCTAGGAGAAACTTCCCTCCTGGACAGCATGGCAATAACCGCCGCCGCAAGCAGTCGGAGTATGCAGTCATGCTGGCAGAGAAGCAAAAGGCTAAGTACACTTATGGTGTGCTCGAGCGCCAGTTCCGCATCATGTTTGAGAAGGCCGCTAAGGCTGAGGGTATCACCGGTGAGGTGCTGCTTCAGAACTTGGAGAGCCGTCTTGACAATGTGGTATTCCGTATGGGACTCGCTCCTACACGTGCAGCCGCTCGTCAGTTGGTAGGCCATCGTCATATTGTTGTTGACGGAAAGGTAGTTAATATTCCTTCATTTGCTGTAAAGCCTGGTATGGTAGTTGGTGTTCGTGAGAAGGCTAAGTCTCTCGAGGTTATCGCTGACGCATTGGCTGGCTTCAACCACAGCAAGTACCCCTGGATCGAGTGGGACGAGCAGCAGAAGGCAGGTAAGTTCCTTCACAAGCCTGAGCGTGCTGACATCCCCGAGAATATTAAGGAGCAGTTAATCGTTGAGTTGTACTCTAAGAACTAATAAAAATCATTAAGTTAATGGCGATATTAGCATTTCAAAAACCCGATAAAGTGGTAATGTTGGAAGCCAACGACCGATTCGGCAAGTTCGAATTCCGTCCGTTGGAGCCTGGCTTTGGTGTAACCATCGGTAACGCCTTGCGCCGCATACTCCTTTCATCGCTCGAGGGTTATGCTATCAACACCATTCGTATCACGGGTGTTGAGCATGAGTTCTCGTCAGTTCCTGGTGTTAAGGAAGATGTAACCAATATTATCCTGAACCTGAAGCAAGTAAGGTTCCGTCAAGTAGTAGAAGAATTCGAGAACGAAAAAGTCAGCATCACCGTTGAGAATTCTACTGAATTTAAGGCTGGTGATATAGGCAAGTATCTGACTGGATTTGAAGTGTTAAATCCCGATTTGGTGATTTGTCATCTCGACGCTAAAGCTTCAATGCAGATAGATCTGACCATTAATAAAGGTCGTGGCTATGTTCCTTCTGAGGAGAACCGTGAGTTCTGCACAGATGTCAATGTAATTCCCATTGATTCTATCTACACCCCAATCCGTAACGTTAAGTTTGCAGTTGAGCCCTATCGTGTTGAGCAGAAGACCGACTACGATAAGCTCGTACTCGAAGTAACAACGGACGGTTCCATTCACCCAAAGGAGGCTCTGAAAGAGGCTGCTAAGATCCTTATCTATCACTTCATGCTGTTCTCTGACGAGAAGATCACACTTGAGAATAACGAGAGTGAGGTTAATCAGGAGTTTGATGAGGAAGTACTGCACATGCGTCAGTTGCTGAAGACTAAGCTTGTTGATATGAACCTCAGCGTTCGTGCTCTCAACTGCTTGAAGGCTGCTGATGTTGAGACACTCGGTGATCTCGTACAGTACAACAAGACAGATCTCTTGAAGTTCCGTAACTTTGGTAAGAAATCGCTCACTGAGCTTGATGATTTGCTAGAGAGTCTGAATCTGTCGTTTGGAACCGACATTACCAAGTATAAACTGGACAAGGAATAATTTTGATTGACAATTCATTATTGACAATTGAGAATTGGAATTGCCCAATAAAAAGTAAAAACAACAATGAGACATAATAAGAAATTCAATCATCTCGGTCGTACTGCATCTCACCGCAGTGCCATGCTTGCTAACATGGCTATCTCGCTGATCATGCACAAAAGAATCACTACGACCGTGGCTAAGGCTAAGGCCCTCAAGAAGTATGTTGAGCCCCTTGTAACTAAGGCAAAGGAGGATTCAACTAATTCTCGTCGTGTAGTATTCAGCTACCTTCAGAACAAGGACGCTATCAAGGAGCTTTTCTCTACGGTAGCTGAGAAGGTAGGCGATCGTCCCGGTGGTTACACCCGCATCATCAAGCTGGGTGCTCGTCAGGGTGACGCTGCTCAGATTTGCTTCATCGAGCTCGTAGACTTCGATCCAGAAATGGCAAAGACTGAGACCAAGAAGAAGACTACTCGTCGTTCACGCAAGGCTACTAAGGCTGAAGCTCCTGCACAGGAGGCTCCTGTTGCTGAGGAGGCTAAGGCTGAGGAAGCTCCTGCTGCTGAGGCACCTGCTGCTGAAGAGGCAAAGGCAGAGTAAGACTCCGTTAAACGAGTTTTATGATGTAAATATATTAAGTGCTCCCATCGTGAAGGTGGGGGCACTTTTTTTATTCCACTAATTATTTGAATTATGAGATTCGTTGTCTTCAGCATTCTTATTTATATATTTATACCATTTACCTGTTTTGCCCAGGAGTCTAAGGCGCAGACTCCCGAGAGCTATTATTTAATAGGATGGCTCAACAATTGGGATCAACAAAACAAGGATTATCCCTTTGTTTTGCAAGATGATGGTGTGACTTGGAAGATAACGGTCTCCTGTAATACAGATGAAGGTTGGTTTAAGATTGTGCCTTCTTCTGTTTTTGGACGGAGTGATTTCTGGAAGAATCTTTTATGTGCTCCCTATGATGGCTGCCAGGAGCTGTCGGGAGAAATGGTCGTAGATGGCGGAGCTTGGTATCTGGCGCGTACTTCAGGTACTTATACCATTGAAATAGTTCCGTCTGAGTTCCGTTATCATATTACCTTGAATGAGTCAATAGCGCAATCCTTCTCCGGTACATTACCAGTTCTGTATATCAATACCGAGAATCCTGTTGACTCCAAGGATAACTATGTTCATGGCTCTTGTTTCTTGAATGTTCCAAACGGTAGCGCGTATAGCCCGTTGGGCAGTGAAGAAGCTCCATTGTCGTTATGGATTAAAGGACGTGGAAACTATACATGGTCTGCCTTTGAGAAAAAGCCATATCGACTGAAGTTTGAAGAGAAAGTGACACCCATGGGTTTGACCCAAAGCCGTCATTTTGTATTGATGGCCAATGCAGATGACGACTATGCAACGCTACGCAATACAGTCGGCTTTGAACTGAGTCGCCTTATGGGGCTTGACTATACCCCTTCTCAGCGTCCCGTAGAATTGGTCCTCAATGGCGATTACAAGGGACTATATATGCTTACAGAAAAGATTCGTGTTGCCCATGATAGAGTGAATATTGTGGAGCAAGACAATCGTGAAACTGATCCTTATAACATCACAGGTGGTTGGCTGATAGAGATTGACAACTACGATGATGATCAACAAATACGTTTCTGTGAGTCTAATGGTGAAATGCTTCGTTTCACATACCACTCTCCTGATACACTTTCAGAAGAGCAATATGACTATCTGTCCGATTGCCTGAAAGCTACAGATGCCGCCATCTATCAGACAGATAAGAGTTCTACGGAATGGGAGAAAAAAATAGATATGGACGTCCTTGCACGTTATTACATTGTTCAAGAAATCATGGATGATTGTGAGTCGTTTCATGGCAGTTGTTTTATCAGTAAGGACAGAGGCTTTGACAGTAAACTAAAGTTTGGTCCAGTATGGGACTTCGGTAATGCCTTCCGTCGTGATCATCTGCGTTTTATTTATGATAAGCCCAGCTTCTCGCAGAGCTGGATAGGGGAGATAGCCCGTTATCCTCGTTTCCAGGAACGTGTAAAACAACTATGGTGGCACTTTTTGTCTGTTAATTACTCACAAGTAGATACCTATATTGATGAGTTTATTAATCAGATAGCAGAAGCCAGCCAGTGTGATGGTATTCGCTGGCCACAGTATAACCAAGATAACATCAACGGAAGAAAAGATAGTTTCAAGTGGAATCTGAGTCGCAAAGTCCAGTTCCTCACAGAGCAATGGGGCGCCTATGATACAGGTATCAAACAAAGCACAGACAACCATGCGCAGGAAGAGTGGTTCACTCTCGACGGTCGTCAGTTAGGAGAAAGACCTGTTAAATCAGGAATCTATCTGTATAAGGGTAGGAAAGTGATGGTTAAATAACTATTTTCGCTGTTGCTTTCTTGGCTTCTTTCCACATGGGGAAGTGCTGGTTCATTAGGGCATAGAAGCGGGGACCGTGGTTGGCTTCTATGAGATGGGCTAGCTCGTGAACGACGACGTGCTCTATGCACCAGTCAGGGAGCAGGAGTAGATATAGGCTGAAACAAATCTGTTTTGTGCGTGGATTACACATACCCCAGCGTGAGGTGGTGGCTTTGTATATAATCTCGGAGGGTTTTACGCCCATTTTAGGGGCGTGGTAGGCCAATAAGGGGCTTACCTTGGTGTCTAGCCGCTTAACGGCTTCGGAGCGCTCAGATCGCTTCTTTAGGGGCAGTTGTGCGTAAAACTGTTTTCGTTTCTGCTCTGCCTCCATTTTTTTCTTGTGTGCTTTCTCTATCCAGTCACGGTGTTGCTCGATGAATTGTTCTATTTTTGTGCGTGACAGGAGTCGTGGAGCAGAAACATGCACATCGCCATTCTTGACGATGCGCATGGATAGTCGGCTTGTTTGTCGGTATGTTACAACAATCTTCATTCTTAGAACTTCACGCTTCGTGAGCCATCGGCATTCTCTTCGATGGTGACACGCACGGCGTCTTCAGGTAGTACCTCTTCGATGAGTTCTGGCCATTCTATAAAGCATAGACTACCACTGTAGAAGTATTCTTCGTAGCCCATGTCATATACCTCTTCCAGTTTTTTAATTCTGTAAAAGTCGAAGTGGAACAGACTATTGTCTATACCCTCTATGGGTTGTGAAATGCTGTATTCGTTGACGATGGCGAATGTAGGAGAGGTGATGACGTCTTCTACGCCTAATTCTTCGCAGATAGCTTTTATGAAGGTCGTCTTTCCGGCTCCCATTTTTCCGTAGAAGGCAAACACGCGGTGTTCGCCCAGATTATTGATAAATTCGCGTGCAGCGTTGCGAATTGTTTCGATGCTTTCAATCTTTATTTCCATATTGCATTATCTTTTTTTCCTATTGCATTATCTTTTTTTCCTATTGCATTATCTTTATTTCCTATTACATTATCTTTTCTTCGATACTGCATTATCTTTTCTTTCCCGTCATTGTGATGAGTGGGATAATCATTTCCTCCATTGAGATGCCTCCATGCTGGAATGTATCTCTGTAGTATGACACATAATAGTTATAATTGTTTGGATAGGCAAAGAACGCATCGCTGGTGGCAAATACGTAGCTTGTCGAAAGGTTGGGTGAGGGCAACTGCGCCTTTTCCGGTTCCTTGATGACGAACAGCTCCTTAGAGTCGTACGAGAGGTTCTTTCCCAGTTTATAGCGCAGGTTGGTGTTCGTGTTGCGATCGCCCACAATCTTCACCGGTTTTGTGCAACGGATACTGCCGTGGTCGGTGGTCACAATCACCTTGTAGTCCGTCTGTGCCAGCCATTTAAAGAATTCAGCAATCACCGAGTGGCGGAACCACGATAGTGTGATGCTGCGGTAGGCCGACTCGCTGTTAGCCAGTTCACGTACCATTCTCGATTCCGTTCTGGCATGACTCAGCATGTCGATAAAGTTGAATACCACCACGTTCAACTGGTTTTTGTCCAGTGTGTTCAACTGTTGCATAAACCTCTCAGCCTCTGCCGATGTATTGATTTTATGGTATGAGAACGCCTCGTGCCTGCGATAGCGCTCCAACTGCGTCTGTATCAGTGGTCCCTCGTTCAGGTTCTTGCCCTCCTCCTCGTCTTCGTCCACCCACAGGTCTGGGAACATCTTTGCAATCTTGTTGGGCATCAGTCCGCTAAAGATAGCATTACGTGCATATTGCGTAGCCGTGGGCAGTATCGACGAATACACATTCTCGTCAATGTCAAACTGGTCGCCAATCTCCTGTGCCAGCATGCGCCATTGGTCATATCGAAAGTTGTCGAGCACCACCATGAAGACCTTCTCTTTCTGGTCGAGTAGGGGGAACACACATTCTTTGAAGATGCGATGCGACATCAGCGGCGCAGGCTTATTGTCCGTGATCCAGTCCATGTAGTTCTTCTTCACGAACTTCGAGAATCCCAGGTTAGCCTCCTCTTTCTGCATGGCCAGCATCTCAGACATCTGCGAGTCCGTGCTGCTCAGCTGCAGTTCCCAGTGCACCAGTCGTTTATACACCTCCACCCAGTCGTTCCAAGTGTTACAGTCCATGATTTGCATGGCAATCTGTTGAAACTGCTGCTGATACTGACTCTGAGTCACCTCCGTCTCGATCTCGCGTCGGTGAATATTTTTTTTCAATGTCAGCAGAATCTGGTTGGGGTTCACCGGTTTTATCAGGTAGTCGGCAATCTTTTGTCCGATGGCCTGGTTCATGATGTTCTCCTCTTCGCTTTTGGTAACCATCACTACGGGAGTTGCGGGTGCAATCTCTTTGATGCGTTGCAGTGTCTCCAGCCCTGATAGTCCCGGCATCTGTTCGTCCAGAATCACCAGGTCAAACGAGCGCTCCTCGCACAAGTCTATGGCATCAGTACCATTCGATACCGTTGTCACCTCGTATCCTTTTTTCTCGAGAAAGATGATATAGGCCTTCAGCAGCTCCATCTCATCATCCACCCATAGCAGTTGTCCGTTTGTCATATCGTTACCATAAGTCTTCTAGTTCAAACTCGTCGTCATCGCCGCTGTCCTCCTCCTGTTTAGAGGTTGGCTCGTCCTCAGCATCTATCACAGGCTGCTCGTAGTCTGGCTGCTGCAGCAGATCCTCGTTGGAGATGGGCAGTGGCAAGAACGTCTTCTCATAGAACTCGTCGTAGTCCTTGTAGCTATAGCGCGTGCCTATCAGCGCCAGGTTATGCTCGCTGATCACCAGCGTGCGACATCGTTTCAGCATCTTGCCCATGGCCTCGGCAGCATGCAGCTGTCTGGCATATTGCAGCGCCTCGTCGAAGTTCAGGAAGCCCCGTATCATCATACGGTTGATGCCGTTGTCACGTTCAATCTCCATGTCGAAGTTGCGCACCATGAAGTTAGAGAAGTTAAACCGTGCCATCTCAAACAGCAGCTGGTTCTCTCCCGAAGTCGCGCGTCCTTCTGTTGAGTGCTCATTCAGCGAGTCAGGCTGATAAACCAAGATGAAGAGGAACGGCACGTTGCGCTCAGCCGATAGCGTGTCGGCAGCCACCGAGTCGTTGCTTGCCGTGATGTCGCGTCTCGACCATATATCGTCCAGGTCGAACTTGCCGCCATGCAGCGTTCTTCCCTCCTGCACGCCCTTGACGATCATGCCCGCCATCTCCGACACCTCGCTCTGCGGATATTTCTCCACCACCGTCTTCAGGTTCTCCACACAGCCTTTGGCATCGCCCTGGTTCAGTAGGCTCAGTCCGTTGATGAACAAGAACTTAGCCCTGTTCTCACCCAGTGGGAACCGTTCTGCCGATAGTTTGGCGTTGGCCTGAATCATCTCGTGCTTGTTGGCTTTGAAAGCCTCGTACGTGGCGCCATAGATAGAGTCCTCCAGATGTTCGCCAAAGCGAGCGTTCTCCTCGAAGTATGGGTCGCTCAGCAAGATGGTCCATTCGCTTTCCGGATAGTCCGCCTGCATGCGAGCCAGACAGTTGTTGGCCATCAGTGTGTCGCCCCTCAGCGAGTATAGCAAGAACAAATGATACCAAGCCTGGTCGTTCTGCTCGTATTCAGGGTATTGCGATGTCAGTCTCAGCAACTGCTTCTCCGATAGCTTCAGGTTCTCCAGTTTATCCTTGAAGATGATGCCCGAGTTAAACAGTCCGTCCATGATGGTCGCATTGCTCTCTGCCAGTTGATCCTCGGTGAAAGGTATCTGTGCCAAGTAGTATTCGCGGTTGTGCGGGTCGTTGGCCAGCGTGTCGTTCTCCGCCGTGTCGCTCTCGTTGCTCACCTCGTTGTTCTCCTCGTTCTCCGCCGTGTTCAGGCTGTCGGTCGTCTCCTCGCCGTTGGCCTCCCCCTGCAGGTTCACCACCGTCTTGTTCGCGCGCTGCCAGTCGTCCACGTTCTCACGCTTGCCCCATTGTCGCTGGAACTGCTGTTTACCCTGGTTCACCGCCATCTGGTTGTAGAAGTACCACTTGCCGTCTCTCGACGTCGTGTTGTTCTGCTGTGGCGTCGTGTTGCGTGTGTTACGTCCGTTGGTGGCGCTGATGCTCTGTTGCAACTTGTTCACCTGGGCCTCCAGCGCCTTGTCGCGTTCCTCCTTTTCCTTTTTCTTCAGTGCGTCAATCACGCGGTCGATGGCAGCCAGTCGCTCCTTCTCGGGCAGTTTGGCCAGCACCTGCAGCGAGTCCTGCAGATACACCGCATCCGTGTGGGGCACCAGTTCGTCCAGCACCTTCGAGCGGTGAGCCAGTTCCTCGTAGTCCTCTCGATCCTTGTCCAGCAGACCTATGGCCTCGCCATAGCAACGCTGCGCATCGTTGTATTTCTCCTTGATCCAGTACAGGTCGCCCAATTTCAGTAGCAGCACACCCTTCTCTATACCGCTGCGCGTCGCCTTCTCG
Organism: Xylanibacter brevis P6B11; assembly: GCF_000621825.1. Taxonomy (NCBI): domain Bacteria; kingdom Pseudomonadati; phylum Bacteroidota; class Bacteroidia; order Bacteroidales; family Prevotellaceae; genus Xylanibacter; species Xylanibacter brevis. Next base: position 94,425 of record NZ_JHXG01000003.1, read on the forward strand.
TTGCCTTTCTCATAGGCCCCGATAGCCTTGGCCGTGTCGTTCTGCATCAGGTAGATGTTGCCGATGGCATAATACACCTGGTCCAGGTAGTCCTTGTTATTGTCAGATGCCGCCATACGCTTCAGTCGGCTAATCATCTTCTTCGCATTTCCCTTGGCCATCACCTCGGTCTGCGCTATCCGTGCGTTGAACTCCAGTTCGTAGGGTGGGTTCAGTCTTACCACCTTCTGGTATGCCTTGTACGATAACTCCTTGTGGTTCAGCGCCGCCTCCACCTGTCCTGTCAGGTACCATATGCGTGCCTTCTGCGCTGTGCGCTTCTCGTGCTTGGCCGTCTTGTGCAGGTAGGGCAGTGCCTTTTCCAGTTCGCCATTCTTCAGGTAGAAGTCGGCCATTGTGGCATCCCATGTCTTCTGCGCCTTGTAGTGGATGCTGTCGCGGTTCATGTTTCTGATCACGTCCTCGGCATCGTACAGCCAGTCCAGTTCGGTGTAGCAGCGTGCCAGCCAGGCGCGTGCCATGCCGTTGATAGCCGGCTGCCCCTGATACAGGCGGCTGACGTACGAGAAGGTGGCCGCCGCCTCGTCGAAGGCCCCCTTCTGAAACTGTGCCTGTCCCATCAGCATCCAAGCCTTCCACAGGAACGGGTTGTATTCGCCGCGCGACAACCATTCCCTGTCGCGTGCCGTTTTTTTCCTGGTCTTGTTCCACACCGGCTTCGCCTTGATAGAGTGCAGTTTGATGGTCTTCTCCATCTTCTCTATCGTGCGGTCGTACTTTCCTTTTCCCAGGTCACGGCTTTTCTTATTGCCCACCACGTAGAGGGGCAACATCTCCGTGAAGTTGTCCTTGTTGCCCTTTTCTTTCTCCTCGTCGCCCTCTATGTAGGCCAGCGAGCCGTTGTAGTAAGTGTTGTATTTGGCTGTGAAAGAATGCCAGAAGCGGCTATTCCCCGTATTTTTTTGCGTAGAGCAAGCTGTCATCAGCAGGAAGCTGATGACGCTACCTATACCTATATATAATAATCTACGCATCTAAAAGAAAAACTCCTAAACGGCCGTTTTATTGCCCTCGCGGCGTTTTTTCTCTTCCATCAGGCAGGCTATCTTGCAATCGCCCGATACCTTGCTGCTGCATGTGGCACAGTCCTCGCCCTCCACTACGGGCGCGTCGGTGCCGCCTTTCGTCAGCATTGACGACAGTGCTGCCACAATGCCCAGCACTGCCAGTGAGATGATACAAATTAGTGCAAACTGCATATTCTTTTATTACTTGTTGATTGTGAATCCATTTTTCTCCAGGTCGTCCCAATACATGGGGTACGACTTGCTCACCACCTGCGGGTTGTTGATGCTGATAGGCATGCGGAAGGCCATTGGCGCAAAGGCCAGTGCCATGCGGTGATCCTCGTAGGTGTCGATGACGTAGGGCGCGTTGCCGTTGGCTGTAGGCTGTCGCTTGCCGTCCCACATCAGTTCGCTGTCGTTGATGCTCTTCAGTTCGATGCCCATCTTCCTCATCTCAGTCTGCAGCGCCGCTATGCGGTCGGTCTCCTTGATCTTCAGTGTCTGCAGTCCTGTGAAGTGGAAGGGCACGCCCAGTGCGCAACACGTGCACACGAACGTCTGCGCCAGGTCGGGCATGTTCACAAAGTCATATTCCAGTCTAGGCACGTGGCGTCCGCTCTTCTTCAGCGTCACCGTGGTGGGCACGCCCGGCTCTTTCGTCTCGAAGATGGTCTTCACGCCCAACAGGCTAAACAGATAGCGCACGCCCGAGTCGCCCTGCTTCGAACCGTCCATCAGTCCGCTCAGCTTCACCTCGGCCTCCTCGTCCTTGCTCAGCGCCACCATCTCGTACCAGTAGCTGGCGCCGCTCCAGTCGTTCTCTATCAGGTAGGGGCGTGCCACGTAGGGCTTAGGCTGCACGGTGATGGTGTCTATCGACGTCCATTCGGCGTCAGCGCCAAACTCGCGCATGGTCCACAGCGTCAGGTCTATGTAGGGGCGCGAGATGATCTCGCCCGTCAGTCGCAGTGTCAGTCCTTTCTTCAGCACCGGGCCTATCATCAGCAGGGCCGAGGTGTATTGCGACGACATGTTGCCGGCTATCTCCAGCTCGCCGCCCTCCAGCTGTTGCCCGTTGATTCTCAGTGGCGGAAAACCGTTCTCCCCCTCGTATTCAATGTTGGCACCCAGGTGTCTCAGCGCGTCCACCAGCAGTTTGATGGGGCGGTGCTTCATGCGGTCGGTGCCCGTGATGACGTGTTCGCCGTGCTCCGTGGCCGACAGGAATGCCGTCATGAATCTCATGGCCGTGCCGGCCGCTTTGATGTCGATGACGTGGGGCATCTGTTCCAGTGCGCGTACAATCACCTCCGTGTCGTCGCAGTCGCTCAGGTTGTCGGGCAGAGTGTTGCCGCCGGTCAGTGCGTGTATGATGAGTGCACGATTAGAAATGCTCTTCGAGGCAGGCAGTTTGATGGTCGCCTGCAGCCTCTCTGGTGCTATGATATTATAAGTCTCCATAATTGACGGCAAAGTTACAAAATAAATGTCATAATGCTACTGTCACCCCTTAATAATTAAAGTTTTTTGGAAAAACGTGAAAAAGATGCAGAAAAATTTGGTGGTTTCGGAAAAAGTCAGTACCTTTGCATCCGCAATTCGAAAGAAGCGCATCATGATCGGGATTTAGCGCAGTTGGTAGCGCACACGTCTGGGGGGCGCGAGGTCGCTGGTTCGAGTCCAGTAATCCCGACTGGAGAAAGGGAGTTGGAAACCAATAGGTTACAACTCCTTTCTTTATTCCCTAAAGTTTACTCAATATCTTTGGAGTGACGGAAATCGTTACGGAATCCGTCACTAAAACCGTCACCTATTTATGAACGCTAAAATTTCGGTAACGTGCTACAAAAGCAAGATTTTGAGTAATGGAGAAGCTCCCCTAATGGTGAAAATTACAAAAAACGGAAAACGTAGTTTGAAAACTTTGGGAATATCCCTCAACCCTAAATATTGGGATTTTGAACGGGATAGACCTAAAAGTAGTTGTCCTAATAGGAGTCATGTTGTGAGCATTATTACTAATGCTTTACAGAAATACCAAGCAATTCAACTTGATATGGAAGCAAAGCAAGAGGACTATACGGCTTCGGAGATTCTAACTAGTACGGCTACCAAAACAAGACTTGTAACCGTTGGGGACTTTCTAACCTCACACATCCATCAGTTAAGGGATAACGGTAAGGTGGGTAACAGTTATGCCTACCTGAATCTGCGTACCACTTTACAGAACTTTTACGGAAAGAAATTGACTTTTCTTTTTAATGCTGTAGATGTTAGTTTCTGCAATAAGTTTGAAGCGTGGATGCGTAAGAATCAGTTTGAAGATACTACGATGCACTATTATTTCCGTACACTTAGAGCTACCTACAATAAGGCTGTAGAGACTAAATGTGCAGACCGTGAAAAGAGTCCGTTCATTGAATACAAGCTGAGCCGATTCTGTACCAAAACAAAAAAACGAGCGTTGTCTAAAGAGAGTGTGAAGAAGATTTTGAAAATGGATTGTTCCTGCATGAGTGAGAAAGCACGTCTAGCACATGATGTTTTCTCATTCTCCTATTATTGTGGTGGAATCTCACTTGTCGATGTCGCTAATCTTACGTCTGAAAATATTGTCGATGGACGACTGATTTATGAGCGTCAGAAAACGCATGGGATGATAAACTTGGTAATGCTTGATGAAGCTAAAGTCATTATTGAGAAATATTCTACCTATCAAAAACGGGCTGGCTACTTGTTCCCGATTCTGGATAATCGAAAGCATATTACTCCGATGCAGAAATTTAACCGAGTTCGTAAGTTGTGCTGTCAACTAAATAAGGAGCTTCACAAGATAGCGGCTAACTTGAAGATCAAAGAAGATGTTACAACCTACGTAGCCCGTCACTCCTTTGCAACAGTGTTAAAGAAATCTGGTGTTAACATTGGCATCATTTCTCAGGCATTAGGACATCAAGATATTAAGACTACACAGATATATTTGAGCCAATTTGATAATGAGCAGATAGATTTTGCAATGCAAAACTTATTGTAAAACACAGGAAACTCCACTTGATTCTTTGCCAGGTGGAGTTTTTTTTGTTACTTTTGCAGCTATGGAGAAGAATTATTCAGTAGAAGATATGGCCTACATCGATTTTGTAGCACGAAAGTACTGCTACCTTTGTGAGCCAGGCTGGGAAGAATATGTTGTAGAGAATGCCCGTGATCTGTTTCAACGGAGAACAGACATGATAGATTGTGCCTCAAACTACGACTTATACAAGTCCACGGAAACCATGCAGGCAAAGGTCGAGAAGTACAATCTTGACGCTGAGAAGTTTTGGCTCCTACTGCTTTTCCTCAAAGACTTCACGGAATCCTGCTTTGGAGAGTCATGGGTGTTCGATGAAGTGTCAGTAGCTGATAACATCAAAAAGATGCTTGCCATGCTTGATGCTTCTACATGTGAGTTGACTATTAGCAACAAGACAGAGTCAGCTCATATCAACACTTTATTCATTAAGAACGGACTTAAAGAGTTGCTTATGTCTTACCTACATAGTGATAATGCGAACCTATATCCATGCATAAGCACTACCCAAGACAATGTGCTATGGCATAAGGTAAAGTTCTTCATGGACATGCTCGATTACTTCCTCGTTAACAATATACCAGCATATGCCAACAATACATCACGTCGAAAGGATTGGATGTTTACCGCACAGATCCTTTGCATCGTGGGCTATCTTGAAGATAAGAAATATCTTGTTGGCTATGAGATAACGGAGCGAACACTAAAGAACATAGATGGTAATACAATAGTCAAAATGGAAAAAACACCAGTCAAAGATGTAGGCAAATACATAAAAGACAACACAAAATGCTGCAAAGCAACTCCAGACCGAAACAAGTCATGTTACTGTTACAATCCATATTTGAATATGATAGACTGATTATTTTTGAGGTAAACTCACTTTGACAGTTTACCTCAACCAGTCTTTCATTTTTTCTTCCTTTGCATTTCTTTTTCCTCTAACTTTGCACCCAGAACGAAACAACAGCGCGCGAGTTGAAGTAGTTCTGGAGGTTAAGACGCCGCCTCGCATGGTGCAAAGGTCAGAAAAAACAAAGAATTATGAATTTAAAATTTGAATTTTCAACACAGACAACTGCCAAGGAACTGCAGTACCCCAACAATGAGGCTCATGCCGAAGTCGAGAAAATGATGAACCGTGGCGACAAGCTTTCGGTTAAGTTTGGAACAACGAAGTCTCAGCACCCTTACGCTTGGGTTGAATCCAAGACCGTGACAGGCTTCAAATATGAATTGGATGCCGAGCGCGCGAACAACCTTATTCACTATCTGATGACAGGTGAGGTCAGTGAATATGCTGGCGACCCAATGAAGAGTGATACTCTAGAGGCTGACGAAGACTACCAGTGGGAAGTCATGAAACTGTTCATAGAGAACGGTCAGTCATTACAGTACACTCCGTTGTTCCGAGAATACAACGACAAGATATCAGCAATGAAGTCGATGTTCAAGGGTACGGTCTTTTTCCGCATTCCTCGCACGTCAGATAATCTTGACTATCTGCGTGAGCATAAGCAGAGTGTTTAACTTAATCGTGGGGGAAGGTTATGCTTCCTTCCCCTACACCTTATTATTTCTATGTTAGTAAAAGAAATACAGATTTCAAAAGTGAATGGTAAGATGCTGCATCTCAATGATATCTACCCCATGATTGAGACTAACACCATCCTCAACAAAACTGTTACGGGAATCGGTGCAACTTACTCAGAAATCAAGGCTCCCAGACATTCAATCATTATCGAGCCAACAAGACCCGTGATTTATGGTAAGACTCACGACTCGAAGCACAAGAATGACAATTTGATGGGTGTCTGCCAAGGAGTTACATCGGACATGGTTACGGATTACGTTGAGAACAGCCTCCGTGATAACAAGTGGGTTAAGATATTGACGACTCCAGAAAGTTTTAGGAAAGTGCTAAAAGCTTTCGGAGACCTCGATATTGATATACGATTTGATGGTTACTTCCTACTATTCGACGAGTGTCAGAAAATGGTGAAGGACTGTGACTACAGGTCAGACATCACTTTACCAATGGACTTGTTCTTCGAGTGCAGGGATAAGGCTATAGTCTCAGCAACTCCACCAACACAATATGCCGACACACGTTTTAACGATTTTCAGATGGTCAAGCTTATTCCTGATTACGACTACCAAATGGATTTGCAGCTATATACTACTAATAATGTGTTGCAGAGTAGTCGTGAATTACTGGAATCTCTGGCTTCGGACGAGAGACCAGTTTTCTTTTTCGTCAATTCGACCGATATGATTTACTCACTTATGAAGCAGTTGGGAATCATGAACGAATCGGCAGTGTTCTGTTCCGAGAAGAGCGTTGATAAGCTGAAATCTTTAAAATTTAGAAATGCTTACGAGGAATGGAAAGAATCAAAAATGGTTCGCTATAATTGGATGACAAGCCGATTCTACAGCGCACTCGACATCGAATTACAGGAATCTCCAAATGTTGTGATGCTGACAGATTGCTATACAGCTGAGTACACCATGATAGACCCGTACGTGGATGCTGTCCAAATCGTAGGTAGGTTCCGAAACGGTGTTAACGGAATATACCATGTCAGTAACTTCGATAAGAGAAATCCGATTAAGAGCAGAGAGCAGATAGAGGAAACGTTTCATGCTCAACAGAATGTCTACGAATACTTGGGTAAGATGGCCTATTCTGCATCAACAGCTACACAACGAGAAGAATTTCGAAGGGCTCAGGCAACAATTCCGTTTACTCGATTTTTTGATGAAGACAACAAAATCGACCCGTACAAGGTTGACAACTACATTGATGAAGAGATGATAAAGGTTATCTATAATAATTATGGTAGAGTGCTTCAAGCTTATCAAGAGTGCGGCTACTTCAATGTTACTCGTGTTCCCAGATATTGTAAATTCGGAGATTATGAGCGATTGAAGATTGAAAGTAAGGCTGCTTCCATCAGAGAGAAACGCAAGGAGATAGTCTCTCAACTGGAAAAACTCGGAACCTGTGAAACTGAGGCAGAATGTCAATACAAGCGTGATCTTGCATTTGCCGACTCTCTGATTGTCGAAGCATATGATTTGTTGGGTAAGGAGGAAATCGAACAACTCAGATATTCGGTCACTAAAATGCGTGAAGCAATTATTCTGAAAAAACATCAGGTGAAGGCTCACGCCACAGATGCCATCCAGCTTATTAACACGTTCTTCTTTCCCCAGCAGTGGTACTCGGCCAAGACTATTAAAGAAAAAATCAAGGAAATCTTTGCTGAGCTGAACATTCCTACTTCTAAGGCTGTCACTTCACACACCATTACCGAATACTTTGAGGCCAAAGAGGTGAAAAAACGGGTAGGTGGAAGAGGATATTTTCTCATATCACCTCGATTTGCCTAGTGTGACTTTTTTACTGAAATATTGGTTTTATATACCTTTTTACGTTTTTGTCACCAATTTAACTAGCAAACCGATATCGCGGATTTCTTCGGAGTCCGCTTTTCTTTGTTTATGTTACAATCCTCAGAAGTAACCATTTTCAAAATATCTTTTTGTTACGAGCACGCCACACCACATAACAATTAGCCCCCCACCCATTGAAAGATGGTAAAACAAATTCCATAGAGGAAACCTCAGTCAAATATCTAAAACGTAGTCAATATTTATAGCGACTGTACCTCTAGGAGGTAAACACGTACCTCACACAATTCACTCTATCAATAACCATTTAATTCATTTTGTTATGAACAATTTACTGTTAATGCCTGCTGTGGCTACTAATAACAGCAATCAGTTTGAGTACGCTGACTACGAAGAAGTTTTAGAACAGCCTGAAACTTCTATTAACTCCTACGTCAGTTTCTTGGATGCAAACACCAACCACATCACCATGGATGAGTTGAAATCTCAGTGTGTTGTTCCAACATGGGCTAATCAGGAGTTAACAATCTCTCATCAGGACTTCATTGAATCTGTTCACGATGCCGCAAAGTCTTTCTATCAGGGTGAAGCAGTAACAGCACCCTCCATTCGTGTTTCTCACATTGTCAGAGGAAGAACTCCTAACGCTTTAGGGAAACGAGCATCTGAGCTTCTGGAGTGTGAAAAGACTCAGTTCTACCAGCGTTTAGCATTTGCTTTCACTATTCCAACAATTTATGAGACTGTCGATGGCAAACGTTTGGAACTATGCGTGGGTGGTGTCCGTAATTACAATGACCTGAACCTCTACCGTTCTTCTAAAGGAGTGGAAAAGTTCTGTGTGTTTGTGGGATGGAGAGTAAGAATCTGTAGCAATCAGGTGCTAACAGGTCAAGGGGTGAAACTCTCTCTGGAGGTAATGGACTTGAAACAACTCTACCAACAGGTGATGGAACTCTTCAATCAGTTTAACCCTGCAAAAGACATTCACTTGATGCAGACCCTTTCCAACACTTACCTGACTGAAACTCAGTTTGCACAGGTGATTGGACGCATGAGACTCTATCAGGCACTACCGCAAGGACTCTCCAGAAGAATTCCTAGGCTGCTGATTACTGACAGTCAGATAAACAATGTTTGCCGTGAATACTATCACAGTGAGGATTTCGGTGGTAAAGGTGGATCACTTTCCATGTGGAACTTCCACAATCTTCTGACTGAGGCTAACAAATCAAGCTACATTGACAGCTACCTCCAAAGAGCTGTTAATGCCACAGATGTCAGTGTGGGGCTTAACAATGCCTTGCGTGGTGATATGACTTACCAATGGTTTCTTGGTTAGTTGATAGAGCGGAGGGCATCACCTTATTATATATGGGTGGTGTCCTCTTTTCTAATGTGTTCAACGGACTAAGACAGAATCTGAATTAAAAAGATGGTGCATTTCATACAATCAAGTGGATATTTCACACAAACAAATCGAATTATCTGTCTGGTTTCTTGCATTATTCAGAACTAATTGCTACTTTTGCAAGCGAGTTTTAAGTACCCAACGTGTTGGAGTACGTTTTAATGACTCAGACATATCAAAAGAGCGATTGACGTTTATCCTTCCTCAGAAACGTGGAAAATTTCTAATCAGCAAGGGTAATGGCAATATGCTCACGTTTGGGATTATTGTACCCTTTAAGGGCATGATATATCTTAACACGTGGGCTATTGCTTCATTATTAGCTGATAGGTAATTCCACGACCTCTGGGGTGATAATAGGCAGTAGTCCCACGCTTCTTTAAGCAATAATCCGCTGACTTCTTGGGATTGGTTGGCCAAATTAATTAAGAGCATGAAAAAAATAATTGCATTCAGTTTTCTCTTATTAATGACTGTACCTGTGTTAGCACAATATGCTAATCAATCACCACTGATATTTAACCCTCCTTATGCTTCTTCAAACAATCGTTCAGTAATTTTATCTTCAGACCGCATCCCAAGTGATTTTCTTGGTTGCACCCTTGGTGTCACAACAGAAGTAGATGCTCTGAAAAAGTTAAGTAAGTTAGGGATACGCTATCGTGAAAGTTCTGGTGGCGATTCTGATGTTCTTGTAATTGACGGGGATATAGAATGTGAAGGGGCTAAGTTTTTGAGTGTAGCCTTATGGTTCTATAGCAATAGGTTTTGGAAAATTGTTTTTGAACATATGAAAACGGATTCAAAAATTTTGGCTAATACTATAAAACAAAAATACTCAAAGTTTCCAAGAACAGCTCCCAACAAATACGGTTACATAAGGTACATAGGCAATAGTACAGATTTGGTGCATAATAATTCAAATCTACAATATACGATTAGAGGAGGTAGTTCTGTTCGATGGGGAGAGGAATAACCCATTTTTGGGGTCATTATTTCGATTGTCAATAATTCTTATCCTATAAAAAATGAAAAAAGTACTTGTTATTTGGGTAATGTTCACATGTTTAATCTCATGTGACAATTTAGGTAAAACTCACTTCACTGACCTTGATTTTAGAAGAGACGGAAGAAATGAGTTCGCGTACAAAAAAGTCGGAACTGTCTTTACGGGAACTGCGTGGAGTAGTGATGGAAAGACTGTGAAGATTGATGTAAGCAATGGCGTCATAACAACAGTTACTGTCTACCATTCAAATGGAAAAATCGCAGGCACAACACATCCAGGAACTCGCGGTAGTGATACTTTCTATAACACAAACGGGAATACCTTAACTGAACAACAGTTCATGAACCAATATCCTGACGTTATGGCTCAGTTAAATGCTCTCGAATATGAAGTCCATTATATTGAGAAATAAAACCTAACTATTTGTTTTTTCCATGTCGGATTATTGTACCCTTATAGGAATGATATGTTCTAAGGTGTGGGCTATTGTTCATTGTTTGTAGCAGGTAGTCCAGAACCTTATGACGATAATGGCAATAGTCCCACACTCTTAAAAAATAATCCTCTGACTTCTTGGGATTGCTTGGTATTTTGTTGATTGTCAAACTAAAAAATTGAGATTATGAAAAAGTTATCTACATTATTTTCGATGGCAGTTCTTGTCTGTACTATTTTTTCTAGTTGTGTCTCTATGTTTGGTATTTATAAAAAGGTTTATATTAGTTCAACTCCTTCAGGCGCTTTTATTTATCGTGATGATGGCGAATATGTTGGGCAAACACCTTTTCTCTACGAAGGAAAAGCCCATCATAATTTTTATTTATCTATGAATGGTTATGAAGATGCGGGCATATATACTGAGTCAAAATTTAATCCATTATATCTCGCAAATATCATTCTTATACCATATGGCTTCTTTGAGACGAACAACGCTACTACTTTCAAAGAAAAAGAATCTTATTATAATATAACGCTGAAGCCCAAACCAGTTCAAACATACACGCCTACATATACAACAGCACCTGCGCGTGTACCAACACTATTAGAATCCGTATCATCTAATTCAGAACAATATATATGTGTAAATGCACTATCAAGAATTAGTCCAACCTATTCATCTTCAACTAATCGGAAAGTTTTAAAAGGAAGAGATATATTTAAGAAATATAGTAATGCAGTTTTTATGATTTACGGCGCGACATCTAATGCTGAACAAATATGGCAGGGCTCTGGTTTCTTTGTTAATTCGAACGGACTAGCAGTTAGTAATTACCATAATTTTGAGGATGCAAATAAGATTGCCATAAAATTATATGGAAGTGATACCTTCCATGAAATTTCCAAAAACGACATATTGGCATATAGCAAAAGTGAAGATTACATCATATTCAAAGTTGCAGGCTTGTTTAGTACCCCATTTATACCGATTGCCTATCAAAGGAGTGAAGTCGGTGACAAGGTTTATACTATAGGTAGCCCTAAAGGTCTTGAAAATACATTCTCATCTGGTGAAATTTCTCAATACCGTACAGAACTAGGTTATATTCAAATTACAGCTCCTATTGATCACGGAAGTAGCGGAGGTGTACTATTAAATGAATATGGAGAAGCCATTGGCATAACATCAGCAGGAAGAGATGACTCTGGTGCTAACTTGAATTTTTGCAGAGACTTATTATATATTATGAATCGGTACAGGTAATTTGTTAAAAGCAGAATATTAATAAAATTTTTTATTCACGCCCAACCACCCATTTCATACAAAAAATATAGTGAGTGGTTGGGTTTTTCATACAATAAGACTTATATTTCGTACAACTAACCATCGAATAATACTACTATTCAAAAATTAAGAACTATCTTTGCAACCAGAAAAAGAGAGGATATGAGTAACAAGGTACTAATCATATCGAATGCTAACGAACTCGTTAGGATAAAACCTGAACGGGTGGTTTATGTGGAGTCAGACGGGAACTATTCCACTTTGGTGTTGCATGATAAAACAGAACAAGTGTTTACTATGAATCTAGCTCACTGTCAACAACTGATGGAGGAACAGCTGGGTAAGGAGGCTATGACTTTCATCCGTTTAGGTAAGCAGCTGATAGTAAACAGAGCATACATCTTTAAGATTAATCCGAATAAACAACTGCTATTTATGTCTAATTCGGAAGTGAATATAGCTTTTGAGCTACAGGCTTCTAAGGAGGCATTGAAACAGTTGAAGACTTTGCTTGAATCAGAGAGGGGAAAGGAGGATAGACTATGAAGAATAATGATGAACTACAGGTGCTTGGTAGTGACACCAAACAAAAAAGCTGGAAATGGATAGCCGTTGTTGTAAGTGTGATTCTACTGGCAATAGCCTGTCTTTTATATAATAGGTTTGGCTCTACAGATCGTTCCTTACCGATGCCCCAGGAAGGATCTACCATTTCACCTGCATTACAATATGTTGCAGACTCATTGCTACAGGACAAACTAAAAGAAATAAACGGTCAGCAAGGTCAGGTAATCATTATGAATGTTCAGACTGGTGAGATACTTGCTATGGTTGGTCGTGAGCGTGACTATGAAGGAGAGTTTCAGCCTTGTAAAAATTTTGCCTATCAGCAGGAACAAGGTTCTTTGGTAAAGACAGCGTCACTTCTTGTCGCATTGGAAACTGGGAAGGTCACATTAGATGATGTCGTAGATACAAAAGATGGTGTCTGGATAATTGATGATGACAGGACATTGAGAGACCACAATTGGCGAAGAGGTGGATATGGCTTGATGACACTGGAACGTGCCTTGGAGGTCAGTTCAAATATCGGAATAAGTAAGACCATCTGGAATTTGTTTAAAGGTCACGAACAAGATTATTTCAACAAACTTGACTCTATGAATTATGGACAACCTGACAGCATTGTTGGAATAGAAAGATTGAGTCCAACATCCTATCATACTCCCAAAGACTCCGATTGGGTAAACAAGGATATTATTTGGAGCTCTATAGGTTACGATCGGAAAATGGCACCAATACAAATGCTGACTTTTTATAATGCCATCGCTAATAATGGAAAGATGGTGAAGCCAACGTTACAGTCTGGGATTACAAAGGTGATAAATGAACAGATTGCTAGCAGAAAGAATATTGAATCAATACAGCAAGCATTAGAGCATGTTGTTAGTCAAGGTTTAGGAAAACTTGCTGGCAGTAAACGCATAAAAGTTGCAGGAAAGGCAGGCACAACCCAGGTAGGAGAATACTATGAAGGAGATAATACAGTTTCTGAATATCACCTTGCTTTCTGTGGTTACTATCCTGCTGATAAACCTAAATACAGCATGATTGTAAGTCTGAATAAGCTCGGACTACCTGCAAGTGGTGGTGCAATGGCTGGTGAGGCTTTTCATAATATTGTTGAATGGATGATTGATAACGGAATGATAAAATAGTAGCTATGGTAAACGATACGATTGTAAAAGTAAGGAATCTTTCAGATAGGCTCTGTAATGAGGTTATCCTTTGGAGTAATGACTTGGCACATACCCTTGGCATTACATACGGAGAAATATGGGTTTGAATAACAATTTTTGTCATCTTCATGCTAGGACTCTACAACGTCATGCTGTTGCTAGCATTTTATTGTCCTAAGTCAAAGAGAATCATCAAATACGCTTATTGGGTGACACACAGCCTCATCGTTTTATTTCTCTTCTCCATCTTAATATTAGGTGTTGCCGCAATATAAAGAATAACTGTTTTATATGCTGTTTTGAAAAATGTCACCAATTGCACGCCGAACCTTGATTAACATTTTTTAAGTTTGGATTTCAGGTAAGCAATAATATCTTTAGTTACAGTTGCAATGATACAAGGGAGCGTCTATAAATGGCGTTCCTTTGCTTTCTCTTTGATACGGAAGCAAATTTTTCAAAACGACACTACAAAAAGTAAAAATAATATTCCGCTCAAAAATTGGTCTCAGTTCACCGTGTTCCGGTACAAACAGAATCGTTAGCATAACGAACTACTTGTTTCAAAAATTCAAGTGGCTATCCAATGCATAAATATAGTACGATTCAAAGAAACACCTTTTTTGACAACACACAGTGATTTCAGTAGCCTATGATTGACATAAAAATGCTATAGTCAGTTTAATTGACTAAATGAAAAATGACAATATAATCGCTGTGAGATAATAACTATAGGAACTTTCAGATCTATGGGGGAACAGAGGGCGTAGAAATGCATTTTTTTTCTAAGCCATCATAACAGTTATGCTATATAATGACGACAAGATCTGTCTGAGGTCGAAATTTTAACTGTCCCATTTGGCTAACATGAGGTGTCCCATTAAGTTAACAACATACTAATACCTATAATACTAATCCCTATTAAGCAGAAATCTTTCAGATTTCCGTCAAACAAAGATGAGATGAATTGAAAAGAAAAAAATACTATGATAGAGTACATTCCAACGATGCAAAGGTTTTCCAATCGAAAAGATGCTAAGAAATTTTTTGGAAAATAGTTCTTTAATAAATTGTGGAAAGAAGATAATTTTAGAGTAATCAATAATTCAAGCGTAGCAAACTTCGATGAATTACAGAAAAATCCCCCAGTCAGTTGCTGATAAATTGAAACCTTTAGAAGCATATGTTTATTTGGTTTTAGCTTCTAAATCAGATTTTGAAACTAACGAAAGTAATGTTAATGAAGATACTTTGGCAAAAGCTGCAAACTTAAGACGAGAAACTATTTCAACTCACATAAACAGATTTGCGAAAGCAGGAATAATTAAGAAGATAACTGAGCGTAGAAAAGGAGATAGTGGTGCTTTCTTGTTTAATCACTATTGTCTATATACCGATAACTACTCACTAATTAGCATGGATTTACTGAAAGAGCCGATAAAAAGAGAATTAATCGGCTTTCTTGCTCAACTAAAGTTAAGATGCTACAACTTTACAAATCTCTGTCAATACTCGGTAAGAGAGCTTGCTGATACGTTGGTCTATTCTAAATCGACAGTTGACCGCTATCTAAAAGAAGCAGATGATTTAGGCTATATCAAACGTGACGATAAAGGGATATGGTTACTTAACAACCAGCTTTTTATAATCGACAAAAAGTCCGAATACGAAATAGTAAAGGAGTTCTATCCTGAAACACTTACAGATGAAGAAATTGCTAATCATAAGATATCGTCTTCACCACTTCGATGGTGAATGAATTATTTAATAGGATGCAAGCACCGCGATTGATTTCGTGATGGTTGCTTTTTTTTGTTTCAGGATGTCTGTGACATTTTATATTGTTTTACAGAAAAGATGAACGTTACAAAAACGGTAATCTCTGAGAGATCGCATTCTTTAAATAATTGATACCGTTCACTAAAAATAGAGAGCATAACTGCACTTTTATTCGATTTTTCTTTGTAACTTTGCGACGATTCTAAAAGAATCATGAAATATTGAAGTTTAATCCAACGTGATGAAAACCGTCACGAAATCCGTCACTCAAATAAGAGTGATAACTCCTAAATTATTGAAAGTCAGTGGGATTTAGCGTCAGTTGTGTAGCTTCTGGGGGGCGCGAGGTCGCTGGTTCGAGTCCAGTAATCCCGACCAAAGAGAATCCAAATTACTGTTTCAGTAGTTTGGATTTTTTTTGTGTCTTGTGGGAGCCCCCCCCTCCTGGTCTCCCCAGGGGGGTAATGGCATAAAAGAAGGTCGAGCGGGTGTTAGCCGTTCGACCTTCTTTTATTATCATGATGGTATGCTTACCAGATCAGTTCACCTTTATAGAAATACACAATCGAGATGCGATAGCGAGGCTCGTTGTCGCTGGGGCTGCAAAGCTCGCCTGTCTTTCCGTCCATATACTGCAGTTGCTTCTGAAACAGCAGGTTGCGCTTGGTATCCCTCACCCAGAACGTAGAGTCGGGGTTGGTGCGCATGGATGCTTCCTCTAGCAGGTTCAGTAGTTTGGGATTCTCGCGCAGAATGCTCAAGGCCTCCTCTAGTTTGTTGCTTGAGACGTAGGGGTAGCCATAGTAAACACTGCTGTAGAATTGGGTGTCGATATCGTCTTTGCTGAATGGCTCACCAGCGCAAAAACTTATATGCTTGGGCGTTGTCTTGCCAAGCACCTTCAGTAGTATGCCATGCTCGTTGGCGCTCTCTTCGCGTATGCACAGATAGCGAGAGTTTACGTACTGTTTATATGTGGTTTTGCCGCTTTTCTTCAAGATTCGCTCTTGTTTTCGGAGCACGGCAACTTCTCCTAAAGTCCAGTTGTTTGTATTTTGTCCCATCTTATCGTGTGTAAATTATGTTATCTTTTATAAGTTTTGAGGTTTCTTCACTACTTCATCTTCCATTGTTTTAAAGGTTTCGACATAATGTCGATTCTTTTTGACAGTTTATGATATGTTATAGTAGAAATTCCTCGCAAAGGTAAATAATTTGTTCGAAATTGCCAAATTTCTGGCAATAAAATTAAATAATTATTAAATAATTGAATATTTTTCCATCCATTATAGTGCTACTTCGGCTGCGTAAAACGGCTGCTTCCTGCGCCTCGTAGTGGCGCTTTTGCTCCCTCATAGTGGCACTTTTGTCCCCTCATAGTGGCGCTTTTGTTTTTGGTCCAGAGTCTGGAAAGTACATTTCTAGAGTCTAGATAAGGTCATTCTAGAGTCTGGATCGGGTCAATCTAGAGTCTAGAATGGTGTAGTCTAGACTCTAGATCGGGATCAAAAGTTACGCTATTGCAAGTCAAAACCATAAGTATTAGGATGCAATAGTGCCACTATTGCGTTGCAGAAGCGGCACTTTTGTGCTGCCACGCCGCTAGAAAGATGCTGCCACGCCGCCCCGGTGGCCTGCCGTTAGTATTTCTGCAGGAAGGCCACGAGGTTGTCGCCCTGGTCCAGAGCCAGTTTTTTGCGCAATCGGTAGCGGGCGGTCTCGATGCTGCGCTCGCTGCAGTTCATGAGCGAGGCAATCTCTTTCGACGACAGGTTCATGCGCAGGTAGGCGCACAACTTGCGGTCGTTCATCTTCAGGTCGGGGAATTGTTCGGTGAGCTTCTGCATGAAGTTGTCATAGACCAGGTTGAAGTTCTCTTCAAACTTCTGCCAGTTGGAGTCGTCGCTCATGTTCATGTCTATGCCCCGTCTGATGTCCTTGATGCGTTTCTGAATGGCCGTTTTCGCCTCGTCGTGCTTCACGCCCTCCGAGAGTTCAAACATCGACTGGTCTATCTCCTGCAGCATCTCGTTCTTGCGCACCAGGTTGATGGTCGAGTCGGCCAGTTGGCTGGCTTTGTGTTTCAGTTGTATGTTCAGCTGTTCGTTGCGCAGCAGTGCCAGCTCTTTCTCCTGTTGGGCCTGCTGTATCTGGAACTCGCGTTCCTGTTCGCGCAGTTGTCGCTCCTGTTCCTTCTTCACGCGGCGCAGTTTGTCGTTGTAGCGCGCCTTCTGATACTTAGCCAACGCATAGACTGTCAGTCCCAGCAGTATTATATATATAAGGTAGGCCCACCACGTCTCATACCATGCCGGCAGAATCTCGATGCGCTGCAGGAACTCGTCCTCCTGTCCGGTCAGTCGGTTCAGTGCCTTGACGTGGAAGGTGTAGATGCCCTTAGGCAGGTGTGTGTACTCCTTGTTGTTCACCACCTGTGGCGAGCTCCACGCCTTGTCGTAGCCCTCCAGCCAGTAGGAGTAGGCCACAGCCTGCGGGTCGCGGTATTCGGGCATGATAAACTCTATGCGCAGCGAGTTCTGGCCGTGGGCCACCCGCAGTGGCTGTTGCTCCTTCTGCGGGAAGTACATGTACACCAGCGAGTCGCCCTCGTTGGTGCTGTAGATGCGTCTCACGTAAACCTTCGACTCGTACTTCATGGGGTGCTCGTCGTGGAAGGCCACGTAGAAGCCGTCCAGACCGTTGAAGATGGTCTGGCGCTCCAGGAAGCTCGGGTCGCCCATCGACATCTGCAGGTTGTCTATCATGCCGTTGTACGACACGTTGTCCACCACGTAGCCCTTGCCCTTGCGCTGTGCCAGAGCCATGAAGCCCACGGTGTAGGCCCAGAGGTCGCCTTCGGGCGTCTCGTAGATGGTCAGCGGGCTGCCATACTTATTGAATATGCTGCTGATGTCCTTGTTCAGTTCCAGTTGTCGCCGCTTGGCATCGTACTGATGCAGTCCGTCCACCGACGAGACGTACACCCTGTTCTTGATCCTGCAGATCGTGTTGAGGTTGTCCACCAGCAGGCCGTTGCCCTCGTGGAAGTATTCCACCTGTTCCGCCTTCAGCAGGTCGCTGCTCAGGCGGAAGTGATAGATGCCCTTCTGCCAGTGCGACACCCAGATGCTGCCATCGCTGTCCTCCAGTATCTTTCCGCTGATCTCCGGAAAGCCCTTCAGTCGGTGGGTCAGCGTGACGCGAGCCCCCGTTTGGCTCAGGATGAAGAATCCCTCGTAGTCGCATCCCAGCAGATAGCCCGGATGATGCCTCAGTGGCACCACCTGCAGTGTGCCCAGCGCCCCCTTGATACGCTGCGACTTCCCCTTGTCTATGACGAAAGCCCCGTGGTCGGTGCCGCAGATCAAGTAGCCGTCGGCGGGTGTCAGGCACCACACCTGTCCGTTCATGCCGTCCACCAGTCTCACCTCCTCCTGTGTCGGTCCGTTCTTCAGCGGGTAGCCCGCCATGAAGAGGCCCTGGCTGGTGCCCAGGTATAGCCTGTCGTCCATCAGTGCCGAGGCGCATCCCGAGCCAATATGATTGTTCAGCAGTTTGTAGTAGCTGCCCGAAGTCAGCGCATAGGCGATGCCGTTGTTCAGTCCCATCCAGATGTTGTGCTGGCGGTCAAAGCCTATGGCCAGCACCGTGTTCTCCTCCAGTCCGTGAGCGCTGTTCACGTAGTCGGTGCGTCCCGTCTGCAGATTCCTCAGCACCAGTCCGTTGCGGATGGTGCCAATGGCCAGCGTCTCGTCGAGGATGGCCGCACAGAATATCTGGTTCTTCTTCAGAAAAGAGCTGATGTCCAGTTCAAAAGCCACCGTCCGCTG
The DNA here is from genome assembly GCF_000621825.1 of Xylanibacter brevis P6B11. NCBI lineage: Bacteria > Pseudomonadati > Bacteroidota > Bacteroidia > Bacteroidales > Prevotellaceae > Xylanibacter > Xylanibacter brevis. Next base: position 113,473 of record NZ_JHXG01000003.1, read on the forward strand.
CTCCCGTGGCAGATAGAGAAACAGTCCGTCCTCCTCGGTGGCCAGCAGGTAGTTGCCGTGATAGGGCAGGGCAGAGCGAACGTTCTTGCCGTAGAGCGGTTCCAAGCCTTTCAGTTCTACGAGCTGCTGCCCCTGGTAGCTGTAGGCCTTCTCGTTGCACACAATCAGGATGCCCCTTTCGTCGGTGGCCATCGACTCGATGCGATGAGGCACCCTCACCACCTTCATCTTGTCTTTAAAGTCCCACAGCAGGATAGATGTCTTGTTCTGAAACACCGCATAGCCCCTCCAGCTGCAGATGTTCCACACCTCCACCTCGTTGAGGTCTTGGTTGCTCAGCAAGTGCTTCAAGCTGTGATACACCAGCTTATTCTCCCGGCTGCTGCCCTGAAAGTAGCCCAGTTCCTTGGTGCCTCCCACCAGGATGCGGTTCTCCTCCTGGTCGAAAAACACCGCGCGCACGTCGCTATAGTTGCCGTTCGGATACACGTTCCACTGTCCCCCGTCGAAGGTGAGCAGGCCCAGCGCGTTGCCAAAGAGCATGCGCCCGTCGGCTCCCTGCGCGATGCTCCAGTTCTGGGTGCCAGCATGATAGGCGTGGCGGTCGAAGTTGCGCAAAGTGAGGTGCTGAGCTCCGAGCGGTGAAGGCGCTAAAAGCATGCAAAATGTCAGTAGCAATGAAAACACAGTTCTCATGTCGTATGGTTTTAAGTTATTGGTTGCCGCAAAGTTACAATAAATAATATAATGTGGCACCTTTTTTCTTTCTTTTTTGTGCTGAGGTGCATTTTTTTACGTATTTTATAAAAAACGCCCATTCCTTCGGTATTTTTCCACCATTGGCAATAGCTAAAAAAGCAAAAAAGTGAGTTTTTTATGTGGCGCTTTTTTTGTAATGATGTCCGATTCAGCCTATCTTTGCATCCAGATTTTCGAATCAATAACCAAAAACCAAAAGTAATAATGAATAAACAACTATTTACCTTAGCGCTACTGATGCTACCTCTATTGATGGCAGCTCAAAGCATCAAACTGCAAGGAACGGTAGTAGATGATCAAGACGGCGAACCGCTGATTGGCGTCACTGTCATGATTACCGGTACCCAGCAAGCCACCGTCACCGACCTTGATGGCCACTTCTCGCTTTCGGCTACGAAGGCAGGCGCCCTCTCGTTCTCTTATATTGGTTATAAGAGCGTGCAGCGCGCGTTCAGCAAGTCGGCTACGATCAATGTGCGCATGGCCAGCGATTCCAAGATGCTCGACGAGGTGGTGGCCATCGGCTATGGCACCATGAAGAAGAGCGACCTGACCGGTTCGGTGGCCACGGTCAATACCGACCAGATGAAGAAGGTGCCAGCCGTCAGCATAGACCAGGCCCTGCAGGGACGTGCAGCTGGCGTGTCGGTGAACCTGAACTCCGGTCAGCCCGGCTCGGGTGCCACTGTCCGCATCCGTGGTATCGGCACCGTCAATGATGCCAACCCCATCTATGTGGTCGATGGCGTCATCACCGACAATATCGCCTTCCTCTCTCCCAATGACATCGCCTCTATGGAGGTGCTGAAAGACGCCTCGTCCACCGCCATCTATGGTTCGCGCGGTGCCAACGGCGTCATCCTGGTCACCACCAAGAACGGTACGGGCAAGACCGGTCATAGCGAGATCACCTACGACGGCTACTACGGATGGCAAAGCGCCACCAAGATGCTCGACGTGATGAAGTCCCAGGATTTCCTCGAGACGCAGCTCTCGATGACGGGTGTGGCCCGCTCTAAGCACAACTATTATTATAATAACGGCTTCAATGCCTTCATCAATCGCTATGTGACCTCCACCAGCGAGTACTTCCCCGCCGTGCTGGGTTGGGATGCAGCCCACCCCGACGCAGGTTTCGACTATTCGGCCGTGGACACCGACTGGCAGAGCGAAGTGTTCCGTTCTGGTGCAGCCATGCAAAACCACCACGTGTCTATCGATGGCGCTACGGACAAGAGCACCTATTCCATCAGTGGCAGCTACTATGACCAGGACGGCACCATCATCGGCAGCGACTATCAGCGCTACACCCTGCGCGTGAACACCTCGTTCCAGATGAAGCCCTGGTTGAAGGTCGGCGAGAACGCCACCTATATGACCAGCCACGGTCGCACCGTGATGAACAACAATGCCTCGGCAGGCGCTTCCATCATCTCGGCTGCGCTGGCCATGGCTCCCTGGGATCCCACCCACTATCCTGTCGGTTCGCTCACCCGCAAGGGCAAGGACCTGAGCGGTGAGATTGCTGCCGGCAGCAACTTCAAGAACGTCACCAACCCCTTCTCCATGGTCGAGCATTCTCATCCTAAGAATGTCAACGAGCGCTTCGTCACCAATCTCTATGCCGAGATCACGCCGTTCAAGGGTCTCACCTTCCGCACTGACGTCAGCGCCGACATGACCTGGAATCGCGGCCGTGGCTATGGCGAGAAGTATCAGCACTCCGACTACGACTACTCCACAAAGGACGGTGTCTCGTCTAGCATCTATCGCTATAGCTCTGTGATCTGGAACAACATCCTGACCTATGCCAACAAGATTCAGGACCACAACTTCTCCATCATGGCCGGTCAAACTGGCGAGGAGTATAACATGTATGGCCTGTCGGCATCGGGCAACTACGTGCAGGATGGCAGCAACCAGAACCACTGGTACATCAACTACACCGACCAGGCCACCCGTCTGGCTGGCGACGACGTCAGTCGCTCACGCCGCTTCTCCTGGCTGGGTCGCGTGTTCTATAGCTATAAGGACCGCTACCTCTTCACCTTCAATGTGCGTGCCGACGGCACCAACAAGTTCCCTGAGAACAAGTGGGGCTACTTCCCCTCGCTGGCTCTAGGCTGGCGTGCCAGCGAAGAGAACTTCCTGAAAAAGGTGGACTGCCTGGACAACATGAAGGTGCGCTTCGGATGGGGCCGCATCGGCAACGATAAGATTGGCAATGATGCCTTCAACCAGACCGTTCAGACCACAGCCCCCACGTTTGTGAGCTATGTGCTGGGCCAGACCCAGGCGCTGACCGGGGGTGCCACCGTCATCACCTGGAAGAACCAGGGTGGCCGCTGGGAACTGACCGAGACCTGGAACCTGGGTGTTGACTTCAGTCTGTGGAACAAGAAGCTCTATGGTAGCATCGAAGGCTTCATCCGCGACACCAAGGACATGCTGCTCACGGTGAAAGGTCCAGCCTGGATTGGCAACCTCTATGACGCACAAGCCAATGTCGGCAAGGTGCGCAATCAGGGCGTGGAGATCCAGTTAGGTCATTTCAACAGCATTGGCAAACTGAACTATTCTGTCGATGCCAACGTGTCGTTCATCAAGAACGAGCTCTCTTCGCTGAATGGTGGCGACATCGTGCGCAATGGCGATGGCATCCGCATCTGCGACCAGGGCTATCCCCTCTACACCTTCATGGGCTACAAGTACCTGGGCGTCTATCAGACCGATGAGGAGGCCGCCACAGCCATGTGGGGCTATGGTGCAGCCCAGCCCTATCATGCAGGCGATGCAAAATACGAAGATGTGGCGGGACCTGACGGACAGCCCGACGGCAAGATCGACGAGTATGACAAGGTGGACATAGGCAATCCTTTCCCCACGGTGACCTATGGTCTCAACCTCACGGCCGACTATCAGGGCTTCGACTTCTCCATGTTCTTCGCCGGTCAGGCAGGCAACAAGATCTATAACGACATGCGCCGCCGACTGGAAGGCACAGGCACAGAGTGCGCGCTGGCCGACTATATGGGCAGTGTGTGGCACAATGTCTATGACGACAATGGCAACATCATCGGTCAGGAAGGCAGCATCCCCAACCCCTACAACTCTATCAATAGCGCCATCTCCGACCGCTTCGTTGAGAACGGCAGCTTCCTTCGCCTGAAGAATATCCAGTTGGGCTACTCGCTGCCCAAGAACCTCATCGCGAAGGCCGGCATCAGCCGACTGAGAATCTATGCTTCTTGCAGCAACCTCTTTACCATTACCAGCTATAAAGGCTACGACCCCGAGGTGGGCAGTGGCGTGGACTATGGCAACTATCCCCAGGCTCGCACGTTCCTCATGGGTGCACAACTGACTTTCTAATTACAAGCGTAAGATCAATAAAGCATATACATCATGAACACCAAATACTTTAAATATCTCTTCATGGGGCTTTCCGTGGCCTCGCTGACCGGTTGTAATGATTGGCTCGAAGAAGAAACACCGGGCATCACACGTCTCGACGACTATTTCAATACGGGTTCGCAGTCGGCTGCCGAGAGTATCGTCAACGCGGCCTACACCCCATTGCAGTGGGACTTCGGTTCTACCTATTGCGCGGAGTGGTTCATTGGCGACATTGCTTCCGACGATGCGCTGAAGGGCGGTCAGAACATTGCCGATGGTGGCGACTATTACGACATCGATAACTTCAAGGTGCAGGCCGACAACGACATGCTGCTGAACTACTGGCGCGCCCAGTGGACAGGCATCTCGCGTGCCAACCTGGCCATCCAGAAACTGCCAGAGCTGAAGGCCGACGACCTGACCCAGGAGCTGCGCACACGACTGTTGGCTGAGGCTCACTTCCTGCGTGCCTACTATTACTTCCGTCTGGTGCGGGTCTTTGGCGGCATGCCCATCGTGGACTATATCGTGGACAGCAGCAATAAGTGGTATCCCACGCGTGCCAGTGTTGCCGACTGCTATGACTTCATCGTGGCCGACCTCGAGGAAGCCGAGAAAGGCCTGGCCTTGAAGAGCGCCATGGGACCCGACGACCTGGGCCGTGCCACCAAAGGTGCCGCACAGGCCATGCTGATGAAGGTGGCACTCTATCGCAAAGACTATCCCACGGCCAAGTCGTGGGGCGAGAAAGTGGTCAAGTCGGGCGAGTATGACCTGTTTGGCGACTATTACGACAACTTCACCTTGCCTGGCGAGAATGGCATCGAGAGCGTCTTCGAGATCCAGTATATGGAAGACGATATGAGCGACTATGGCGGTTTTGGTTTCACCCGTGGCACCTTCACGCAGATCCTGACACGTTCACGCTCCAACAATCTCGGTGGCGGCTGGGGCTTCAATCGTCCCACGCAGAACCTCTACGACGAGTATGAGCCTGCCGACCCCCGTCGTGAGCTGACCATCCTCACACCCTCACCTGCCGACATGACCAACGAGGCCGAAGAGACCTATTGCGGCAATACGTACATCTCGAAGAAACAGGGTTGGTACAACAAGGACAACACCTTCTCGGCATTGGCCCACCATTCGCGTGGTCCGCTCAACAACCGTCAGATTCGTTTCTCCGACGTGTTGCTGATGTATGCTGAGGCTTTGACCGAGGTAGGCACGGCTGCCGACCTGGCCACGGCCAAGACCATGCTCAACAGGGTCCGCTCGCGTGTCGGTCTGGCTCCCTTCCCCTATAGCGCCACCATTCAGAAGACCACCAAGACCTTTACCGACACCCAAGCCGACCTCCGTGCAGCCATCCGCCACGAGCGTCGTGTGGAGCTGGGCATGGAAGGCCACCGCTGGTTCGACCTCGTGCGCTGGGGCATTGCCAAGCAGACCATGGATGCCTATATCGCTCAGGAGAACGACGAGGCCAAACAGCAGTGGGGCACCTTTGTGGAAGGCAAGAACGAAGTGTTCCCCATTCCCACCCAGGAACTACAGCTGGGCAAGCTCACCCAAAATCCGAATTATTAATCCATTAGCTATATTAATAACTTAAAATCAAAAACTATTATGAAGAAATTTTATCTGATGGCAGCCGCAGTGCTGTGTGGTATCTCAGCAATGGCACAGGAAGTATCTGTTACTATGGCAGAAGAACATCCTTTCACGTTCTCAACCAATGAGTCGTATGTAAGTATCTACATGGGTGAAGAGACCCAAAAGGCAAACATTCCAGATGAAAACTACATCTATATCGGTCCTGACGAGAATGCAGGTCGCAACCTCTGGATATGGGAGAACACCTTCAATGGTATTACGGCCAGCGACTTGAACTCTTTTGGTGTTCCCGGTGAGTATATGGCTATGGAGGTAGGTAATGTGGGCTGGAGCGGACTTGGCTACAATATTGCTGCCGCCAATCCTATCGACCTCAGTTATATCGACAGCAACTGGTCGTTACATTTCGCCGTTAAGATGACTTCTGCGCAGACCGTGAGCTTCCAGCTGACCGATGCCAACGGAAAGGAAGCCAAGATTGTGCTTGGTAAGGACCCCATCGATGGCGTACAGCCTGTAGCCGACTTCCCCCGCGACGGTGAGTGGTACAACATCGATATTCCCATGACTTGGTTCGAGGATAAAGCTGAGTTTACGTTTGCCGACGCTTCAGCTTATGCCGACAAGAACTACTTCGTACTGCTGGCCGGCGGCGTTCAGGGCACTGTTGTCAACTACGATGCTGTGTTCTTCCATGGACCCAAGGTTGCCAATGGCATCAACACGGTGAAGACCAGCAAGAAGGCTGCTGATGGTTTCTATAACCTGAACGGTCAGCGCATTGCCAAGCGCAAGGGACTGGTTATCACCAAGTGCGGCGACAAAGTAAAGAAAATGTTTGTAAAGTAACAACACATGAGGAAGACATTCGTCATTATTACTGTTTGGATGCTTGGTGCTGTGCTGGGCCTGCAGGCTCAGCGCAGCTACAAGCGAGGCTTTGGCGAGAATAATCTGGGCTATATTCAGGATCTGAGCGCCCTGGCACAAGGTTGCACGTGGTGGTATAACTGGGGCGGTGCCTCCAACAATACCCACGAGAACTACCTTGCTGCGGGCGGGCAGATGGAGTTCACCCCGATGGCATGGAACGGCAACTACAATGTTGACAACTTGCGTGCGTACTATCAGAGTCATCCGCAAGACAAGTTCCTGCTGGGCTTCAACGAGCCCAACTTCCGGGCGCAGGCCAACATGACACCGGCGCAGGCCGCCGAGAAGTGGGTCGCCCTGGAGCAGTTGGCCGAGGAGCTCGACCTGAAGCTGGTGGCACCTGCCCTGAACTATCCCGACGGTGCCATCAACGATGGCGTGACCTATCAACCCAAAGCATGGATGGATGGCTTCATCAAGGCTTACAAGGAGCAAAACGACGGTCGTGAGCCTCGCATCGACTTCATGGCGCTTCACTGCTACATGGACAATCCGCAGGCGATGATCGGTTTTGTGGAGGATTTTGCCAAGACCTATGGTAAGAAAGTGTGGCTCACTGAGTTCTGCGCATGGGAAAACAAGAGTCTGACGGCTGAGACCCAGCAGCAGACCATGGTCCAGAAGCTGGTGTTGCTGGAGCGCAGCCAGTGGGTGGAACGCTATGCTTGGTTTAAAGCACGCAATGGCAACAGCTATCCTTACTATAACTTGGTGGAATATCCCAATGTTTCTAAGCAGATTCCTGCAGGCACGCTCACCAAACTGGGTTTTGCCTATGTTCATATGTCTGCATGCGACACGCTGAAGTTCTACAAGCCTGGCGACACCATCCCGGTCAACGCCTTTGTTGATGCATCCAACCTGAAGGACATCCAGTGGGGCCTTGACCCCCAGACGCGCGATAGCGTGGAGATTGGCATGGGAGCCAGCGTGTCGTTGACCTACCAGATTGACGTGCCCGAGGACGGACAGTATCAGTTGCTCCTTCGTGCCGCTCGTGCCGAAGGTAGTGCCACCTTGACACCACGTCTCAACATCCTCGATGGCGACGGCCAGGTGCTGGTCAGCAAGTATGTGATGGAACCGGGCGAGACCGCTCTGACCTATGTTCCCTATGTCTTCGACCTCCAACTGAAAGCCGGTCGGCAGACCATCACCCTGCAGAAAGACAATGCCCGCGCTTGCAACCTGTCGCTCATCCGACTGGAGAAGGCCTTCAGCGCTGACGACCCCGACCTGAAGCAGGCCACGGGCCTGCCCAGAGGTAGCCAGGTGTCGGCCATTCAGGGCACCCGTCCTCAGGCGTCCGCCGGCATCCGCTATTACGATTTGAAGGGTCAGCAGGTGCGTGCACCCAGGAAAAGCGGACTGTATGTGGTCCGCACAGAAACAGGAACCAAGAAAATTTTCACTAAATAGATGAAACAACTTATTATGATGATGACGCTGGCAGCTGCTGTCACCGCAAGTGCACAGGCCGGCCAGGAGATGACAGACGATTACCAGTTGGTGTGGAGCGATGAGTTCAACGGCACCAGCCTCGACGAACGCGCATGGAACGTCGAGGTGAACGGCAATGGTGGCGGAAACCAGGAACTGCAGTACTACACGCGTGATAACGTCACCATCGAGACCGAGCCCACCAGCGGTGCCAGTTGTCTGACGCTGACGGCTGCTCGCAAGAACTACCGCGGCAAATCGTTTGTGTCGGGGCGCCTGAACACTCAAAACAAACTGTTCTTCACCTACGGCCGTGTGGAGGCACGCATCATGCTGCCGAAGACAGCCAACGGTCTGTGGCCCGCATTCTGGATGTTGGGCAACGACTTCCAGCAGGTGGGATGGCCACGCTGCGGCGAGGTGGATATCCTGGAGATGGGCGATGGCACCGGCATCAGTCAGCAGAAACAGGAATACCGCTTCAACGGTGCCTGCCATTGGGGCTACTACAACGGTCAGGGGCAGTATCCCAATTATGCCCGCAGTTCGAATGCCCCCTACAGTCTGCAAGATGGCGAGTTCCATTTGTTCACCGCCGTCTGGGACGAACATAAGATCCGCATGTATCTCGATCTGGACCGCAACCCGGATGCCTCACCTTATTATGAGATAGGCGTGGAAAGCTTCGAGGACGACTGGGGCACGGGGCATTACTTCAACAAGGACTTCTTCATAGTCTTCGACCTGGCGGTGGGTGGCCTCTATACAGGCATACTCGAGCCCAATAAGATCACGGCCTTGCCGAATAGCGGCGATGAAGCAAAGATGTATATAGACTATGTGCGGGTCTATCAGAAGAACGACAACTCGTCGTTTATCACTGTACCGGAGGGATATAGCACACGCATCTCGGAAGTAGCCCCAAGCAGCACTTCCGAGGTGTCTGCCGTTTTTGACCTGATGGGCCGCCAGCTCAGTCGCCTGCCCAAGCATCGCATCTGTCTGGTGCGCACCGACAAGGGCTTTGTCAAGGTGATGACCAAGTAGTAGGGGGCAGATAAAAAAAGCAATACCATAAAACCATTCTATATTTATTAATCACTAACAGTAAGAAGTATGAAAAAGGTATTTTTACTCTTGTTTGCCGCAATGGCAACCTTGACCAGCTTCGCCGACAATCTGGCGTCGGGAAAAGCAACATTGGCCACTTCTGGAAATGCTGCTCTGGCAGCCGATGGCAATACCAACACACGCTGGGAATCCGCACAGGAAGACCCGCAGCTGTGGCAGGTTGACCTGGGCGAAACTACGGCGTTCAACACCATCTCTATCCTGTGGGAAGGAGCCTATGCAAAGTCATTCACGATTGAGGCAGGAAACACGCTGGGCGATGATGGCTACCTGACCGGAGGTACTGCCCTGGTCAGCGTCGCAGACCAGTCGTTGAGCGGCTTTCCCTACATGCAGAACTTCTCTTTTGCGGAAACAACAGCTCGTTATATCTTGTTCAGAGGAACTGCCCGCGGTACCAACTATGGCTATAGCTTCTGGGAGTTCAGCGTGTATAACCTCGATAAGAGTCTTACGCTGTCAAGCCTGAACATCGCTGCGGCCAGCAATCAGACCACGGTAGGTAGCACCATTGCCATTTCGGCAGTAGGAAAAGACCAGATGGGTGGCGCCATCGAAACGGGCACCCTGAGCTGGCAGAGCACGAATCCTACGGTGGGAACTGTCGAAAATGGTGTGTTCACCGCTCTTGCAGCCGGTACCACCACCATCACGGCTACTTCCGGACAGATCACCTCTAACCAGGTAGAGATCACCGTTGCAGCTGGCGAGAAAATAGACCTGATGAACAACTGGCAGTATCGCATCTATCCCTTGGGCAGTGCCACGGAGACAGCCTCGCTTGTAGGCGCCTTCGATGACAATGACGGCAGTCTTTGGGAGTTGCATAAGACAACCTCTGCCGATGAGGCTGCCCGTAGTTATGAGACGGGTTTCATAGCAGACCTGGGTGCCATCTACGATGTCAACACCATCTCTATCCACTTCGAAGGTGCTTGTTCTGAAGCCTTCACCCTGTCGTTTGCCGGCAATGACGGCGTTTTTGGCGATGCCGTCTATAATGGTGGCGCCACCGGTATCAGTAACCACACCGAGAAGTTCTCGGGTGAGAACGTGACTGGCGCACGCTATGTGAAGTTCCTGAGCACAAAGGCTTCCAGCGAGTGGGGAGTGAAAATCTACGACTTCTCTGTTGTTGGCGTGAAGACTGCCGACGTACAGTTCTCGAATCCTGAAATTACTGCCGGCGCTGTCAGCGAAACAGGCGAGGAGAGTGTGACTTTCAGTCTGACTGCCACCAATGCTAATTCTGCCTTTGTGATGTACGAGGTCGCTGCTAATGGTGTTGCAGCTCGCTACTTCAAGGGCGATAGTGGCAAGGCTTCCACCATCGTTGTGAATGGTCTGACCAGTGGTAGCACTTACAACTTTGCCATCTTTGCCATCAATGCCAATGGCGGTCGCTCTGCCATCAAGGAACTGTCTGCCACTACTGCAGGTAATGTCTTTGTGCTGACAGCTGCTCCCACACCTGCCGAGCGTCGTGCCAATGATGTGGTGTCTGTCTATAGCAATGCCTATCAGCCTGCCACCACTTATACTTATGGCGGTTGGGGACAGAGCACCGTTGTAGAGCCTGTCACCGTCGATGAAGACGAGATGCTGAAGTTGACAAACTTCAACTATCTGGGCTTTGAATACCAGACACAACTGGATCTCAGTGCCATGCAGTATCTGCACATCGATATCCTGCCCATGCAGGAAATGAATTTTGGTATGACGCCTATCCTCGTGGCAGGCACTCCCACCGAGAACTCACAGTTGGTGGGCACGCTCAAAGTGAAAGAATGGAACAGCTTCGACATCCCTCTGTCTGGTTACAATATGGACTTCTCGAACCTGAGCCATCAGCTGAAGATAGACAATGGCAATGGCGTGGTCTATGTGGATAACATCTACTTCTGGAAGGCACCCTCTACGGTAGAGGATACCGAGGCCCCCGTGATGACCAAGGTTGATGCTTCTAAGGTCAGAGACCATAAGGCTGTCCTGACTGTTTGTGCCACCGATAATATCGAAGGCACGCTGCTCTACAGCGTGAAGAATGGTGAGGTAGAGCTGGCCACCCGCAGTGGTAAGGCTGGCGAAGAAATGACCATCCAGCTCACCGGACTGACTGGCGAGACTGAATACAACCTCTCTGTGACAGCCCAAGACGACAAAGATAATGTGTCTGCCCCCATGATTGTGTCGTTCACCACACAGAAAGACTTTGTCCTGACTGCAGCACCTGCTCCTCAGCATAGCACCGAGGCGTACGACATCTATGCCATCTATTCAGATGCCTACACCTCAAGTGCCCCTGCAGGTTTCTTTGCCGACTGGGGTGGCGGCAGTCCTGTTGGCGTGCAGCTCAGCGAGGCCGACCAGGTGACCAAGATCGAGAACTTCAACTATGTGGGCTATCAGTTCGAGGCCAATCCCGACCTCAGCGGTTTTGCCCTTCATGCAGATGTGCTTTCTACCGAGATGAGCACCGTGGGTCTCACGCCCATCACGCTGGCTGGCGAGAAGAGCAAGACCTTCGAGATCACCGAAGGCCAGTGGACCAGTCTTGATATTGCCGCAACCGACTGGGAGTCGCCGATCAATCTGGTGAACACCTTCCAACTGAAGTTTGATGGTGGCGACAAGAGCACCACGTTGTATGTGGACAATATCTACTTCTACAAGAAGAAGGTGGCCGACCAGATCCGCGAGGTGGCTGTCAAGAAAGCGCCTGCGTACTACACACTTCAGGGTGTTCGCGTGGCGCAGCCAAAGGCCGGCATCTATGTAGTCAACGGCAAGAAAGTAGTGGTTAAGTGATATAAAAGCGGCGGTTTGAGACCGCAAGAGCGGCAGTGCTGCACTGCAAAAGTAAAGGTCTCAAACTGAAAGAGTTAAGATGTTGTTGTCAATCCAGGGGCTAGACGATCGGTTTCTAGCCCCTGGATGACTCTTTTCTAGCCCCTGGCCAGACTCCATCCAGCCCCTGGAATGCAGTCGGCCAGGGGCTAGATCAAACCCAAAACTAACGCTATTGCGAGTTCATTCGGCCACTATTGCGAGTTCATTCGGCCACTCTTGCGAGATGATCCGGCTCGTATTGCGAAGAAAATGAGTTGGAATGGCGCCATAATACCGATAGAATGGGCTAATTAAAGTGCAAAAGTGAGTTTTTTGTGTGGTCGTTTTTATGGTTGGTTTACGTAATTCCTCTACTTTTGCAACAGAAACCCAAACTATAATTAATGAACCATTTTAGATAGATACTAACAGCAAAAACGATGAAACATTTATTATTACTATTTGCAGTTTTCATGACAACTGCACTGAGCACATCGGCTCAGACGAATGTGACTTCCGGAAGGACTGTGGTCCCTCTGGGTGGCTTGAAGACCTTTACCAAAAATGATGGTACTACTACTTACACGATTGACAATTCGCAATTACAGAAAATCACAGTCAACGGAAATACGTCGAACGTCTATCTCTTTCCGGAAGAAGGCGGCAGCTACAACACCGACGACAATAAGGCCTTGGGCATACAAGGTTTCTATATTGACTTAGGTGAGGCGAAGACCATTGGCAATATCAACACCACATGGGAGGGGGCTGCCGCAGGTGGTAAGGTCTATGTGACCAACACCCAACCGGCCGACGATGGTACGCTGAGCGACGAAACAGAGATTGCTTCGTTCTCGAATGCTCAGGAGACGGTCAAGAATGCCACGGTGACCGTTGCCAACAGCGGACGCTACATCGTGTTTGTTCCCACCACGGCAACAAACTACGGCTGGGGTGTGAAGATCAGAACATTTGTGGCCTACGACACCTATACGCCTGTGCTGACAACGCTGACGGCCAGCATCAGCAATCTGGCCATCTTTTCAGGTAATAGTTCGCAGGTGTCCTATACCGCACTTGACCAGGTTGGCACACCTTATGTCATCACGCCTACCTATGAAAGTAGTGATGAGGCTGTGGCCACGGTCTCTGGCTCGGGTCTTGTCACGGGCGTATCCACCGGTGTGGCTACAATCACGGTTGGTTCGGGTGTTGAAGGGCGTTCGGCAACGGTCCAGGTGAAGGTCTATGACATGCCGACAACGGCACCTGCCGCTCCCACAGGCGATGACGTGACCATTGTTTACGACGGCACTATAGGTGCATGGTCTGACCAAGGCTGGGGCTGGGGCAGTCAGCAGGAAAATGTGTCGATCGACGGCAAGACCTGTCGTAAGGGCAGCAAGCTGGGCGGCATGCAGATACCTAATCCGCTGAAGGACTATAGCGAGCGCGACAAACTGGTGGTTGACGTGTGGTCGGCAGAAGCCCATACCTTGACCCTCTATTTCGAGGGCGAGGGCACATCGCGACTCTTCAACCTGAACGCCGGTTGGAACGAGCTGCAGGTGGCCACCTCAGAGATTGCTGCCCCCGAGAATGTGAACTATCTGACCTTCCGCTATCACGACTCGGTCAAGGACGGTCTGCTGATATTCTCTAATATCTATTATGCGAAAGGTTCTGTCGTGAATCCCTGTTCGGTAGTCAATGGTGTGGTATCGGGCGACGTGACCACCGCCGACGAAACCATCATCAACGCTTCTACAGCGCCTGTTGTCGATATGCGAGGCGCCAATATCGTGGAAGCTGTCACGCTGTCGCCTGCCAATCCGAATGCCATCGTGTTGGTAGAAGGAACGGGGCGTGTGCCCAGTCAGTCGGTCGATGCCGACAATCTGGTGGTCTTTGATGGCTTGTACTATCGTTCGGCCACGGGCAAGGCGCTGACCTTCGTCGACAGCAATACCGATGCCATTGCCAGAACCATGACCATCGATGCTCAGGCCGAGGGCGTCACCATCAGTCGTACGCTTGCAGCCAACAAATGGGCCACATCCTATCTGCCTTTCGCATCGACACAGAACGATGCCATCGATGTTTACACGTTTACGGCCATGGAAGGAGATGCGCCGGTGCTGACAAGGCGTGATGGTGCCAATGCACACATCATCCCGGCAGCCACACCGGTCGTGATTCACAACACCACCGACGCACCGGTAGATATCGTGGCAACGGGTAAGGTTGACTTCTATCTGGGCGCTACACCCTCAAGCGTGGAACAGGCTGCCGTAGTTTTCAAGGGCAACTATGCCCCCTTCGTGACTGATGGAACGCAGTATGGCGTCTATGGCGACGTGGGCGCAGCCCTTCAGTTGAACAAACTCAACGGTGCCACGGTTGGATGCTTCCGCAGCTATTTCACAGGTCTGTCTGGTTCGTACGCTTCTCGCGAGATTATTCTCGTTGACGGCTCGACCACCCGCGTCGCAACCGTCACAGCCGACCATGTGGAGCTGGTTCCCGTGTACAACCTCCAGGGTCAGCGCATACAGCGACCTGTCAAGGGACTCTATATCGTGAATGGTAAGAAAGTAATGATGAAATAAGAAGGAAGAATAGTGATATGAAACAGAATTATATCAAACCATGGACAGAGATTGTGACCATCGCCACAACCCAAATGATGGCTGTCAGTAACCCGAACGAGAGGAAGGCCGTTGTGAGCGAGGAAGAAGTCACGACGGGCTATGTAGATAGTCGTTCTTACGATATTTGGACAGACGAAGAAGACGAATATTGATATCTAGTTAATAATAGTAGTTATTAGTTTTTTGTATTGACAGGAGTCAGACTCCGTGACGGACACTGACTCCTTTTTTAAAAAAAACAAAGTGAATAAGTAGAAATGAGAATCCATATATTGGCCGCAACCATGCTTTGCCTGCTGGGCACGATGGATGCCGTGGCACAACAAATCATCAGAGTGGGTAGGGGCAGCTATGCAGCATACACCCCCTTGTCGATGAGTCGCACCAACGAACACGGTGGCGACCAGAGTCAGTATATGCAGTACCGCAAACTCTATATCAACGAGCGTGCTAATACACCCATCCCCACCAATAAGTGGTGGACAGACCTGATCAATGCCGACCGCTACCGCACGGGCGACGAGGTGACGGGTCGCCTGTGGGCCTATCCTGGCTATGTGCAGGGCATGAGGTACGGCATGGATATTCATTATCCCAAATACTGGGTGGACAACGGCACCGAGATGAAGGCGCAGTCGAAACTGGTGGTGACGGGCGCTGACTTCCATGCCCAGACACCGCTGGCCGAGGCTTGGAGCGACTGGACCGTGACCTTCTCGGAATCGGATGCCAACCGGAAACTGACAGCCACATTGATGCATGGCTCTCCCTTTACTTGGATAGAGGCTGAAAATACCACGCTGACGCTGACCGCCGTCAAGACCAACAATGATGGGGCTGACAACAGACTGACGGGCAATGCCAACGTCAGTTTCCTGACCGCCGATGGCACACCGATAGGCAGCGGCAACTATACACGCTTGATTGTCAAGATAGCCAATGGCGAGACCGCTGATCTCTATGGCATCTACCTCCCAGAGAATACCACTGTGACCATTGCCAGCGGACGGGCTACGCTGACGGCACCCTACGTGGTGGTGGCACTGCTGAAACAAGAGTCCGACCTGGATGTCTATAGCACCTATGCCTACAGCAAACCGGTGAACACGCAGGTGAGCTGGAACTATGCCAATGGCTTGCTGACCACGACCTATGATGTCTCGGCAGAAAATCTCCGCACGGGTGCTGCCACCAGTCAGGTGTTGCAGGGATTCATTCCTCACCACTACCGCGAGCGCTATGCCACCCATTCGTTGGCGCCCATCAATAGTTATGCCACCCCTCGCGGAACGCTGAAGGTGGCAGCTGGCAGTTGCCAGCACATCAGCTACCGTTTTGCAGGTATGCTGCCTTGGTATGCCGTACCTACCGATGGCGGCGAGCATGCGTTCAACAAAGACCGAATGTTGCAGTTGGTTAGAGAATATGCCTCAGAGGGTACCTTCGGTGCCGACACCTATTGGGGCGGTAAAGGACTGACGCAGATGGCACTGAACATGACGTTTGCCCGCGAGCTGGGCGACGAGCTCTTGTTCGACCAGTGCCATGCCCGACTGAAAGAGGCGTTGGTGAACTGGCTCACCTATACGCCTGGCGAGGAGAACTTCTTCTTTGCACGCGACAACCGCTGGGGCGGACTCATTGGTTATGCCACCAGTTACGACAGCGAGACTTACAACGACCATCACTTCCATTATGGCTACTTCACCCTGGCAGCAGCACTGCTGGCCATGGTCGATGACGACTTTCGTGAGAACTATGGCGATATGATGAAGTTGGTGGCTCGAGACTATGCCAACTATAAGCGCGACTCATGGGCTTGCTTCCTGCGTATGTTCGACCCCTGGGAGGGACACTCGTATGCTGGTGGCATGGGCGATGGTGCCGGCAACGGACAGGAATCAACCTCCGAGGCCATGCAGGGCTGGGGCGGACTCTTTCTGTTGGGTGTGGCACTGGGCGACGACGAGATGCGCGATGCCGGTATCTTTGGTTGGGTGAACGAGAGTCGTGCCACGGCCGAATATTGGTTCGACCGTCATGGCGAGACGGTCGATGACAACTTCCATATCACTAAGACGGACGACTATAATATTGACTACGACAAGTTCAGACACCAGAACCCCGACTATATCATTCCCTACAACTCGAACCTGACGAGCCACGGCGTGGGATGGTGGACCTGGTTCGGTGGCGATCCGGTGTTTATGCAGGGCATACAGTGGATGCCCGTGTCGCCCGCACTCGACTATCTGGGCGAGGACAAGGCTTTTGCAGCATGGGACTACCAGCGACTGATGGAGCTGAAGGAACATAAGGGATGGGACGGACAGGGCGGTATCGGTACGGCTGACCTGCGCGACTCAGACTGGGGCAATGTGGTGCTCACGTACCGACAGTTCAGCGATCCTGACGATGCGGCGGCCATCTTTGACCAAGGCTGGGACAACAACTGGGGTACCATGCACAACAGTTCTACGCGTGGCATCACCTACTACGTGACGCATGCTCATCGCACCTATGGCGATATCGACTGGACGGTGACGGCTTCTATTCCTACAGCTCGTAAATATACGAATGCGTATATTGCCTATAACCCCACGGATGCTCCGCTCACGGTGACTTATAGCGATGGCACCAGCTTTGTGGTGCCTGCCCGTCAGATGAAGGTGAAGGACAGTGTGTACACGGGTGTCACGAAGATTTATCCTGTTGATCATAGTGAACCCGACCTGCGCGAGGAACTGATCATGCCGAATCTGGCACTGGGCAAGTCCTGCACTGTGAGCAGTTGGGAGAATGCCGGTTGCGTGGCTGCTCATGCCACCGATGGCGACAAGGGCTCACGCTGGGGAAGTGCGCATCAGGACGGTGAATGGCTCTACGTGGATCTGGGTGAGAACTGTCAGATATATAAGGTGCGTATCAGTTGGGAAACGGCCTATGCCTCGGCGTATGATATCTATGTTTCTGAGAATGCCAACGACTGGACGCTGGTCAAGAGTTGCCTGAGCAGTGGCGGACAAGACAACATTCTGCTGGGCGATGTGAGCGGACGCTATGTTAAGTTGGTGGGAAAGACGCGTGCCACTCAATACGGTATCTCGCTCTATGAACTGGAGGTATATGGAAAACCGTCGTCGGCACCAAGCTCCACATTGATGGGCGTCATGATAAGCAGTCCGGTAGATGTACTGAAACAGGGTGTTCCCACTACGCTCAATATTGTGGGCTATGACTATGCCAAGAATCAACAGACCGTGGCGGCCACGTGGAGTAGTGCTGACGGCAACTTTGACGGTAGCACGTTTACACCTTCTGTCTATGGCAAGGTGAATGTCACGGCGACGGTGGGAGGCTTGACTGCCTCTAAGCAACTCGTCGTTGAGGAGGCCTTGCGAGTGACTTCTATCACGGTGACTGCCGACGACAAGACCACGAAGGATGCACCTGTCGATGTGGTGGCGGAAGCTCTGAATCAGTTTGGTCAGCCTGCCAGTCAGCTCATAGACTTCGCTCTGCGTAGGCTGACGGCTACGGACGAAGAGGAAACCACTGATGCCACCCTGAATGCGGTGGACAATCATCACCTGACGTTCCGCGCTACGAAGATGGGACAGTATGCCATTGTAGCTACGTGCAATGGCGTGACCAACACACACCGTATCTATGTGGCCGATGCCTCGCGCCAGAACCTGCTGTTCAGCTTGAGCCAGATTGGCGGACTGAATCCCGAGGCTTCGGCACCACGCCCTGCTGTGCTGGCTAACACGGACGACTATGCCGAGAACTTCTTCTTGCGCAACGACACGCCGGAGCGCATGCACGACACCTACTTCACGATAGATCTGACAGACCTTTGTAATGTGGAGTTCCTGAATATTTCGTTCAGTCCGGCATTGCCTGCCGACTATACGATTTCGGTATCTGCCGATGGTGAGCAGTGGCAGCAAGTGTGTGCGGTGGAAAACAATAGCAGCCAGTTGTGTGTCTGCAACCTGACGGGGGTAGCCAATGGCGTGCGCTACTTGAAGTTCCACAGTTCTCGTGCTGCCACCGACTGGGGCGAGAAGGTCAGCCACATCTGGGTCTATGGCGATGTGAAGGCAACGGTCATCAGCGATAAGCGTGATGCGGTGAAGACTGAACATGGCGACTTGTTCGACCTGACCGGACGGCGTGTCGTAAAGCCGGCGAAGGGCATCTTTGTGAGGAACGGACAGAAAATAATCGGGAAATGAGAAGGCACGAATCATGACCATGTTCGTGTTTTGCAGAAACAAAGTCAAAGCAAAAGATAATAAACACAATCAATAAAACGTTACATGTATAGTACTCTATTACTCTCTCTCGCCGTAGCCCTCATGGGCTTCGGCACTGCTGACAGCGACCGGATGACCTCCGCGTCCGTGTGTTCCACTTCTGAAGATACAATCGGTGTGCCGGATGGTTATCGGCTGGTGTGGCAAGATGAGTTTGATACAGGTACAGAACTGAACAGCTGTGACTGGACACACGAGGTAAAGGCAGCGGGATGGGTGAACCATGAGTTGCAGAACTATGTGAACCACCAGACGCCCGAAGGTCAGCTGGTGACCCAGGTGAAAGATGGTACGCTCAGAATCACGGCACTGAAGGAGAATGGTAAGGTCTATTCAGGACGTGTGTATGCCAGGTCTAAGCAAGGGTGGACCTACGGCTATATGGAGGCCCGCATCAAACTGCCGAAAGGTAAAGGCACATGGCCAGCCTTCTGGATGATGCCGGTGAACTTCAGGTCGTGGCCGGCCGATGGCGAGATAGACATCATGGAAGAGGTGGGCTACCATCCCGACTATGTGTCGTCTAGCCTGCATGCCAACTCGCATGTTCACTCCAACAACACGCAGGTGACCCATGAGATGTTGTGCGACGGTGCCGAAGGGGAGTTCCATACCTATGGTATCCTCTGGACCGCAACGAACATCACGACCTATGTGGACGGTGAGGTGCAGCTGAGCTATGACAACAGACAACTGGGACGCGACGACTGGCCCTACGATGCTCCGTTCTATATCATCCTCAACCTCGCATGGGGTGGAGACTGGGGTGGCGCTGAGGGCGTTGACGATGGTGCACTGCCAGCCACGATGCAGGTTGACTATGTTCGTGTGTACCAAAAGCAATGAGGAGTGGCCTTTGTAGCTCCTTGCATATCTTTGACTCATAAACAATACTTATATTATCATGAAACAACTTTTCATATCTGTAATGCTGCTCTGTGCCTGGACGGGGGCGCAAGCCCGACAGTTGCCCGTGTATCTGGACGATAGCAAACCAGTGGAACAACGCATTGAAGACGCACTGAGCCGCATGACACTCGACGAGAAGATTGCGGTGATTCATGCGCAGTCGAAGTTCTCGGCTCCTGGTGTAAAACGATTAGGCTTTCCTGACCTGTGGACCACTGATGGTCCTCACGGCATTCGTCCAGACGTGTTGTGGGACGAGTGGGAGCAGGCCGGACAAACCAACGACTCGTGTGTGGCTTTTCCGGCGCTGACCTGTCTGGCTGCTTCGTGGAATCCTGCGATGGCCCGACTCTATGGCGAGAGCCTGGGTGAGGAGGCGCTTTACCGCGGAAAACATGTGCTGTTGGGACCTGGCGTCAACATCAACCGTACGCCTCTCAACGGTCGTAACTTCGAATATATGGGCGAGGACCCCTTCCTGGCGTCGCAGATGGTGGCTCCCTACGTACAGGGGGTCCAGTCGAATGGTGTGGCATCGTGTGTGAAGCACTATGCACTGAACAACGACGAAGAGCATCGTTTCAACGTGAATGTGGTGGTGAGCGACCGTGCGCTGCACGAGATCTACCTGCCTGCCTTCAAGGCTGCTGTCCAGCAAGGCGGTGCCTGGGCCATCATGGGTTCTTATAACCTTTATAAGAATGAGCACTGTTGTCATAATGCGACGTTGCTGAACAAGATACTGAAGCACGACTGGCGCTTTGACGGGGTTGTTGTGTCTGACTGGGGTGGCACCCACGATACTGAACAGGCCATCGAGAATGGACTTGACATGGAGTTCGGCTCGTGGACCAACGGACTGACCGAGGGCGCTTCAAATGCTTACGACAGCTATTATCTGGCATTGCCATATAAGAAGCTGATTCAACAGGGCAAGTACTCAGTGAAGGAGCTCGACGAGAAGGTGCGTCGCGTGCTGCGCCTGTATTATCGTACCACGATGAAAAAGAACAAGCCCGTGGGCTTCCTGTGCTCGGAGAGTCACTACGATGCTGCACTCAGAATAGCAGAAGAGGGCATCGTACTGCTGAAGAATGAGCGTGGGCTTTTGCCCCTGAAACAGGGCAAGCGTATCTTGGTGGTGGGCGAGAACGCCATCAAGATGATGACTGTTGGCGGTGGTTCTTCATCGTTGAAGGTGCAAAAAGAGATTCTGCCATTAGATGCTTTTGCTGCACAGTGTTCTACCGATTATGCCCGTGGCTATGTGGGCGATACGGTGCAGAGCTACAATGGTGTGAAGGTGGGCCGCAGTCTTTACGACATGCGTACACCGTCAGAGCTGATTGCTGAGGCTGTGGAGAAGGCAAAGCAGGCCGACTACGTGGTGTTCTTCGGCGGACTGAACAAGAGCGATTATCAGGACAGCGAGGGACATGACCGCAAGGACTATGCCTTGCCTTATGGACAGAACGCCGTCATCGAGGCCATCCTGAAGGTAAATCCCCGCCTGGTGTTTGTCAATATCTCGGGCAATGCCGTCGAGATGCCATGGGCCAGCAAGGTGCCTGCCATCGTTCAGGGATGGTTTATTGGTTCTGAGAGTGGCGAGGCCCTGGTCAACGTGCTGTTGGGAAAGGTAAACCCCAGTGGTAAGTTGCCCTTCTCATGGTATAAACAACTGGCCGACTGTGGGGCGCATGCTCTGGGCACCTATCCCGGCACATGGCGCAGTGGTGTGCGTATCATTGACGAGGAATATAAAGAAGGTGTGTTTGTGGGCTATCGCTGGTTGGAGAAGCAGAACATCAAACCGCTGTTTGCCTTTGGTCATGGACTGAGCTATACGTCGTTTGCCATGAACTGTCAGTCGTGGACAGACAAGGGCAACGGACAGTATCAGTTTGATGTCAAGGTGAAGAACACCGGTAAGTGTGCCGGCGCAGAGGTCGTTCAACTCTATATCGCTGACAAAGAATGCTCGGTAGAGCGCCCTAAAAAAGAACTGAAAGCCTTTGCAAAGGTGTTCCTGCAGCCCGGCGAGAGCAAGGTGGTGACGCTGACCATCGGTCGCGAGGCGTTGAGCTTCTACGACGAATCCGTTCACGACTGGCGTGCAGAGGCAGGCACCTTCGAGGCACTGATTGGTAATGCCTCAGACAATATATCGGATAAAATCACGTTTAAACTGAAAGATTGAACGTCAATATGAGAATAACACTTTTATCGGTAATGATGAGTATGCTGTGTCTGAACATGCAGGCACAGACCGGCGACATGAATGCTTTTGTCAGTAGGCTGATGAGCAAGATGACGCTGGAGGAGAAGTTGGGACAGTTGAACCTGGCGCCTGCCAGTGACGAGATCGTGACGGGAGGTGCTGTGAATACAGAGGTAGGACAGCGCATCGCCGATGGTCTGCTGGGCGGCGTGTTCAACCTGAAAGGTGTGGATAAGATACGCGCCCTGCAGGACATCGCCGTGAAACGGTCGCGACTGGGCATCCCGCTCATCGTGGGTATGGACGTGATTCATGGCTACGAGACCATCTTTCCGATACCACTGGCACTGGCATGCTCGTGGGACCTGAAAGCGATTGAAGAGATGGCGCGTATCTCTGCGCGCGAAGCTTCGGCCGACGGCATCAACTGGGTCTATTCGCCCATGGTGGATATCTGTGTGGATGCCCGTTGGGGACGTATTGCAGAGGGTGCCGGCGAGGATCCCTTCCTGGGCGGCGAGGTAGCGAAGGCCTATGTACGCGGCTATCAGGGCGACAGTTATACGCCAGACCATGTGATGGCCTGCGTGAAGCACTATGCCCTCTATGGAGCAGTGGAGGCCGGACGCGACTATAACACGGTGGATATGAGCCGACTGCGTATGTATAACCAGTATTTCCCTCCTTATAAGGCAGCTGCCGAGGCCGGTGCAGGCTCGTATATGTCGAGCTTTAACATCGTTGACGGACAGCATGCCACGGCCAACCGCTGGCTGCTGACCGATGTGCTGCGCAATCAGTGGAAGTTTAATGGCTTTGTGGTGACAGACTATGGCTCTATTGGCGAGATGACCACCTGGGGCTTTGGCAACCTGAAGAGCAACTCGGCCAAGGCACTGAAGGCCGGAACAGATATGGACATGTGCTCGAATGGATTTATCAACACGCTAGCAGCATCGCTGAAAGACGGTTCGGTGACGATGGCCGACATAGACCAGGCTTGTCGTCGTGTGTTGGAAGCTAAATGGAAACTGGGACTGTTTGACAATCCTTACCGTCATCTGGATGCCAAGCGCAGAGCCAAGGATATCTTTACCGACGAACATCGTGCTGCTGCCAGACGCATCGCAACAGAGACTTTCGTGCTGTTGAAGAACCAGGATGAGCTGCTGCCTCTGACTATGGATAAGACCATTGCCCTGATAGGTCCGATGGCTAACGACCGTGCCAACATTGCTGGTACGTGGTGTGTGGCCTATACGCCAGAGCGCTATGCCACCATTAAAGAGGCTTTGGAGCGCCGCCTGCCCAAAGGCAAGCTGCTCTATGCACAGGGTTGCAACCTGACGCGCGATGAGGCTTTGCAAAAGGCGGCTGAGTTTGGAAAGACCATTCCTCGTGTGGATGCTGTGCAGGCGAAGGCAGAGGCGCTGGCCATTGCCCAGAAGGCCGACATCATCGTATGCGCCATGGGTGAGTGTGCCGACTTCTCGGGCGAGTCGTCGAGTCGTGCTACGCTGGAGATGCCCGACGAACAGCGCGAGCTGCTGGCCGAACTGGTGAAGTTGGGCAAGCCCGTCGTGCTGCTCCACTTCTCGGGTCGCCCCACGGTGCTCACTTGGGAACAGCAGCATGTGGATGCAATCATGAACGTGTGGTTTGCAGGTTCGGAGGCTGGCGATGCCATTGCCGATGTACTGTTTGGTGAGGCTGCGCCCAGTGGCAAACTGACAGTGACCATGCCACAGGCCATCGGTCAGGTGCCCATGTACTATAACCACCTGAACACAGGTCGCCCCGTGCCAGAGGGTGCTAAGAACTATCGTAAGTATCAGAGTAACTACTTGGAACTGCGCAATGATCCGCTCTATCCATTCGGCTACGGACTGACCTATACCACTTTCAACTACTCAGACCTGTCGCTCAGCAGTGCCGTGATGGCAGCAGACGGCAGCATAGAGGCCAGTGTGACCGTAACAAATACGGGAAAGCGCGATGGCGATGAGATCGTGCAGTTGTATATCCATCAGCAGGCAGCCTCGGTGGCACGCCCCGTGAAGGAACTGAAAGGTTTTCAGAGAATACAACTGAAGGCTGGCGAGAAAAAGAAAGTTACTTTCCGCATCGGTCGTGAACAACTGCAGTATTACGATGCTGAAGGCAACAGTGTGCTGGAACCAGGCGTCTTCGATGTGATGATAGGTTCAGACAGCCGTCGTGTGTCAACAGCGACACTTCGTGTAGAATAACAGTCTTATTCTTCCGACTGTTCGTGTTTTCGCTCCGTTTCGGCAATGGCAGCATCATAGCCTGTCAGTGCTGCAAACGGAGCGAATTGTGCAGCACGGTTCCACATCGACATCTGCGGATGTCGCTTAGACACGTGGTGTGGCAAATTTATAATATCGTCGTAGTTATCCATAATAATAACTATTATTATCTCTCATCTCTCACCTCTCATCTTGCGGCAACGCCGCACCTCTCACTTCTCACCTCTCATCTCTCATCTTGCGCCAAAGGCGCACTCACCTCTCACTTTGCGACAAAGTCGCACTACGCCTTATGCCCTCCAATCTGGCTGTTGCGCTCTTTGGCGGTGGCACCTTCTTTGAAGTTCAGACCGCGCAGGATGGCATTCTTACCAAAGCGCTGTTTGATCTTCAGTTGTGCCTCTTGCAGTTTGCGTTCCTTCTCCAACCGGTCTTGCTCTTCCTGCTGCTGTTGTTGCAGTTGGTCATAGTCCGTGAAGAGGTCCAGCTGCTGAACCGTGTTCTGCTGTGGTTGGGCGGTGACTTCCGATGTGACATGATTGGTGGTGAGGCTCAGACGTCGAACCAGCAAGATAGGGTTCACGCAGCGGTCGAAGATGCTGGTGGCCCCTTCCATGATGAGGCGCGATGACGATGTGGGTGTGGCAAACGAGTAGGAGCCATGTGCATGTTTGGGCACCGGTTTGCCGTAGTAGTTGATGGTGATCTCGCCCTGATACCGATCGCGGATGTCGGGACGCGTGAGACACTCGGTGTCGTAGCTCACAGTGAGCACCAGTTGGTCGGTGACCAGTCGTTTGCGCACCAGGTCTAAGGCCATGCCTTCTGCCATCTCTTGCACCACCACGCGCGCTTGTTCGGCGCTGTAGGGCGACTGCAACACCTGTCCGCTGCTGAAGGAGTTGCTCTCGGGGCGATAGGCCTTGATGGCCGCCATGGTGCATGGTTCCCATCCCCAGGCGTGGTCTATCAGCAGTTCGGCATTCACGCCAAAGAGCTTGTAGAGCAGTTCTTCGCTTAGGACAGACTGGCGGGCCAACTGTCCCATGGTCTCGATGCCGTGGCGGGCCAGTTTCTCGGCGATGCCATGGCCCACACGCCAGAATTTCGTGATGGGGCGGTAGTCCCACAGTTGCTGTCGGTAGGTCTGCTCGTCGAGTTCGGCAATGCGTACACCATCTTTGTCGGCAGGCATCTTCTTGGCCACGATATCCATGGCCACCTTACAGAGGTACAGGTTGGTGCCGATGCCGGCGGTGGCGGTGATGCCCGTTTGCTGCAAGACATCGCGTATCATGGTCATGGCCAACTGGTGGGCCGTCATCTTATAGGAGCCGAGATAGGCCGTGACGTCCATGAAGACCTCGTCAATGGAATAGACGTGGATGTCCTCGGGCGCGAGGTACTTCAGGTAGATGTTGTAGATGTTGGCGCTGACCTCGATGTAGTGTGCCATTCGTGGTTTGGCAATGATAAAGTCAACGCCCTTTGCCTTCTGATAAACTTCAAACAGGCGTGCTCTGCCGCCGATGCCATAGGCTTTCAGTGATGGCGTCACTGCCAGACAGATGGTCTTTTCGGTGCGGCTCTCGTCGGCCACCACGAGATTGGTGGACAGAGGATCGAGTCCCCTGTCCACGCACTCTACTGAAGCATAAAACGACTTCAGGTCAATGGCTATGTATGTTCGTTGTGACGACAAGACGGTCGAAAGACTTTGTGGGAAAAGCAGTGGTTTACTCAACCACGGTGATGCGCATCTCGATGTCGTCAACAGGTCTGTCGGCACGACCGGTGGCGGTGCCCTGGATCATCTCAACCACGTCGAGACCTTGCTCCACTTCACCAAAGACCGTGTACTGTCCGTCGAGATGCGGTGTGCCGCCGACGGTAGAGTAGAGCTTCAACTGCTCGTCAGTAAGACCTTCCTTGCCCACCTGGCCCTCGGCCTCGGCTACCAGTTTGTCTTGCAGCTCCTGCAGACCGGCACGGTTGCGCTCGCGGCGCATCTGCATGATCTCGTCGCGATGCTGGGCAGCCAGTGCGTTGAAGACATCCTGAACCTTCTGCATGCGCAGTTGCTTGGAGAACTGGCGCAGCTGTCCTTCGTTGTAAACCTGTCCCCAGACGATGTAGAACTGCGAACCGCTGCTGCGACGTTCGGGGTTCACCTCGTCGCCCTGACGGGCTGCAGCCAGGGCCCCGCGCTTATGAAACAGGTTGCTCTTGATCTCGGCTTCGAGGGTATAGTCGGGACCACCCACGCCCAGCATCTTGCCGGCAGGGGCACCTTTCGAATCGGGGTCTCCGCCCTGAATCATGAAGTCTTTAATCACGCGATGGAACAGGGTGCCATCATAGTAGCCCTCTTTCACCAACTTGATAAAATTGTCACGGTGGATAGGGGTCTCATCGTAGAGGCGGACAATGATGTCGCCTAGCATGGTTTGGATATTTACTTTCATAGTAATCGCTGATACTTAGTGGTTTTCTAATTATTTATCGGTGCAAAATTACAAAAAAAAGGGAAATTATAACTATCTTTGCAGTTGGTTTTTAAAATAATGAAGATGAAACGCAAGAAGCTATGGATGCTGACAGCTGTGCTGTTGATAGGTGCAGTGGCGCTGTATGCGCTGTCGGCAACACAACGTGATATAACACAGGAAATGGTGTTGGTGCCCGAGGCGCCAGACTATAGTGACTCCACCATGTGGATAACGGTGGATGGCGACAGTTGTGGCAACGGTGCCGACGTGTTCTATGTGGTGTCCACATGGGAGGAAGACTGGCAGGATGAGGCTGGCAGAACCAGTCACTATGCCGATGTGTGGAACGAGCATCATCGTAAACATATGGCCCGCGAGATGAACAAGGTGGCAGCCTATATGGCACCAGGCAACAGGTTTTACGCGCCCTACTACCGCCACGCTACGATAGAGACCTTCATGGTGGCCGATGAAGACAGTATTCGCCGTCGTGCTCGCATGGCGATGGACGATGTGTGCGCAGCCTTCGACTATTTCCTGGCGCGACGCGACTCTACGCGTCCGTTGATAGTGGCAGGATTTAGTCAGGGCGGCATGGCCGTGGTAGAACTGCTGAAACACATGAGCGACGACACCTACCGCCAGTTGGCAGCCGCCTATGTGCTGGGCTACAAGGTGACGGAGGCCGACACGCTGCAGTCGAAGCACCTGAAGGCGGCGCAAGGCGAGAGCGATACGGGTGTCACCATCTGTTATAACACGGTGAAAGATGTGAAGTATGCCCATCCCGTGATTGCGGCTACCTGTATGAGCATCAACCCCGTGAACTGGCATACGGATGCGACACCGGCAGTGCTGCACGACACCATCACCGTGACACTGTCGCCCGAGCATCATGTGCTGGTGGTGAAAGGCTATGACGGCAAGGAGTATCCGCCGTATAAAGGATTCCTGAACGTGGGCGACATCCACAGTTGCGAGCCCTGGCTCTACAGTGAGTGTCTGCAGCGAAATATCAAGGTACGTGCCCAAGCCTGGCGTCATCGCAAAGAATAATTTCAAAACCTCTGCGTTAAACTCTCAATTTAACTTCTCATTAAGATCATGGAATACTTACCCAAGGATCCTGCTATACTGGTATCGAGCGTTAATATGTTGCTGCGCGACGACGAGTTCGATACCTTGGAGTCGCTATGTTATAATTTTAATACGGAGCCAGAAGATCTGAAGAGTTACCTAAAGGGTAACGGCTTTGTGTACAGTGAACAGCAACGGCAGTTTCGCCCCATTGGTTATGATGCAGTAAGATGATGACAAAAGATAGTATTGAGACAGCCTATAGCTTCCTGCACCAGAAGCAGAGGATCTATGCACACTCCACGCTCGACTGGCAGAAAGACGACATCGAGATGGCTATTGCCGACTATGCTGATTCTATGAACCAGGAGTTGTATGCGTTGATTAGCAATGGTAAGGAGGATTTCTTGCACGACCATGCGTGTTTTCTGGAAGATATCACCAAAGCTGTCGAGGTACTAGAACAGATGTTGTAACTCAGCATGTCGAAATGAGTGATTGGGTATTATATTATTTGCTTGGCGTAAACATCCTGACATTCCTTGTTTACGGCATAGACAAGTCTAAGGCAAAACGGAAGGCTTGGCGCATTTCGGAATGTACGCTTCTGATGTTGGCAGTGATTGGTGGCAGCGTCGGTGCACTGTTTGCGATGAGGCTTTTCCATCATAAGACGTTGCATAAGAAGTTCAGGTATGGCGTTCCGCTCATCATGGCGCTACAAATAGTGGTGGCTTTAATGCTCATTTAATCTTTCCCCACCTGGTTACTGCATTTTAGTAACCCAACAACAACGCCTTACTAACCCAAAAGTGCCACTATTCTAATTTACGACTTAAGTCGAAAGATCTCACGACTTAAGTCAACAGTTCTCACGACTTAAGTCAACAGATCTCACGACTTAAGTCAACAGATCTCACGACTGGAGTCAACAGATCTCACGACTGGAGTCAACAGATCTCACGACTTAAGTCGAAAGATCGCCAAAGTGCCACTATTGAGTTACAAAGGTGCTGCTATAACCCCATCAAAGTGCCGTTGTTGGATTTCAGATCCGCTTGTGGCTCGCGCTCGAGCTTGCTCGCTTTCACCAAGCATAGCGACTGAAAGAACCCTTGGGTGAGAGGCTCAAGCGTGAGAAAACAAAAAAAGAGGTCTTGCGACCTCTTCTTTTTGTGATCCGCTTGGGGCTCGAACCCAAGACCCCAACATTAAAAGTGTTGTGCTCTACCAACTGAGCTAGCGGATCAACCTCAGTGCTTTTAAATAAAAGCGGGTGCAAAGGTACGAACTTTTTTTGAACCCGCCAAATTTATTGCGATGTTTTTTCGTTTTTTGCTTTTTCTTCGGCTATGGCATGCTGATAACAAGTGCGGCAAAGGGGCTCGTATTCTTGTGTTTCGCCCAGCAGCACGCGCTTGTCGTTTTGCACTTTTCGGTGACTGACGTAAGCCAGCGAACCGCATTTGACGCAGATGGCATGCACCTTGGTGACATCGTCGGCAATGGCGCAAAGGGCAGGCATAGGACCAAAGGGAACACCACGGAAGTCCATGTCAAGTCCTGCCACGATGACACGAACGCCACGGTTGGCCAGTTCGTTGCACACGTTGACAATGCCATCGTCGAAGAACTGAGCCTCGTCGATGCCCACCACGTCGATGTCACTGGTCAGCAAGAGAATGCTGGCCGAGGATTCAATGGGTGTTGACTGGATATGTTTTTGGTCGTGGCTCACCACGTCTTCCTCGGAATAGCGCACATCAATGGCTGGTTTGAATATCTCCACGCGCTGCTTGGCAAACTGAGCGCGGCGCATGCGTCGGATCAGTTCTTCGGTCTTTCCGGAAAACATGGATCCGCAAACCACTTCGATTCTGCCGGGACGATGGTTCTCGCCTGTTGTAGGATATGTAATCATGGTGCAAAGATAGCAAAAAGTTTATACTTCGTAGTTCGTTGGTCAGAGTTTTTTTTAGTAAAATGTTGTTAATTTGCGCCAATTATGAATTGCGAACTACAAACAATGAACTAAAAATCACTACCTTTGCATCCGATATGGGAACATTATATATAGTACCCACGCCTGTGGGCAATATGGAAGATATGACGCTGCGCGCCATACGCATCCTGAAAGAAGTCGATTTGATATTGGCCGAGGATACCCGTACATCGGGCATCCTGCTGAAGCATTTCGACATTAAGAATCAGTTGCTTTCCCATCACAAATTCAACGAACATGGCACCAGTGCCTCGGTGGTTCAACGATTGCTGGCCGGACAAAACGTGGCACTGATCAGCGATGCAGGAACGCCCGGCATCAGCGACCCTGGTTTCTTTCTAGCCCGTGAGGCTGTGAGGGCTGGGGTGGAGGTGCAGTGCCTACCTGGAGCAACGGCTTTTGTGCCGGCGCTGGTGAGCAGCGGACTGCCCTGCGACCGTTTTGCCTTCGAGGGCTTCTTGCCTCAGAAGAAAGGACGCCAGACGAAGTTGCAGTCGCTGGTTGACGAGGAGCGCACCATGATTTTCTATGAGTCGCCCTACAGATTGCTGAAGACCCTGCAGCAGTTTGCTGAGTTTTTTGGTGCCGACCGCCAGGTGAGTGTGTGCCGTGAAATTTCGAAGATACACGAAGAGAGCGTGCGTGGCAGTCTTGAGGAGGTCATTGCGCACTTTACGACTACTGAGCCCCGTGGCGAGATAGTCATTGTGCTGGCTGGAAAGAGTTGAGTTTGCTTAAAATCTTAGTTTTTGAACATAATAAATATAATAAAGTATATGAAAAAGATTTTGGTATGGTGCGTTTGCATGTTGGCTGTTGTCGCATGTAAGAATGGTGCTAAGGATGCCAATGACTTGGCTCTGAATCATACGATTGATTCGTTGAACAGAGTGAACTATCAGAAGGATAGCGAAATTAGCGATATGCTGGAAACCCTGAACGTGATACAGGAAGGTTTTAAGGCCATCAACGAGGCTGAAGGTCGCGTCACCGTGGAGCGTACAGGTGAAGGCGCTAACAACGAGACCAAGATTCGTGAGAATGTGCAGTTTATCCAGTCGAAACTTGCTGAGAACCGTGAGTTGATCAATAAGTTGCGCATCCGTCTGCGTGAAGGCAGCATTGCCAGCGAACAACTGAAGAAGACGGTGGAGAGCCTGTCGGAACAGTTGCAGGCCAAGACTGCCGAGCTCGAGGAACTGCGTAAGGAACTGGCTGAGAAAGATATCCACATTGCTGAGCTCGATGAAAAGGTAAGCAATCTGGCAGATAATGTGAGCACGCTGGCCGAGGACAACAAGCACAAGCAGGAGACCATCACGACGCAGGATAAGGAGTTGAACACAGCTTGGTTTGTGTTTGGCACAAAGAAAGAGCTGAAAGAGCAGAACATCCTGAAGAAGGGTGAGGTGTTGCAGGGCAACTTCAACAAGAACTACTTCACGAAGATAGACATCCGTGTGGACAAGGAAATCAAGTTGATGTCTCGTGATGCTAAGTTGCTCACCAATCATCCTGCCGGAACCTACAACCTGTTGCGTGATGCCAACAAGCAGTATGTGCTGCGCATCACTGATCCCCAGCGCTTCTGGAGCACCAGCAAGTACCTGGTTGTTCAGGTAAAGTAATATAAAAACAACATGCGTCAGCCCATCGGGTTGTCGCATGTTGTTTTTATGAGATTAGCGTTTTTCGCGGAAGAACGTCTGCATCAACTCGCGACATTCTTCTTCCAGTACACCGCCTATGGCCTGCGCTTTCGGATGCAGGGCGTGGGCGGCATATTTCTGATAGCCGCGCTTCTCGTCGGCACAACCAAAGACTACCCTTGGTATCTGTGCCCAGCCAATAGCACCGGCGCACATCACGCAAGGCTCAACGGTGACGTAGAGCGTACATTCAGTGAGGTATTTACCTCCTAGTTCGTTGGCAGCCATCGTGATAGCTTGCATCTCGGCATGCGCTGTCACGTCGGTCAGCGTCTCGGTCAGGTTGTGTGCGCGGGCAATAATTCTGTCCTTGCACACCACAACAGCCCCAATGGGTATCTCTCCCTCGCGCAGTGCCAGCTGGGCTTCAGCCAGCGCTTTGCGCATATACTGTTCGTCTTTATTTTGTTGCTCCATGATGCAAAAGTACTAAGAAGTAAGCATATAAGCAAATATTATAGATACAAAAAGTGGCGGAA
This sequence comes from Xylanibacter brevis P6B11, assembly GCF_000621825.1. Classification (NCBI taxonomy): domain Bacteria; kingdom Pseudomonadati; phylum Bacteroidota; class Bacteroidia; order Bacteroidales; family Prevotellaceae; genus Xylanibacter; species Xylanibacter brevis. Next base: position 145,707 of record NZ_JHXG01000003.1, read on the forward strand.
TGGTACGAGATGCCATCCGCCACTTGTTATAGGTGATTGGTGTGAACTACTTCATGTCAATACACAGGGCATTGAAGCGCTGTCCGTTCTTCTCAATGAAGAGACGGCCTTTCTTCAGGATTTTCGCAGCACCGCTCAAACGCATTCGACAAGCCAAACGGGCAGGGCAAAGTTCATCTTTAGCCAACTCCTCTTGACTTTCCCTGGACATTGCCAAATATTGCCTTTCCCTCACCCTATTTCACTGCAGACAAAAAAGCCGCACGTCCATGCAAATACGGATGTGCGGCTTTTCGTTTTTATTAGCTGGTCAGATTTTCTTCAGGCGAATCACACGCGAGGAGAATTGCCGGGAGAGGTTGGCATCGAGACCTGTCTCCATGAGGAACTTGCCCGAGAAGGTCTTGCCCTCGAAGTAATGCTCGTGCTCGGAACACTCGAACTCGGTGAGGCGATAGGTGGCATCGGGGTCGAGGCCTGCCATGTGCCAACGGGGGGTGTGGAGATCGACATAGTGCTCGAACTTATAGCAGAAGAATACGGCCTCCGACTTGTCCTCGGTGACGAACATCTGGCTGCAGAAACCATTGCCTTCGTAGGGCGAGAGCAAGCGGTACTGGTCGCCGAGCTGAATGACGGGGCGAATCTCCTTATAGAACGCGACAGCTTTCTTGGCATACTCGCGCTCGCGGTCGTTGAGGTCGCTGGGCTTCATCTCCATACCGAGGCGACCTGTCATGGCAACATCGAAGCGGAACTTCAGGGGGATGATGCGCCCGGTCTGATGGTTAGGCGATGCACTGACGTGCTGCGCCATAGCCATCGTGGGGAAGAAATGGCTCGTGCCCCACTGGATGAAGAGGCGCTGCTGGGCATCGGTGTCGTCGCTTACCCAAAACTCGTCGAAGTAGGGCATGAATCCCCAGTTGACACGCCCTCCGCCACCGGCGCACAGCTGGATGACGAGGTCTGGGTATTTGGCACGGATGCGCTCCAGTGTGCTGCGCAGACCGCGGTGGAAATCGACAACGAGGTGGCTCTGCCTGTCGGAGGTGAGGTAGCTGGAACCGTAGTTATTCATCGACATGTTGCAGTCCCACTTAATGTAGTGCAGCTTGGGGTTTCCCTTGACGAGGTTGTCTACGATGCTGAATACGTAGTCCTGCACCTTGGGGTTCGACATGTCGAGCACGAGCTGCGTGCCGCCACGGCCTTTCGACAGTTCGCGTGTGGGATGTGCAAGCACCCAGTCGGGATGTGCCTCGTAGAGTTCGCTCTTTGAGTTGGTCATCTCAGGCTCAATCCATATACCAAACTTGAGGCCGCGGTCCTCGGCTGCCTTTAACAGAGCGGGCACACCGTCGGGCAGTTTCTGCGTGTCGGTCATCCAGTCGCCGAGGCCCTGAGTGTCGTCGGTGCGGCGGTATTTGCGTCCGAACCAACCGTCGTCAACAACGAAGAGTTCGCCGCCCAGTTCCCTGATGCCGTCCATCATCTGCTCGCAGACTTCCTGGTTGACGTTCATGTACACGCCCTCCCACGAATTGAGGAGGATGTCGCGAACCTGATGGCCGTTGTGGAGTTTGACGTTGTGCCCCCAGCGGTGGAAGGCACGGCTGACACCACCCTTTCCCTCGGTGCTGTAGGTGAGGGCGAGTTCGGGTGTCTGGAACGATTCGCCCGGGCGGAGGGTGTAGGCGGTGTGGAGTTCATCGATGCCGGCAATGAGCGTGTGGCGATATTTACCGCGCGTCTCCAACCGCAGTTTGTAGTTGCCCGTCCAGCAGAGTGCTGCGCCAATAACACGACCGCTGTTTTCCTGGGGCTTGCCGTCGAGCGAAATCATTACCTCTGCGCGGTCGTCCATAGCAGTGCGCACGCCGTCGTGGTTGACGATGGTCTTCAGACCTGGTGTCAGGGGTTCTTCCGTCATCTGACTTTCAGCGGCCCATGTGCCGTGAAAATGGGTTATCCATGCACCTTCCTGACGGAGGGTCATCACACCACTGGCGTATTGCTCGAGTCGGATGGGCTTCTTCTCGCCGTTGCGGATGACGGTCCAGGTCTCTATGACGTCGCTCTCCGAGTTCGCCTTATAATAGAGATCAACGAAGAATTTGTACGCCTTGTCCTTGAGCGAGATGATGGTGAGGTCGCCCTCCTGACGCGATCCCGTAATGGCGAGTTCTGTGCTCATGTTGCCGTCGGCGTGTGTCACGCTAAGTGCCGTCTCGTCGAAACTGGTGCGCCCGAAGGCAGGGTATGCATCGTAGTTGATGCTCATGGCATCATAGATTTCCTGCGCCTGACTGTGGCTGATGCGCGAACCGTAGTAATGGATGCGGGGAGTGGAACCCTCGTTGACCGAGAGCATGAGGGTGGTCTTGGGCGTGTTCACAAACACGTCCTTGGCAGAGAGTTTGCCCACGGAAAAAAGCAATGGGCAGAACGCCAGCAAAGAAAAGATTTTTTTCATTGGATTATGGGGTTAAGTGTTGTTTAGGCATTTCATTGCTGCAAAGATACAAAAAATAATAATACAACCCATTACCAGTGTCTCTTAATAAAAATTAATTAAGTTAGAATTCGAAATAAAGTTGCGAATTATTTTGTGAGAACAGAATAGGGTTCACGGATTTTTTTCGTACTTTTGCATCGTGGAATGGAAACTCATTCATATAGATGAGACTGACAGCACCAACCGATGGCTGCGTGAACAGGGACAGTCGGCAGTGGATGGTGAACAGCCAATTGCCGTATGGACCGACTATCAGACGGCAGGACGCGGCTGTGGTACCAACACCTGGGAGTCGGAACGCGGCAAGAACCTGCTGTTCTCGATGCTAATTCACCCCAAGTCGTTGCCCGCCGCCAAGCAGTTTCATATCTCAATGGCTATCTCGTTGGCCATCTGTCAGGTCCTCGACCAGCAGATAGGCGATGTCAGCATCAAGTGGCCCAACGATATCTATTGGCGCAACGGTAAGTTGGCGGGCATCCTAATAGAAAACCAACTCCAGGGGACTGTCATCCATGACAGCATCATTGGCGTTGGTCTGAATGTGAATCAGCGCCAGTTTCTGTCGAAAGCCCCCAATCCGGTGTCGCTCTTTCAGATTCATGGGCATGAGACCAGTCGTCAGCAGTTGTTGGAGGATATTCTGCAAGCCTTCGACCGCTTGTTGGGTCAAGACCTGAAGGCTGCCTATTGTGCCCGTCTCTATCGTCGCAAGGGCTTTCATCCCTATGCCGATGCGAATGGTCCTTTTATGGCCGAGATAACAGATGTTGAGGCGGATGGCCATCTTTGTCTGTGCGACGACAATGTACAGAAGCGGCGCTATGCGTTCAAGGAGGTGAGCTTCATTATATAGGTTGTTACGATCTCTCAGCAACGAAACAAAGTATAAACAAAATATTATTGATTATGGCAAGATTTAAAAGAATCCTCCTGAAGCTCTCGGGCGAGAGTCTGATGGGAAAGCAGGGCTTCGGTATCGACCCTGAGCGTCTGAGCGACTATGCTCAGCAGATTAAGGAAATAGCCGAGATGGGTGTGCAGATTGGCATCGTTATTGGTGGTGGCAACATCTTCCGTGGCCTCAGTGGCAGTCAGAAAGGCTTCGACCGCGTGAAGGGCGACCAGATGGGCATGTGTGCCACAGTCATCAACTCGCTGGCTCTCTCGTCGGCACTGGGTGCCATTGGCGTGAAGAACAAGGTGATGACTGCCATCCGCATGGAGCCAATCGGTGAGTTCTATACCAAGTGGAAGGCCATCGAGGCTATGGAGCAGGGACAGGTGTGCATCTTCTCTGCAGGCACAGGCTCTCCTTACTTCACCACCGACACCGGTTCATCGTTGCGCGGCATCGAGATTGAGGCTGATGTGATGTTGAAGGGTACTCGTGTGGATGGAATCTACACGGCCGACCCCGAGAAGGATCCCACGGCAACCAAGTTTAATGATATCACTTATAAGGAGGTGCTGGCACGCGGTCTGAAGGTGATGGATCTCACCGCCATCTGCATGTGTCAAGACAATAATTTGCCTATCTATGTGTTCAACATGGACATCGTGGGCAATCTGAAAAAGGTGATGGAAGGCGAGGAGATTGGCACCTTGGTGCACAACTAATCGTTGTTTACTCCTCAACGAAATCTACATATTCGCCCTCATCCTGGGCGAATATTTTTTTGCTTGTATTTTCTCTTTGATCAAAGATGGTGTGTCCGTCTTCGGTCCTTGTGGTGTAGGTCTTGTGCTGCTTAGCTTGCTCCTGATAGTTCTTCTGACTGCGCTCATTGCTGCCTTTGAAGTAGTCTTTTGCAAACTGCGGACCTTGTCGCTCTTGTTGCTGATAGTAGTATTTGTTGGACTTGCGCTGAAACTCCTCGTCGCTCATCTCTCCATGCATGTATCTGCGTACCATGCGTATGATTCTGCCAATATAGAACATCACCACCAGGAAAACCGAGGCGGCTGCAACGACAAGGGCGAGAAACAAAAATACGAAGAAATCCATGCGAAGTCTTTTTAGCGTTTATAGCAAAGGGCTGATAGGATGATATACCACAGAATGACCACAGCGATGCCTGCAATGCCAAGAGCGGCCAGCATCACGGCGCTGCTGATCACAAAGATATACTTCACCTCGTTGCCTTTCCATCCCCACGTCTTGAATTTCAGTGCAAACATGGGAACCTCTGACACGAGCAGATAGCTGAACACAAATACTAGTGCCAGCATACCATATATATATAATGGTGAAGAACTCAGCCAGTCGCCGCCACCTACTATCAGTGCACCCCAGAACAGGGCGTTGGCAGGTGTGGGCAGTCCGATGAATCCCATGGCCTGTCGCTCGTCAAGGTTGAACTTAGCCAGTCGTAATGCCGAGAAGGCAGCCATGATAAAGGCCAGGAAAGGCACCAGTGGGTGGTGGATATGCTGCTGACACAAGAAATCGAAGATGATGGCAGAGGGCGCAAAGCCAAAGGTGATATCGTCGGCCAACGAGTCCAGTTCCTTGCCAATGGGCGAGGACACGTGGAGCAGGCGAGCCGTCATGCCGTCGCAGAAGTCGAAGGCAGCACCAATCACGATGAATAGCAGTGCCAACTGATGTTCGCTCTGAAAGGCCCAATAGGTGGCGATGCAACCAGAAATCAGGTTGCAGCACGTGATGATGTTAGGTATGTGCTTCTTCATAGCAGTGCTTCTTTGAACAGCTTAGGGCAGTTTCGCAATGACGGTCAGGTCGCCCGTGGTGGGCTGTCCCATTTTGACGCAGGGCTGAGCGCCCAGTGGCAGATAGACATCCACGCGTGAGCCCAGCTTGATAAAGCCCAGGTGCTCGTCGATGTAGCAATCCTCTTCCTCTTTTGCGTAGGTCACAATGCGGCGGGCCATAGCGCCAGCCACCTGTCTCACCAGTATGTTTTCGCCGTTAGGCATCTCAATCATGGTGTCGGCATGCTCGTTTTCCAGACTAGCCTTGGGCAACCATGCACGATGATAGTTGCCGTCGAAGTGCTTCACGAACTTCACGCGGCCGTCAACAGGAAACCAGTTGGCATGTACATTCAGCGGACTCATGAAAATGCTAATCATCAGTCGCTTGTCGTGGAAATACTCGTCTTCATCTGTTTCTTCAATCACCACCACCTTACCGTCGGCAGGTGCTACCACCGTCTTCTCTGTGTCGCCATTGAAGTAGCGAATAGGACAGCGATAGAAGTTCAGCATCAGCAGCCAGGCCGTGCCGAAAATAGCGATGAATATGGCGAATGGTATAGGTGTGTCAAAAGAGCGCCAGAGGATCACTGCTACGGCAATGACGAAAAACAAACTATATAGAAGTTCGTCCGTTCCTTCACGGTGAATTCTGATCTTCTTGAGCTTCTTAATTCTTTCTCCCATGGTTAGTTTTAAAATTTACCCTGCAAAGGTAATGCTTTTCTGTCAATAAATCAAAGTTTTTATTGATTTCTTTGTCTTTTTGCTACTGAATAGACCTTTTTTCGCCACTTTGGCGCTCTCGCTTCGAACTTACTTAGCATTGGGAAGAAAAAAATAAATGGGTTTCGGAAAAAAAAGAAAATACTTTCTTTGTATTGCGCTCAAGTTTTCGTAACTTTGCCCTCATAATATTTTTAGTTATGGTAAAGCATATCATTCTTTGGACATTAAATCCCGAACTATCGGAAAGTGAAAAGCAAGAAATAAAGGCAGGTATCAAGGCCGGACTCGAAGGACTCATGGGCAAGGTGCCCGGACTTCTCGAAGTGAAAGTGCATATCGACGGACGTCTCGACTCGTCGAATGCCGACGTGATGCTCGACTCCACACTCGAGTCGGCCGAGGCGCTGAAAGGCTATGCCCAGCATCCTGAGCATGTGGCTGTGGCCAACAGCAAGGTTCGTCCCTATACTGTTAGTCGTACGTGTCTTGACTTCGAAATTTAAATCGGCGCATGGAAGACTTCATACACCTGCACGTACACACATATTATTCCATCCTTGACGGACAGTCAAAGATCAAGAACTTGGTGGACAAAGCCATCAAGGACGGCATGCGTGGCATGGCCATCACCGATCACGGCGACATGTTCGGCATCAAGGAGTTTCACGACATCGTGATGGGCGTGAACAAAGGCCGCAAGAAGGAGGGTCTCGATCCCTTTATCCCCATCTTCGGTTGCGAGATGTATGTGGCGAAGCATGGTCCTAAGGAGCAGAAGAATGGTCGTGAAGATCAGAGCGGTTATCACCTCATCGTACTGGCTAAGAACTATCAGGGCTATAAGAACCTGATCAAGCTGGTGTCAAACTCGTGGGTGGATGGCTACTACATGCGTCCGCGTACAGACCGTGCCGAGCTGGAGCGCTACCACGAGGGACTTATTGTTTGTTCGGCATGTATTGCCGGCGAGGTACCTCATAAGATTCTGGCTGGCGATATGGCTGGTGCACGCGAGGCGCTCGAATGGTATCATAATATCTTTGGCGACGACTATTACCTGGAACTTCAGCGCCACGAGGTGAAAGACCCTTCGCAGCGTGCCAACCGCGAGACCTTCCCACTGCAGCAGCAGGCCAACAAGGTGCTCATTGAGCTGGCCCGTGAGTATGGCATCAAGCTGATTTGTTCTAATGATGTTCACTTCGTGGACCAGGAGAATGCAGAGGCCCACGACCACCTGCTCTGTCTTTCCACGGGTAAGGATCTAGACGATCCCTCGCGTATGCTCTACTCCAAGCAGGAGTGGTTCAAGACTCAGGCCGAGATGAATGAAATCTTCAGCGATGTGCCCGAGGCTTTGAGCAACACACTCGAGATTCTCAATAAGTGCGAGATCTATTCCATCGACCACGACCCTATCATGCCATTCTATCCCATTCCCGAGAGCTTTGGTACTGAGGAAGCGTGGCGCGAGCGCATCACCGAGGAGATGCTCTACGAGGAGTTCACCCGTGACGAAAACGGACTGAACCCCATGTCGCGTGAGGATGGTGAGAAGAAAATCAAAAAGCTGGGAGGCTACGACAAACTCTATCGCATCAAGTTTGAGGCCGACTATCTGGCCGAGCTTGCCTATAAAGGCGGTAAGGAACGCTATCTGCCCAACGACGAGCTGGTGCTCGACAAGGTAGAGGTGGACACCGGCAATCCCCAATCACATTATACCATATTACACTCGTCGCTGCCTAAGGAGGTGGACGACCGCATCCGTTTTGAGCTGCACATCATGAAGACCATGGGTTTCCCGGGCTACTTCCTCATTGTGCAAGACTTTATCAACTCGGCGCGCGACGAACTCGACGTGTGGGTGGGCCCCGGACGTGGTTCGGCAGCCGGTTCGGTGGTGGCCTATTGTCTGGGTATCACCAAGATAGACCCACTAAAGTACGACCTGCTGTTCGAGCGTTTCCTGAATCCCGACCGTATCTCATTGCCTGATATCGATACCGACTTCGACGATGACGGTCGCGGTAAGGTGCTGAAGTGGGTGATGGACAAGTACGGACACGAGAACTGTGCGCACATCATCACCTATGCCTCGATGGCCACCAAGAACTCTATCAAGGACGTGGCACGTGTCGAGAAGTTGCCACTCAGCGTGTCGAATGCGCTGTGTAAGGCCATCCCCGACCGTCTGCCCGATGGGTTGAAGATGAACCTGAGCAACGCCATCAAGTGCGTTCCCGAGTTGCGCGATGCCGAAGCCTCTAGCGACCCTGTTCTGGCCAACACCATTAAGTATGCCAAGATGCTGGAGGGCACTGTGCGCGGTACGGGTATTCATGCCTGTGGCTTCATCATCTGCCGCGACCCTATCAGCGACTGGGTGCCAGTCTCTACGGCCGACGACCCCGACTTCAAGGATACCAAGACCAACTGTACGCAGTACGACGGCCACGTCATCGAGTCCACCGGACTCATCAAGATGGACTTTCTGGGCCTGAAAACGCTGTCCGAGCAGAAGGAGGCCTGCGCCATCATCAAGCAGACACGCGGCATCGATATCGACCTGGACCACATCCCCATTGACGACCCCAAGACCTACGAGCTCTATCAGCAAGGTCGCACCATCGGTACCTTCCAGTTTGAGTCGGCAGGTATGCAGAAGTATCTGCGCGAGCTCCATCCCACTGTGTTCGAGGACCTCATTGCCATGAACGCCCTCTACCGTCCGGGACCTATGGACTATATCCCTTCGTTCATTGCCCGTAAGAACGGACGTGAGGAGATTAAGTACGACATCCCCTGTATGGAGAAATACCTGAAGGATACCTATGGCATCACCGTCTATCAGGAGCAGGTGATGTTGCTCTCCCGTCAGTTGGCCGACTTCACCCGTGGTGAGAGTGACGCCCTGCGTAAGGCCATGGGTAAGAAGAAAAAGGATATCGTAGATGCCATGAAGCCTAAGTTCATCGAGGGCGGTAAGAAGAATGGTCACGATCCGAAGGTGCTCGACAAGATTTGGGCCGACTGGGAGAAGTTTGCTTCCTATGCGTTCAACAAGTCGCATGCTGCTTGCTACTCGTGGGTGGCCTATCAGACTGCCTACCTCAAGGCCAACTATCCTGCCGAGTTCATGGCAGCCATCATGAGTCGCCGTCGCGATCAGATCACTGAGATCACCAAACTGATGGATGAGTGCAAGCAGATGGGCATTGCCACGCTGGGTCCCGATGTGAACGAGTCCTATCAGAAGTTCGGTGTCAACCATAAGGGTGAGATTCGTTTTGGTCTGGCAGCCATCAAGGGTCTGGGCGACAATGCTGCCCTGGCCATCATTTCCGAGCGTGAGTCCAACGGCCCCTATAAGGACATCTTCGACTTTGCCCAGCGCATCAACTTCTCCAGTGTCAACCGTAAGGCTTTCGAGTCGTTGGCACTGAGTGGCGGTTTCGACAGCTTTGGCATCCGTCGTGAGATCTATTTTGCAGAGAACAACAAGGGCGAGCTGTTCCTCGACTCGCTGGTGCGCTATGGTCAGATGTATCAGCAGGCTAAAAACGAAGCGCAGAACTCGCTCTTCGGTGGCTTCGATGATATCGAGATAGCTACACCGCCCGTCCCAAAAACCGATGCTCGCTGGAGCGACATCGAGCGATTGAATAAAGAGCGCGACCTGGTGGGCATCTATCTCTCGGCCCATCCGCTCGACGAATATAAGATCATTCTCGATAACCTCTGCAACACCCGTTGCGAGGAACTGAAAGACCAGTCGCAGATGAACGACCGCGAGGATATTGTGCTGGGAGGCATTGTCACCAATGTGCGCTCCAGCTTCACCAAGACGGGCAAGCCCTGCGGTTTCGTCACGCTCGAAGACTTCAATGGATCTGGCGAGCTGGCTTTCTTTGGCGAGGACTGGGGCCGCTTCAATGGCTGGTTCACAGAGGGTGCAGCCGTCTATATCACAGGTAAGATGAAGGCGCGCTTCTACAATGAGAATCAGAAAGAACTGAAGGTGGGTAATGTGGAGTATCTGCAGACCATCAAGGAGAAGGCTATTGAGACCATCACCATCCAGCTCAACGTAGAACTGCTCAACGATCAGATCGTGACCGAGCTCAACGACCTGATCGACGAACATCCTGGCAGTACCAAACTGTTGTTCCTGCTGCGCGACACCACAGGCAAGCGCCACATGCTGCTGCGCTCGCAGAACAAAGCCATCGATGTGCGCCACACGCTCATAGACTATATCGAGCGCACCGAGGCGCTGGACTACACCATCAATTAGTCATTGGCATGATATTTGCACAGACTATTTATGAAATATCCTAGTATTAACAAATTAAAGTGAAAAGTTATGGAAGTACAAATCACAAGCGAGAATTTTAAGGAGCTGAAGAATGGCAACCTGCCACTCGTGCTCGATTTCTGGGCAACATGGTGTGGTCCTTGCCGTCTGGTAGGTCCTATCCTGTCTGAACTTGCAGAGAAATATGATGGTAAGATTGTTGTAGGTAAGTGTGATGTAGAGGAGAACGAAGAGCTCGCCATGGAGTTCGGCATCCGCAACATCCCTACCGTACTCTTCTTCAAGGGTGGCCAGCAGGTAGATAAGGTTGTTGGCGCCATGTCAAAGCAGGTATTCGACGAGAAGTTCCAGTCTTTGCTCTAAGCCCATGGCAACGATGGACGAAGAACTCCTCATGGACGAGGAGGAGAACCGCCGCGAGCTGGCGTTTATCCGCAAACAGGTGCCCGCTGATGTCAAAGAGAAGTATTCCGATGCCCAGATCCTCTGGATGATGGATACCATTGTTGACTACTATTTCTCTTCTGGCATCCTCGAAAGTGCCGACGAGGAAGTGGAAATCGACCTAGAGAAGGTTGCTGACTATGTCTGTCAGCAGGCTAAGAAGGAGAAACAGGGGGCGTTCGATCCCCAGGAAGTCTTCTTCATCGTTCAGGCCGACCTCGACTTTCAGGAGCAAAACTGCTGATAACAAACATAAAAAGTACACTGAGCATGCTCAGTGTACTTTTTTTATATGCTTTCTTTATCTTGTAAGTACTACTCTTGTACTTTTTTAATCTTGTAAGTACCACTCTTGTATTCCTTAGGCATAGTCTCTCCCGGCAGATAGACGGTGGCGGAAGCGCCTTTGGGGATGGTGAACTGCCAGGTCCACTGACCATCCTTGTCGTAGTGCCAGTGGCTCTTGATGAGGCCGGCAGCCGACTGGTATTGAGCATCGAGATGACCTAAACGTTTGTCGGGCACGGGGCGCATGATGATATGCTTGAAACCAGGCTGTGTGGGGTCGGCAGCAATGCCTGCCACGGTCTCCCAGATCCATTCGCACACAGCGCCATAGGCATAGTGATTGAACGAGTTCATACCGCGAGGTCCCATGCCCTTGTCTTTCATATAGCTGTTCCAGCGCTCCCACATGGTGGTGGCACCATTGTCTATACTGTAAAGCCAGCTGGGGTTCTTGCGCTGGAAAAGCAGGTCGTAGGCGATGTCGGCCATGCCGTTGTCAGTCAGTGTGCCCATGATGATAGAGGTGCCGAGGAAGCCCGTCTGCAGACAGCCGTCATGGTCCTTGAAGTTCTGACGCAGACGTGCCACCATCTGCTGCTTGGCTTGTCCATCCACCAGGTGGTTTTTCAGTGCAAAGAGGGCAGGGGTCTGCATGGTGTTCAGAATCTGTGTCTTGAAGGTACCGTCGGCATTGAGGAAGTGTTCCTTGGTGTAGGCCTTGGCACGAAGTGCCATCTCCTCGTAGGTCTTATAGTCGCGACCGGTGGCTTTTGCCATGTCGCGCATCATCTCGGCATCCATCTGCCAGTAGCAAGCACTGAGGTAGTTCCAGTATTCCACCGCCTCGGGCAGCGGACCATGGCTATCGAAGGCCGAACCACCGCAGCTCTCCAGTGGCTCATAGCTCAGCCAGTCGGCCCACTGGTAGTTGCCGTTTTGTCCAATCAGGTCCTGATGGCGATAGCAGGTGGCATTGACGCGATCGATGAAACGCTTCATAGACTCCCAGCTCTGGTTGATGATTTCGGTGTCGGCAAACTGTTTCCAGATGGTCCAGGGCACGATGATGCCAGCGTCGGTCCATCCCAGACGCATACACTCACCACCGTATTGTGCCACGGGAGCCACGCCCGGGTAACCGCCCAGCGCATCTTGCGAGTCGCTCATGTCACGCATCCATTTGTGGAAGAATTTCTTGGTGTCGGCAAAGAATGTGCCTGTCTCGGTAAACACCTGTGTGTCTGCCGTCCATCCCAGTCGCTCGTTGCGCTGAGGGCAGTCGGTAGGCACAGACAGGTAGTTGGAGCGCAGTCCCCACAGCGTGTTGGAGATCAGGCGGTTCACCAGTTCATGACCAGTGCTGATGGTGCCTATCTCAAGGTTTCTGTGGATAGAGGTGATGGGAACAGACTTCAGCGACTTGATACACACGGTGGCTGTGGCCGAGATAGAAACATAGCGATAGCCGAAAAAGGTGGCACGAGGCTGATAGGTCTCATACTGACCATTGCCGGCAAAGGTGTAGTCCAATCGGAAACAGTTGTCATGCGCACGCAGGTTCTCACGATGTACGCTACCCTCGGGCCCGTCCATGCCGCGACTGCGTGCACCGTTGCCGTCGTTCAGCAGTTCGCCCGGCAGACAGCTGAGGCGTGTGCCTGCAGCAGCCTTGAAGACAAAGGAAGGCACGGCGGCACAGTTCTGACCGAAGTCAACCACCAGTGTTTCGCCGGCATGCAGCGTTATCTCCTGTCCAGGCTTGAACGTGCGGTCTATGACCACCTTGCCAAACTCACCGTCGCGGGCACCGCTGACCTCTTTCCAGATGTAGGCTTGAACAGGTGGCAGTGCCAGGTCTTCGCGGGCATAGACCTCAGCACCGCAAGAGGGTAGGATATCGCCTCGGAACTCGGTGTTCTCCTCAGGTGTCGAGAAGGCCTCTGGCGTGCTGAAGCCCTGAGCGATACGTGCATCGTAGGCCTCGCCGTCGTAGATGCCAGCATGCGTCACCGGTCCGGCGATGCCAGCTTTCCAATCCTGGAGGTTGGTGCCATAGGTCTGCTTGCTGCCGTCGGCATACTCAATCACTAATACGCCACGGAAGGCACACTTATGTCCAATCATGCCATTGGTACCCCAGGGCGTGACAATCTTGTCGGCCCACCAGCCCGGGGTGACCTGTACCGAGAGCACATTGCGCTGTCCCGCTTTCTTGAGAAAGACGTCGGTCACGTCGTAGGTGAACGAACGCTTGGTCTTCTCGCGATGTGTGAAACCAGGGCGCAGCACCTCCTCACCAATGCGCTTGCCGTTGACAAAGAGTTCCGACACGCCCAGCGATGCCGTCATCCACGTGGCCTTGCGCACCTTCTGCTCGTTGTCAATGGTGCACATAAACCAGTTGGCACCGTCGGCAGCGCGGCTGCCGTCTCTCACTTCGCCCGTCACAACAGGGGCGTTCTTCACTGAAATCCACTTCGACTTTTTCCAAGCCGAGGTGCTGAGCGCTTCTACGCGCTTTCCTGAAACATGGTGGCCATTAGCCATACAACTACTACTGACAGTCATGCTCATCATGACCATTGCCAAGCACCACACATTAAAGGTGTTCTTTTTCATCTTGGTTGTTTTTAGTTTGGTTTTGTTGATTCGGTTTGTTTTGTTGACGATATGTCGTGGGAGATACTCCCATGATTTTTGAGAAAAGGCGGGAGAAGTATAGGCTGTCTTCGAACCCCAGCTTGTAGCATATCTGGTTGACGTGCAGGTCAGTGCCCTCCAGCAGCTGACAGGCATGTCTGATCTTGAGCCTGTTGAAATAGGCCAGCGGACTGACGCCCGTCTTCCTCTTGAACTGAGCCGAGAAATAGCTCATCGAGAAGCCCACGTAATGCGTGACGTCCTGCAGTGTGATGCGCCGCTCGATGTTCTCTTCCATATAGTGGATGGCAGCCTCGACGATGTCAACCAGTTGGGGCGCCCGTCGCCACTGTTGCAAGTAGCGCATGGAGGCCAGATAGTAGTGCAACAGGCTGGAGGCATAGCGCAGGTCTTCAATCTCGTTGCCTGCCCGCAGCGTGTTGAGAATCTCGTCGAAGATGTTGTTGCGCTCGCTGATGTGCGAGTTGATAGCCACACCGATGGTCTGCGGCTTCTGTGCCCCCTCGGCATAGATGGCAGCATGTGCCCCTTTGAAGTGCACCCAATAGATGGTCCAGCGCTGTCCTTCGCACGACCCGTAGGAGTGGGGTACACCGGCCGGGAGAATAAAATACTGATTGCGCTCTACTTGATATTCCTTGTCGCCTACGCGATACCACCCCTTGCCATCGACGCAGTAGATGAGCACATACTGGTCGATGCCATTCTTGCGGCTGCGATAATGATGCTCAGCCATGGGATAGAAACCGATGTCGGTGATATACAGACTGCTGACCAGCGGGTCGCGTTCCTCTATATCTACGATCATAGGTGGTAGTATGATTGATTGTTCCCCAAGGAATCCGTCTTTTAGTTTTGGCATGATATACTATTTAGCGCTACAAAGGTAGGCATTATTTCTTTATGTTGACATGCGTGTGCGGCTAATAACCATAAGAATTAGAGAAAAATACTACAATAATTGATAAACGTGTGCGTTATTGAAGTGAAATAGTCCATATAAAGAAGAGAAAAGTCTATAAACTGGAATGCGGAAAATAACTACCTTTGCACCGAAATTATAAACTAAATAACCAATAAACTATAAAAGCCTTATGCAAAATCACAGTAAAGGTTACATCTATTTCATCTGTATGGTGTCGGCCATGGGCGGTTTGCTCTTTGGCTACGACTGGGTGGTGATAGGTGGAGCCAAACCTTTCTACGAATTGTTTTTCTCGATTGCCGACAGTCCGTTGTATCAGGGCGTAGCCATGACATCGGCGCTGGTGGGCTGTCTGATGGGTGCCATGGTGGCAGGCGTTGCTGCCGACAGGTACGGACGCAAGCCGCTGCTGTTTACCTCGGCCGTACTGTTCACCGTGTCTGCCGTGGCCACAGGCGCATTCAGTGACTTTACCTTGTTTAATATAGCCCGCCTCGTAGGAGGCATGGGCATCGGTGTGGCATCGGCGCTGGCTCCCATGTATATCGCGGAAGTCAGCCCGGCACATATCCGAGGCCGCATGGTGAGTCTCAACCAGATGACCATCGTGCTGGGCATCCTCGCTGCACAGGTCGTCAACATGTTGTTGGCGCGCGACTCGGCCGTGGCCGACAATCTGTCATGGAACGTGGAGTGGGGCTGGCGCTGGATGTTCTGGGCCGAGACCATACCTGCAGCCCTGTTCCTGTTGCTGAGCTGCTTCATCCCCGAAAGTCCGGTGTATTTAGAATTGAAGAATGGAAGAATTGAAGAATTGAAGAGTGGAAGAATGGAAGGATTGAAATCTAAAGGAAAAAACTTCAATCCTTCAATCTTTCAACTTTTCAATTCTCCACAATACAGTAAGGTTCTGCTGCTTGGCCTGGTAATAGCTGTGTTCCAGCAGTGGTGCGGCACCAACGTGATCTTCAACTATGCACAAGAGATCTTCACCAGTGCCGGTTTCGATGTGGATGGCATGTTTATCAATATCGTCATTACCGGTGTGGCCAATGTGGTGTTCACCTTCGTAGCCCTCTACACCATCGAGAAGTGGGGACGTCGCACGCTGATGCTGATGGGTGCCAGCGGACTGGCCCTGATCTACCTCACGCTGGGCACCTGCTACTACTTCGAGGTGAAGGGCCTGGTCATGGTGGTGCTGGTGGTGGCAGCCATCTCGGTCTATGCCATGACCCTGGGCCCAGTGACGTGGACGCTGCTGGCCGAGATATTCCCCAATCGCATCCGTGGTCTGGCCATGTCCATCTGCACGTTTGCCCTGTGGGTGGGCTGTTGCACGCTGACGTTCTCGTTCCCCTCGATGAATGCCGCCCTGGGCAGCAGCGGTTCGTTCTGGATCTATGCCGTAATCTGTGCCGGCGCACTGGTGTTCCTGTATCGCCGTTGTCCTGAGACCAAGGGAAAGCAGCTGGCAGAAGAGTAATAGAAACATTCATAAAAACAACATAGCATATAACATAAAAAAATGGTAAAAGCCTGGAGAGAGATGGTGACGATACCTACCTACGAGGTGGGACGTCCCGACAAGAACCCCATGTTCCTGGAGAAACGCGTGTATCAGGGGTCCAGTGGTGTGGTCTATCCTTATCCTGTGATAGAGAGCATCAGCAATGAGAAGGTGGACAAGGAGTATAAGGCCGTCTATCTGGAGAACGAATATATCAAGGTGATGGTGCTGCCCGAGTTGGGCGGCAGGGTGCAGATGGCCTACGACAAGATAGCCCAGCGCCACTTTGTGTACTACAACCACGTCATCAAGCCTGCGCTGGTAGGTCTGGTAGGTCCCTGGATTTCGGGCGGTATAGAGTTCAACTGGCCCCAGCACCATCGTCCCACCACGTTTATGCCGGCCGACTGCACCATCGAGGAGCGCGAAGACGGTTCGGTATGTGTGTGGGTGAGCGAGATGGAGAAGATGTTCCACCAGAAGGGCATGGCCGGTTTTGTGCTGCGCCCGGGCTGTGCTTACCTGGAGATTCGCGGTGTGCTGTACAACCGCACCGACGTGCCACAAACCTTCCTCTGGTGGGCCAATCCCGCAGTAGAGGTGAACGACGCCTATCAGTCGGTGTTCCCACCCGACATCAATGCCGTGTTTGACCACGGAAAACGTGCCGTTTCATCGTTCCCCATCGCCACCGGCACCTATTATAAGATGGACTATTCGGCAGGTGTAGATATCTCCAACTATAAGAACATCTACGTGCCTACTTCGTATATGGGCGTGAACTCACGCTATAACTTCGAGGGCGGCTACGAGAATGACACCCACGCAGGCATGCTGCACGTGGCCAGTCATCACTTCTCGCCCGGAAAGAAACAGTGGACCTGGGGCAATGGCGACTTCGGACGCGCCTGGGACCGCAACCTCACCGACGATATCGCCGACGATAAAGGTGAGGACACTTCGTCTCTCTCACCTCTTACCTCTCACTTGAAACCGGGCTTCCGTCCCTATATCGAGTTGATGGCCGGCGTCTATACCGAGAACCAGCCCGACTTCTCGTGGCTCATGCCTTATGAGGAGAAGCAGTTTGTGCAGTACTTCATGCCCTACCGTGAGCTGGGCGTGGTGAAGGAAGCCTCTAAAGACCTCTTGGTGAATGTAGATCTGACCGAGGATGCCGAGGGTCAGCAGCGCACCATGATGAAGGTGTTTGCCACCTCGCGTCAGCAGGTGAGACTCGTGTTGGCAACAGATGCTGGCGAGGTGCTCTATGACGAGGAAAAAGAGCTCACACCCGAGGCCGTGCTGACCGAGACCTTCCCGCTGGCCGACCTGCAGACGCTGAACCTCAGCATCTACAAACGCATGTACAACAACACCGAACGCTGCGTGCTGCAATGGCATGCCGAGCCCGATGAGATCCGTCCCATACCCGACAGTGCCGAAGCAGCGCTGCTGCCCGAGCAGATCAAGACCAACGAGCAGTTGTACCTCACGGGTCTGCATCTGGAGCAGTATCGCCACGCCACGTGGAGTCCGCTGGACTACTACGAAGAGGCACTGCGACGCGATCCTAACGACATCCGCTGTCTCAACGCCATGGGACTGTGGTACATCCGTAAGGGACGCTTCGCACTGGCCGAGACCTATCTGCGCAAGGCCGTGAAACTGTCGCAGAAGCGCAATCCTAACCCCTACGACAGTGAGCCCATCTACAACCTGGCGCTGGCGCTGAAGTATCAGCAGCGCTACGATGAGGCCTACGAGCTCTTCTGGAAAGCCACATGGAGTAAGGCGTGGGCCGACGCAGGCTTCTTTGAGGCCGCCAAGATCAGTGCCCGACAGGGTCGCTATGATGAGGCCATCGACGAACTGGACCGTTCGCTGGTGTTCAACGCCCACAACCAGAAAGCGCTGGCACTGAAGGCTGCCGTGCTTCGCCGCATGGGCAAGGCCGACTGTGCCGAGCACGTGTGCGAGGCAGCGCTGAAGACCGACCTCTTCAACTATGGTTGTCGCTACGAGCAGTATCTCATCAGCAATAGTCAGGCTACGCTCGACGAACTGCAAGGACTGATGCAGGGACTGGCCAAGAACTACGACGAGCTGGCGCTCGACTATCAGGCTGCCGGTCTCGACGACGAGGCGATGGCCATCTGGCAACTGGCCATCGAGGCTAAGGCCGTCACACCGATGACCTATTATTATATGGGCTTTATCGCCGAACAGCAGCAGGCCGACGGCACCGCCTACTTCGAACAGGCCGAGAAGGTATGCCCCGACTATTGCTTCCCCAACCGACAGGAGGATGTTATCGTGCTGGAAGAGGCTAAGAAACATGGTTGTGCCTTGGCACCCTACTACCTGGGTTGCCTCTATTATGCAGCCCGTCAGTATGACCTGGCTGTGGAAAACTGGGAGATGGCCAGCCAGCGCAAGGCCGACTTCCCGACGGTGTGGCGCAATCTGGCTCTGGCTTACTTCAACAAGCAGCACCGCGAGGCCTTGGCGCTGGAGTGCATGGAGCGTGCCTTCCATCTCGACGAGAGCGATGCACGCGTGCTGATGGAACTGGATCAACTCTACAAGCGCCTGCATCGTCCGCACATAGAGCGCCTGCAGTTCTTGCAGCGCTATCCGCAGCTCATCGCCCAGCGCGACGACCTGGTGCTTGAGGAAATCACCCTGCTGAACCAGGTGGGCCGCTATGAGGAAGCCATGAAGAAGTTGGATGCCCACATCTTCCACCCATGGGAGGGCGGCGAAGGCAAGGTGCCTGCACAGTATCAGATATGTCGTGTGGAGCGGGCTAAGCAGTTGCTGAAGGCCGACCCGCAGTCGGCCGAAGCGAAGAAGTTGCTGGAGGAATGTCTGGTTTATCCTGCCCATCTGGGCGAGGGCAAGCTGTATGGCGCTCAGGACAATGACTTCCTCTACTTCCTGGGACGCTACGAGGAAGGCACCGCCGGCCCCACCGAGCCCGCTGCAGCGATGTATTATAATGATGCCAAGCCCGACAAGATATTCTATGCCGGTCTGTGCTATCGCCAGCTGGGACAGGAAGACAAGGCCCGCGGACTGTTTAACAAGTTGATCAACTATGGCAAACAGCACATCTTCGAGCATCAGGTGATGGACTATTTCGCCGTGTCGCTGCCAGACCTCTTGATATGGGAGGACTCGCTTGACTTAAAGAATCAGATACACTGTAAGTATATGCTGGCGCTGGGCTACTACGGACTGGGCGACAAAGCTCATGCCTTGCGCTATCTGGCTGAAGTGGAAGCCCTGGACAATAACCATCAGGGTATCCAGCAGTTCCGCTCGTTAATCAACCTATTATAATAATTGTATTCCGGAATAGGCAGTTGCTGTTTGTGTCACCACAAAGAGCGCTGCCTATTTTTGTAACCCCCTCCTCACCTCCCCGAGGGGAGGGATTGGTTCTTTTATGCTTTTGTTTGGGAAGAATGGAGGGCCTGTTCTTTCTCTTTTGAGAGGTAAGAGAAAGAGTTTAAAACACCAGTAGTTTTACTTTTGATTTTGTTCCAGCCCCTGGAATGGTCTATTCCAGCCCCTGGATGGGGTGGATCTAGCCCCTAGAATGAGCGCATCCAGCCCCTGGATAGCGAACTTCCAGGGGCTGGATGCGGATCAAAACTTACCGAATTAGAAGTCAATACTGCCACTCTTAGGAAATGAAACGGCTGCTTTTGCGATGCAAAACCATAGCTTTTATGGGGTTGGCTAGCTGCAGTTATGCTCTGAAACCTACGAAACAGGCTACTTGTTGCTTATTTGAAATTCTGCAGTTCGTAGAGTGCATCCAGCGCTTTGCCCGTCTCGTTGTCGAAGAGGCTGGCGTTATACCAATCTGTGTTCAGGTTGCCAGTGGCGCCCTTGGCATTGGCCTCGGCCCACCACCACGACAGACCATTCACCTGTGGATGATTCTTCAAAAGAGAAATCAAGTCTGTGGTGTATTTCTTCTGTCCTTCGTTGGAGTAGGGGTATGTGCTCCGCAAATCAGTTGTAGTACCCGGTACGACCCATTGCCATGGATAGCCGGTTTCCACTATCTGGATGTCTTTGCCATATTTCTTGTTTTCCAGCGTAGTAAGGGTGTTGTCTAATACAGACAGTGCCCCGTGGAAGTAGGGGTAGTAGCTCAGACCGATGATGTCGTAGTCAATCTCGGCATTCTTCATGCGGTCGAGGTAATCTGTCAAGATGGCGACCTTCGGCACGCGCTCGCTGTGAATGATGATCTTGGCCTGTGGGCACACCTCGCGACAAGCCTTGCCTGCCTGGCGCAACAGGTCGAAGAAGCGATTCCAGTTGGCGGCATCCGATGTGCTGTAGCACCTGTTGGCCGAGGTACCCTTGACACCCCATAACATGCCATAGCTAATCTCGTTGCCAGTCTGGATGAAGTCGGGGGCAGCACCATTGTCTTTCAGCTGTTGCAGACAGTCGCGGGTGTATTCGTAAAGCTTCGTCTTCAGCTGGTCGTTGTTGAGCGACTGCCAGTCTTGTGGTGTCCACTGTTTGCTGGGATCGGCATAAGTGTCGCTATAGTGGAAGTCGAGCATGAACAGCATGCCGGCATCCTTGATACGCTTGCCCAGCGCTGTCACGAAGTCGAGGTCCTGAACCACCTCTTTCTTGTTGACATCGTCGGTGATGGCCTGGCCTTTTACCGGGTCAACGAACAAGCGCACACGGATGGTGTTCCAACCTTGTTCCCTGACGAAAGACACCAGGTCGGTAATGGCATTGCCATTCTTGTCTTTGAACTGAGCCCCCTGCTCTTCGTATTTGGGTAGCAGGGATATGTCGCCACCAACGTACTTCAACGCTGGCACATGCATGGTGATGCTGTCTATGGTATTAGTCTGGATATTGCCATTCAGCGTGGAACCATTGTTGGAAAACGTCACCTGACTAGTTGTGCGCGTGTCGCCTTGAGTGCAGAGATAGAATGATTGTGCATGCGATAGACCGACACTCGCCATGATAAAAAATAGAAGGGTTAATTTGCGTAGATTCATTGTTAGTGTGTTTTAAGTGATTTTCTTCTGTTGGCAAAATTACTATTTTTTTCAATATTCGAACGTAAAATATTGTTCTATTTTAGTTAAAACTCCTAAATTCTTTGCGGATACTTAATTTTTTTTCTACTTTTGCAATAACCTAATGAGATCAACGATGAACTGGGAACTCATTTTTTACATATCACTCTTTGTTTATATCTTCGTCTATATCATGGGACGAAGGAACTTGATGCGCACCATTTGGAAGCGCAATCAGCAGTTGCGTATCGCACTCGACCGTGCAGAAGAATCCGACCGCATGAAGTCGGCCTTCATCCGCTCGATGAGTCATGAGATACGAACACCCCTCAATGCTATTAATGGTTTCTCGCAGGTGCTCTGTCTGAACGGCATGGACCTGAGCGAGCATGAGCGTATGGAGCTGGAACAGCGCATATCGACGAATGTGGAGATCATCACCGTGATCATCAACGAACTGCTGGAACTGGCTCACGGCGAGAGTATCGTGGTGGAACAGGAGCGCACGCCGATGCGCGTGAACGAGGTGTGCAAAAATGTGTTGAACCTGGCCAAGGCTTCCCAGCGTAAGGATCTGATGTTCTCGTTCGAGAGCGAGTTGCCCGACGACTACATCATCAATAGTAATCCGAACATCGTGACCGAGATATTGAATAAGGTGCTCAACAATGCCGTGAAGTTTACGGAGGAGGGTGGCATCACGTTGGGCTGCCGATTGCACGAGTTCAACCTCCAGATCACAGTCACCGACACGGGTATCGGCATACCAGTGGATAAGTTTGACGAGGTGTTCGAGAACTTCGTCAAGTTGAACGAATATAGCGAGGGCGTCGGACTGGGTCTGCCCATTAGTCGTCGTCTTGCCGAGGCGTTGCACGGTAAGTTGTATATCGACCGTACGTATTACGAGGGCACACGCTTTGTCCTGGAGCTGCCCATCAAACCATTGGAAGAGTAAACACACGTGAACATCGGCATGAGGCGATTGCATTTCACAGCACTATTGGGACTCACCATTTGTATGATGGTGGGTCTCATTTTGTATAATAGCTTCCACCCGGCCGATGAGCAGGCGCGGCACGCTTCACAGGCTCCTTCTGCGCACAAAATGATGGATAACTATCGTCACCAGATGGCTGCGCGATATGCCACGCTGACCACCGATGAGGCCGACCGCAGTGTGCTGGCGGCGATGACACTGGGCGAAAAGAAAGGGGTGAGCCGCGAACTGAGGCGGATCTACGCAGTGACGGGGGCTGCCCATGTGCTGGCGCTGAGCGGATTGCATCTCAGCATCATCTATATGTTGCTGATGAGGCTGACGCTGAACAGACAGCGGAGCATATTGGTGCAGACGCTGATCCTCTCGATGGTGTGGGGCTACACGCTGCTCACGGGCCTGGCCACGAGCACGGTGCGTTCTGCTATCATGCTGACCGTCTATTCGCTGCTGTCGCTGGGTGGGCGGCGCGGCCAACCGCTCAACGTGTTGGCACTGACGGCCCTGATCCTGATGTTGGCCGACCGTATGGTGGTGTATGACATCGGTTTCCAGTTGTCGTTTGCAGCGGTATTGTCTATCATCTTCATCACGTCTGTGGTCGATGAACTGGTGGATAAGAGCTGGATGATGGCGCATCCGCTTGTCAAATGGATGTGGGATTTGATGGTGGTGTCGGTAGCTGCGCAGATAGGCGTGGCGCCGCTGTTGGCCTATCATTTCGGTACGTTCTCCCCCTATTTCCTGTTGACCAACCTCATAGCTATTCCTTCGGTCACCGTCATCCTGTATCTGGCATTGATTTTCTGGGTGACACCCTTCGATGTGGTCGGTGAGCTGCTGGTGGGAGTGGTACATATATTAAATAAGGTACTTGCGCTGTTGGCACAAATACCTTATTCAGTGATTGACAATCTGCATCCTTCAGTGGTGCAGACCATACTTATCTATGTGGGCTTTGGATGCTGGTATGCAGCCGTCCTAAAGCTCTTACAGAAGTCTCAAAATATCGTTTAGGTTGGCAACGATCATCAGCAGGATGACAATGCCGAAACCTACATACTCTGCGCGTATCATGAAGGCCTCAGAGGGCTTGCGGTGTGTGATCATCTCGTAGATGAGGAACAGCACGTGACCACCGTCGAGGGCTGGGATAGGCAGGATGTTCATGAAGGCCAGGATGATGCTGAGGAAAGCCGTCATCAGCCAGAACTGATGCCAGTTCCAAGTGGCAGGGAACAGGTTGCCAATAGTGCCGAAGCCGCCGAGCGACTTGACGCCGTCAGAGGTGAAGACATACTTCAGGTCGTCCACATACGAGGCAAGCACGTTCCAACCGTACTTTATACCAGCGGGGAAGCTCTCAAAGAAGCTATACTCGGTGGTGACAGGCTCGTAGATAGCCTTTGGCGAGAAGCCAAGTTTCATCTCGGAATTCAATGTGGTGCTGGCGCGGTACGTGCGGCCCTGCTGACGATAGACGAGGGTGATAGCACGGGCAGCCAACTGCTCTTGTGGTGTCTGTGCGGCTTTGAACACATCGCTCATTCTGCCAATCTCATCTACAAACTGATTGTAGGAGTTGATGGCCTTGCCATTGATGCTCAGCAATACGGCACCTTTCTGAAGACCGGCGGCAGCAGCTGCTGTGTTGGGCAGTACGCTATCGACCACGGCAGGAAGATAGGCACGACAGAAGATGGGTGCCGACTGAATCATCTCTAGCAGGTTCAGGTCGCCAGGCAGAGTGACGGTGGCAGGCTGTCCTTGGCGCAGCACGTCCACCTGCTTTGCTTCTGAGATAGAGCGGAACAGGTCGCTGCCAAACTTCTCGAAGGGTTGGCCGTCTGCAGCCAGCAGGACGTCGCCATCCTTGAAGCCAAGCTCGTGGGCCTGCTTGTTGAACTCCATGCCTTGTGTCATCTCGCTGACGGGTACATACGACTCGCCCCAAGTGTAGAGCACCATAGAATAGATGAACAGCGCCAGGAGGAAGTTGACCAGCACACCGCCAATCATGATGAACAGGCGCTGCCATGCGGGCTTAGCGCGAAACTCCCAGGGCTGCACGGGCTGTTTCATCTGCTCGGTGTCGAAACTCTCGTCGATCATACCGGCAATCTTGCAGTAGCCTCCCAGGGGAAGCCAACCGATGCCGTACTCGGTGTCGCTCTTCTTAGGCTTAAACTTGAGAAGGGCACCTTTCCATTTGGCGATGCTGACGTCGAAAAAGAGGTAGAACTTCTCTACGCGTACGCCAAAGAGCTTAGAGAAGAAAAAGTGGCCTCCTTCGTGAAGGAGCACAAGCAGTCCGATGGCAAGCATGAACTGCAGGAGTTTTATGAGAAATACTTCCATGTTGTTCTTGTTGGGTGTTTGTGGTTAATTATAAGAGCTCCGTGGCGATGCGACGTGCCTCGGCGTCGGAGTTGAGATAGTCTTCGTAGGTGGGTGCCTTCACAAAGGTGGCGCGCTGCATGGTCTGGGCAATGATGTCGCCCATCTGCAGGAATCCGCAACGGTCCTCGAGGAAGGCGCGGTTCACGATCTCGTTGGCTGCATTGACAATACAGGGCATGTTGCCTCCCTGACGGATGGCTTCGTAGGCCATGGCCAGACAGCGGAACTTGTTGAGGTCGGGCTCGAAGAACTCGAGGGGCTGCTTGAACAAGTCCAGGCGCTGACCGCTGAGGGGCAGACGCTGTGGGAAAGAGAAGGCATACTGGATGGGTAAGCGCATGTCGGGCACGCCGAGCTGTGCTTTCACCGAACCGTCCTGGAACTGTACGGCCGAGTGTACGATGCTCTGGGGGTGTACCAATACCTGTATCTGCGAAGCCTCGACGCCAAAGAGCCATTTGGCTTCAATCACCTCGAAGCCCTTGTTCATCATCGAAGCAGAGTCGATAGTGATCTTGGCGCCCATATCCCAGGTGGGATGACGCAGTGCATCAGCCTTGGTGACGTGTGCAATCTCTTCCATGCTCTTCAGGCGGAAAGGACCGCCAGAGGCTGTCAATAGAATCTTGTCGATGGGGTTGTTGTCCTCGCCCACCAGGCTCTGGAAGATGGCAGAATGCTCACTGTCAACAGGCAGGATGGAGGCGCGGTTCTCAAGGGCCAGCTTGCAGATCAGTTCACCGGCCACCACCAGTGTCTCTTTGTTGGCCAGACAGATGGTCTTATGAGCCTTGATGGCATGGATGGTGGGAGAAAGGCCGGCAAAACCAACCATGGCGGTCAGAACCATGTCGATAGGACCTGCTTCCACAATCTCGTCGAGCGCACGCGCACCGGCATAGACCTTCACGTCGGGCATGTCGCTCATCAGCTGTTTGAGTTCTTCGTAGCGAGCTTCGTTGGCAATGACAACGGCAGCAGGCTTGAACTTATGGGCCTGCTGAGCCAGAAGCTCCACTTTATTGTTGGCCGTCAGGCAATACACCTCGTAGAGGTCGGCATGCTCCTCGATGACTTCAAGGGCTTGTGTGCCGATAGAGCCTGTAGAACCAAGAATTGCTATTTGTTTCATATGTCAAAGATGCCCTGAGGCAGGGCCATTGTTATTGTTTTCTTGTTTTGATCAATTGCTGTGATAAGATCCTCGGAGGCGGGAATGAGTTGTCCGTCTTCCAGGCAAAACAGGATATTGATGGTGGAATCGTCGATGCTGGCAATGCGTCCCACCGTCTTCTGACTGTCGTGGTCGATGATAGAAAAGCCAACAAGGAAGGTCCAGGTGATGTCCTCCTGATCTTCGTTCATGTCGCGTGGCAGGAACACATCGCAGTTGGTCAGTTCCTTTGCGCGCTCAAGTGTGTCGATGTCGCAGAACTTCACCAGCGCGGTGGAGTCGGAACGGAAACGGTATTCTTCCATGAAGAACGGCACCAGGATGCCATCGACCTCCAGGATGAGGTAGTCGGCATCGGCACGATCGAAGATGTCGTCATCGAACATGAAGCTGATTTCGCCCTTCACGCCGTGCGCCTTTCCCAGTTTTCCTATCTTATAGACGTCTTCTTTGCGTATCATATGCGTTGAATCTTTGCGCCAAGGGCATTCAGGCGTCCTTCAATATTCTCGTAACCGCGGTCTATCTGTTCGATGTTGTCGATGCGGCTCACACCTTTAGCACTCATGGCTGCAATGAGCAGGGCAATACCTGCACGGATGTCGGGACTCGACATGCGGCCGCCACGAAGCTGAAGCTTGCGGTCGTGACCCACGATCACCGCACGATGGGGGTCGCAAAGAATGATCTGTGCGCCCATGTCGATGAGCTTATCGACAAAGAACAGGCGACTCTCAAACATCTTCTGGTGCACCAGCACAGAACCGCGAGCCTGTGTGGCCACGGTGATCAGCACCGAAAGGAGGTCGGGCGTCAGGCCAGGCCAGGGTGCATCGGCAAGTGTGAGGATGGTGCCGTCAATAAAAGACTGTATCTCATAGTGACGCATGCGGGGGATGAAGAGGTCGTCGCCCTCTTCCTTCACCTTGATACCCATGCGACGGAACGTGTCGGGGATGATACCAAGGTCTTTGATAGAGACGTCCTTGATGCGTATGCCATCGCCTACCATGGCTGCCATACCAATGAATGAGCCTACCTCAATCATGTCGGGCAGGATGCGGTGGGTGGTGCCATGAAGGTGGTCAACGCCCTCGATGGTGAGCAGGTTGGATGCAATGCCGCTGATGCGTGCACCCATGCTGTTCAGCATCTTGCAGAGCTGCTGCAGGTAGGGTTCGCATGCTGCGTTATAGATCGTTGTAGTGCCTTTAGCCAGAACGGCAGCCATGACAATGTTGGCCGTACCGGTGACCGAAGCTTCGTCGAGCAACATGTAGGTGCCTTTCAGGCGTGTGGCTGCTATCTCGTAAACGTTGCGTTCGGCTACGTGGTTGAACTGTGCTCCTAAGCGCTGGAAGCCCAGGAAGTGGGTGTCCAGACGGCGGCGGCCAATCTTGTCACCACCGGGTTTGGCGATGATGGCCTTACCCATACGTGCCAGCAGTGGTCCAATCATCATGACTGAGCCACGCAGTTGGGCACATTTCTGTACGAACTCGTCGCTCTCCAGGTACTTCAGGTCCAGGTCGTCTGCCGTGAACGTATAGGTGGAGGGTTGGTCTTCCACAACCTTCACGCCGATATCCTTCAGCAACTGTATGAGATTCATTACGTCACGGATGTGAGGGATATTGCTGATTGTGACAGGCTCGCTGGTGAGCAGAGACGCACAGATGACTTGCAGGGCCTCGTTCTTGGCACCTTGAGGAATAATGGTTCCGCTAAGCAGATGACCTCCTTCTATTTGAAATGCTGACATGGGCAGGGGGCTGTTTACTTCTTTCTCTTGTTATTACGCTTGGGCTCCTCGTTCATCTTCACGGGGGTGAAGGTGAAGTTTGCAAGGTCGAGCTGAATGACGCCATCGGTGAAACGGGCCAGATCATCGGCCACTTTCTCGTTGTCCATCGAACCGCGTCCCCACAAGGCGAGGTCGCGCTTCATCTGGTTGGCAGTCAGGCGGGTCAGCTCGTCGCGCTCTTCGCCGGGCTCCATGGTCTTCAACTTCTGGAAGAGCTCCTCCACCAGGTGGCCATAGTGGCGCAGGTGGGTGTGCTCTTGTGGAATGGCCATGGGCTTTGGCTTGGCATTGATGACGTCAGCATTGCTGATGTCAAAGGGCCAGTCGATGTCCAGCTGTTTGTGACTCATCAGATAGAGGTGGTCCCAGAGAGCCTGTTCATAGTCGGCATTGTCGCGTATGTGGGGAATCTTGGTCTCCATCAGGCGAACGATGGTCTTAGCACAGCGCAGACGCTCCTCTCGTGTGGGGAGTGTTACGGCGTGGTCCACCATCTTCTGAATCTCCCTGCCGTATTCCGGAAGCAGCAATGCTTCGCGTTGGGTGTTATAATCTAATCCTTTTATTTCCATATTCTAAATCAGCTTTGATGGCATCTTGGCTACGTAGTCTTTCAGATAGAAAGGCACAAAGTAGGCCACGTCTTCTACCTGCTCGCTCAGCAGTCGGCGCTCGGCCAGGGGCTGCATCCATTTGGCGAGTGGCTCGATGCCATCGATGTAATGTGCGTTGGGGTGCTGTATGATGTCCATGCATTTCTTGGCACCATTGCCAAAGAAATAGACGGGCTGCTTGTCTAAGTATTCACGATAGGTGTCGGCATCTACCACGTCGGCACGCACCTCGCGCACGGGCTTCAGTGCACGGTCGTAGAGGCCGGCATAGACCTCCATGCGGCGTGCGTCGAGCATGGGGCAGAGGAGGGCGCCCTCGGGAACCAGCTCTCTCAGCAGTACGGGTACGCACAGCAGTTCCAGGGTGGGGACGGCAATCAGCTTCAGGTTGCGGCCATAGCAGATGCCTTTAGCCATCGAGACACCGATGCGAAGACCGGTATAGGAACCGGGACCGCAGCTCACGGCTACGGCATCGAAGGGGATGGCATGATTATCGGTGAACGAGAGGGCCTCGTCAACCATGGTGCCCAGTCGCTCAGCATGGTTAGGACCGGAATGGTCGTCCTGCTGGAAAATGACATGGGAGTCTTCGCTCACAGCTACAGAGCAAACGTCAGTGCTCGTTTCAATATGCAGTATGCATGACATAGTATTCTTGTTGTCTTGCTTTTTATAGGGTTTGTTATTTCTTGTTTTGTTGGTCAGACCACCTCTTCAGGCGCTTATACTCCTTCTTGGTCAGACGCATGAATGAACCATGCTGAGGCGCCGTGACGCCCTCAATATCTACAGGGTCGCGGAAGTTGCGCAGGTTCTCGTCGGCCTGGCAGATGCGGTAGTGCTTGGGGCGGTCGCTATACTGGATATAAGCTACGCGCCAGGTCTTGTCGCCTATCAGTTGGAAAGCACTTGAGCCTTCGCACTTCTTCTTTCCTTCAAACGATACATAGTCGTTTTCTACCGGTTCGCCCCAGCCGTGGGTGAGGTGCTTCGACGTGGCGGTATAGATGCCAGGCTTGCCGCCTTCTTTCTTGATCAGCATGTGATAGAGTCCGTCGGGCAGCAGGTTGATGTCGGCATCGATGGTGGCATAGCCCCAGTCGAACAGCAGTCGGGGCTGGGTCAGCTTCGTAAACGACTTGTCGGCATAGCTGTAGTACATGCGGTCGTAGGCCTCTTCGGCGCGGTTCCACATAGAGTAGTAGATAAAGTAGCCGCCTTTCTCGCCATTCTCCCAGGTATAGTTGGGATCCCAGAAAATCTGTGGCGCCCATACGCGGTTGATGGTGCTCCAGTTCTTATAGACGCTGGTGGCATTGGCATCCGAGAAGATGCTGGTGCCCTGGCGATAGTCGAAGGTGACGCTGGTCCAGTGGATCAGGTCGTCGCTCTTCAGCAGGTCGATACCGTAGTTGTCCCACACGTGGCTCTTGGCTACACACATATCGGTGGTCACCATCACAAAGCCTTTGCCATCGTAGCTGCGTGTGATGTAGGCATCACGCTGGCCGCCCTCTATGCGGGCATGCTCTTTAGGGTCCATGATGGCCTTGCCGTCCAGCACATCCTCGTAGTGGTAGCCATCTCGGCTCAGGGCGTATGCCGTGTACTCACCTTGGTCACTCATGTGACAATACAGGTAACCGTAGTTACCTTTCTGGATGTTTTGGGCGTTGGCTGACGGTGTGGCTATAATCAGTATAGCGATAATACTTAGTATGTTGCAGAATCTATTCCAGTTTCTTACATCCATTTTAAGCAGTCTTTTAATAATGTTCTTCTGTAACTTTGCTGCAAAAATACACATTTTCTATTGAATAGCCAAAGAATAGTCCGAAAACCTTTTGCTATCTCATCCTTTTTCAGTACCTTTGCCTACTGAATGATAAACAAGTTCACTAAAACGAATTCAAACTAACTATCATAAACAATTATGTGTACTACAAAATCTCTATTGATGGCCCTTTTTATGGTCGCATCAGTATGTCCAGCGTCTGCGCAGAAAACCAAGCAGCCCGCGGCGTTGGAACCGCAGGACCCTAATGAGATGGTGTCCTATCTCTTCACCTACTTCAATAGTAATGACCCTAAGGACGAGCAGATTTGCTATGCCTTGAGTGACGATGGCTACAACTACACACCGCTGAACGATGGTATGCCTGTGATTGAGAGCGACACCATTGCACTGACACAGTGTGTGCGTGATCCTCACATCCTTCGTGGCGAAGATGGCAAGACGTTCTACATGGTGGCCACCGACATGCGCTCATCGCTGGGATGGAGCAGCAACCGTGGCATGGTGTTGATGAAGTCAACAGACCTGGTCAACTGGCAGCACTCTACCATCAATTTCCCCACTCGCTATACCAAGAAGTGGAAAAACGTGATTCGCGTATGGGCACCTGAAACCATCTACGACCGTCAGGCTGGCAAGTACATGGTGTTCTATTCATTGCGCACCAGCGAACCCGGTTCTTACGATAAGATCTACTATCAGTATGTCAACAAGGACTTCACCGACCTGGAGGGCGAACCTCAGTGGTTGTTTGATGCTGGCAATGCCACCATCGATGGCGATATCGTCTATAACGAGGCCGACCAGTTGTATCATCTCTTCTACAAGCAGGAGTCGGGTAGGGGCATCTATCAGGCTGTGGCCAAGAACCTCACCGACAAGTGGCAGATGATTGGCGGCAACGTGGAGCAGACCAAAGAGGCCGTTGAGGGCGTCGGCGTCTGCAAGGCGATCGACGGCAAGTCGTGGATCATCATGTACGACTGCTATGGCAATGGCCATTATCAGTTCTGTAAGTCGGAAGACCTGAAGACCTTTAAGTTCGTGCAGAACACAGAGATGCGTGGTAAGTTCACCCCTCGTCACGGAACCATCATCCCTATTACCCGTGCTGAGAAAGAACGTCTTTTGAAGGCGTTCCCTAATCATAAGCAGCCCATCCTCAGCGGCTTCCATGCCGACCCCGAGGTGCTCTATTCCAGCAAGACTAAGGAGTACTATATCTACAGCACCACCGACGGCACTCCCGGATGGGGTGGTCACGACTTCAGCGTCTTCTCATCCGACAACCTCATCGACTGGAAGGACGAGGGCAAGATGCTCGACGTCAAGGGCGACCAGGTGAAATGGGCCACAGGCAATGCCTGGGCTCCCTGCATCATCGAGAAGAAGGGCAAGTACTATTTCTACTTCTCGGCCCACAACCCCAAGACCAACCGCAAGGAGATTGGCGTAGCTGTGAGCGATAGCCCCACAGGTCCCTTCGTGGATAGCGGTGCACCTGTCATCACCGACAACGATCGTCCTAAGGAGGCTCGTGGCGGACAGGCCATCGATGTGGATGTGTTCAAAGATCCCAAGAGCGGCAAGTGCTACCTGTACTGGGGCAATGGCTTTATGGCAGGCGCCGAGCTGAACGACGATATGCTCTCTGTAAAGAAGGAGACCGTCACCCACATGACGCCCAAGGGCGGCAACCTGCAGACATGGGCATTCCGCGAGGGCGCCTATGTGTTCTATCGCAAGGGCACCTATTACTTCATGTGGAGTGTTGACGACACAGGTTCACCCAACTATCACGTATGCTATGGCACCGCGAAGTCACCTCTTGGTCCTATCAGCATTGACGAACAGAACTATCTGGTGATCAAGCAGAAACCCGAGGACAAGATCTATGGCACCGCTCACAACTCCGTGCTGCAGATTCCCGGTAAGGACGAGTGGTACATCGTTTACCACCGCATCAACAAAAACTATGTGAACCATGAGCCGGGCATTCACCGCGAGGTATGTATTGATCGTATGACATTCGATAAGAAAGGTCGCATCATCCCCGTCACCCCGACACTGGATGGTCCTGCACCTCTGAAATAAACAACAAAAAAAGGATTCTGCCTCGACAGAATCCTTTTTTCTTTATAGCACCTTAGCCCTTCAAGCTATTAACGCCATAGGTCTTGCATCGCCATAGTGGCAGTTTCAAATGGTAAAACTGCCACTATTGTTTTCCAATACTTCCCCTATTGCTTTCTAAAACTGCCAGTTTTGCCTTCCAATACTGCCAGTTTTGCCTCGATTCTAGAGTCTAGAATGGCGTAGTCTAGAGTTTAGAAGTCAGTCGTCTAGACTCTAGAATCAGCGTTTCTAGACTCTAGAATCCCCTTTTCCAGACTCTAGCACAAAATCAAAACCAAGACTATTGCTCGTTAAAAGTCCTTCTCTTACCATGTAAAACGGTAAGAAAAGGACTTCAATTCAGCTCAAATAAAGCTCCAAGAGGCTGACAGTTTCTTACTTTTCCAAGTATGGCCACCCCTCTTTATTCCACTTGATAGGTCGCTGTATCAAGATGGCACCACCGTTGAATTTCGTGGCGTAGCCATGACACACAAACCAGCTCTCGCCGTTCCAGTCGTAGGCTGAGCAGTGGCCGGCGGCCTCAAACTCCTTCTTGTCGCCTTCAAAGAACAGGTTGCCTCCGCCTTCCAGCATCTTGCGGCCTTGACTGTCGAGGTAGGGGCCTGCCACGTTTTTCGAGCGTCCCACCGCCACGCGGTAGTTACTCTTCGAACCGCGACAGCAGTAGTCCCACGACACGAACAGGTAGTAGTAGCCACCATGTTTCAGGATGAAAGGAGCCTCGAT
This sequence comes from Xylanibacter brevis P6B11, assembly GCF_000621825.1. NCBI lineage: Bacteria > Pseudomonadati > Bacteroidota > Bacteroidia > Bacteroidales > Prevotellaceae > Xylanibacter > Xylanibacter brevis. Next base: position 178,545 of record NZ_JHXG01000003.1, read on the forward strand.
GGCATTGCGACCGGCAAACTTCGACGTGGGGTTCTCTGCTGCATGAGGGTCGTTGGGCAGATGGCGGCGGGCGATGGTCACAGGTTTTGAAGCCAGATGCATGGTGGTGTCGAGTCGGGCTATCTGGATGCCGTCCCAGAACGAGCCCCATGTCATCCAGGGCTGGTCGTCATCGTCGATGACAAAGTTAGGGTCAATGGCGTTCCATTGGTTTCTTTTCTCTTTCGAGGCCACGATGCATCCACGGTCTTCCCATCTTCCGTTCAGTGCCTTTGCCGACATCAGACCGATGGCTGAGGTGTTCTTTCCAAACGTCGAACAACTATAGGCCAGCCACCATTGTCCGTGCCATTTGATGACGTCGGGCGCCCAGACATGGTTCTTGAACCCAGGCACCGAGTCGTGGGTCCAGGCGGGCAGGTCTTCGATGTAGGGACTTGCCTGCACGGTCCAGGTCTTACGGTCGCGAGAGGTGGCCCATTGCACGCCGATGCCCGTAGAGAGCAGGTAGTAAGTGCCGTTTTCATAAGCCATGACAGGGTCGTGTGCCATGATGGTGTCACTCGAAAAAGCCATGCGGCGTGGACGTTGTGCTTCGGTCGTAGCGCAACAGGCTGCAATGCAGAGTAGTGCTAGTAATTTTTTCATTTGCTTTCGTAGCTTGTATTTTAATGATTGTTTTGATAGTTAATTGTCATATTTCCTTGCAAATATACGACGTTTAGTGCGGAAAACTGGCAAAAATGCGTCTTTATTATTGTAATTTAACCACTTTATGTTCATTTTGCTTTCATTTTCTTTGTTTGAGTCTTGTTTTTTCGTATCTTTGCCACAAAATAAAACTAAATTAATTGAAGCATGAAATTATTAAAGGTGTCGGCTCCTGTATTTTTGCTCCTGAGTTTTCTTCTTATCTCGATGCCCGTTTGGGCCGATGCAGTGCAGGTCGATTCGTTGGCCACACTCGAAGAACTAAGAGCACAGAACGAGTTGCTTCAACAGCGTTCGCGATTCACAACGGGTGGTTTAGCCATGATCCTGACAATCACTGCCATGCTGGTTTTCCTAGTTATCAACAACCGTTGGAACCATCGTCTGGAAATCAAAAACCGACAGTTGGAGCGAGAGCGCAACGTGGTGGTGGCGCAGAATAAGCAGTTGGCCATCGAGCGCGACCGTGCTGAGCAGGCTTTGAGTGTCAAGACCTCTTTCATCCAGAGCATGACGCATGAGATTCGTACGCCTTTGAATGCAATCAGTGGTTTCAGTCAGGTGCTGGCCACTCCAGGTATCGACATCCCGCAGGAGGAGAGACTGGACCTGAGCACGCGCATCCAGGAGAACACCCGACAGCTCACCACCATCCTCGACGACCTTATCATGATTTCCGACTTGGAGAGCAACTGCATGGTACCCCCTCTCGAGGATTGTCCTGCTGCGGCTATCGTAGGTTTTGCGGCAGATGCTTTCCGTCCGTTATTCCCTGCCACGTTGACTTTCAACATAGAGAATAATGTGAGTGAAGACTTGATCGTGAAGACGAATCCGCACATGATTAATACCATCCTTCAGAAATTGTTGAGCAATGCGGTGAAGTTTACCAGTCAGGGCAGTGTCACACTTCGTCTTAACAGTACTGACGATCAGCTGTGTATCTCCGTTGTGGATACCGGTCCTGGTATTCCGGCCGATAAGAAAGACTTCGTGTTTGAGCGCTTCTCTAAGCTCGACAATTTTGTGCCTGGCACAGGTCTTGGCCTCTCTATTGCACGCATGATAGCCGAGCGCATCCATGGCACCTTGGATCTTGACACCAGTTATGTAGGCGGAGCAAAGTTAGATCTAGTTATTCCCATTCATTTCGACGTATGAAAGAAAAATTCCTCGCTTTGATGGGCTTCTCCGTTCATCGCCATAGCCTTAAGACGGAGATCGTCTCCGGTCTGACCACTTTCACCACCATGGTTTATATCCTGGCCTTGTTGCCAGCCATGTTCGAGTCGTTGCGAGGTGTGGGCTTCCCCGTTGACACCATGTTCACAGCCTCTATCCTGGCCACCATCGTTGGCACGCTGCTCATGGCTTTTCTTGCCAAGCGTCCTTTTGGTCAGGCGCCAGGTCTCACGCTCAACATCTTTTTTATTCAAACGGTCTGCTTGTCGCTGGGTTATCCCTGGCAGTTTGCGCTGACGGCCGTGCTGATTGAAGGAATCCTGTTTGTGCTGCTTTGCATTGGAAACCTCCGTCAGCTGATATTCGAACTTGTGCCTTCTTCTCTGAAGTATGCCATTGCTGCAGGTATTGGCTTCTTCATCGCCATGTTGGGCTTCAAGAGCAGTGGCATGCTGGCCGATGGCACCGTCTTCAACCATCTGGAGACGTTAGGCACGCCCACTTCCATTCTTTTCCTGATAGGACTCATCCTGACGGGCTTGTTTGCCATTCTGCATATTAAGGGCGGTCTGCTGCTCAGCATCGTCTTTGTGACACTGATTGGTATTCCCATGGGTGTGACCACGGTACCTGGCGAGGTGTTCTCAATGCCGGTATCGCCAGCCCCCCTTTTCTGTCAGTTTTCGTTGGATTACCTCTTCCAGCCCGATCTCTGGGTCTGTGTGCTTATCATGCTGTTCTTTGATGTTTTCGATAGTTTAGGTACTATTGTAGGTATCATGGCATGCACCGGACTGATACGTAAGAGTGGTCGTATTCCACATCTGCGTTCGCTCATGCTGAGTGATGCCCTTGCCACGGTGACGGGTGCATGTCTGGGATGTAGCACCGTGACGACCTATGCTGAGAGTGCCACTGGATTTGCTGAGGGCGGCCGTACGGGTGTTTCTGCCTTTGTTGTGGCCTTGTGCTTCACCGCCAGCTTGTTCCTGGCTCCCATCTTCCTGGCCATCCCTGCAGCGGCTACAGCACCTGTAATGGTCATGGCAGGTCTTTATCTCTTTGGTTCTGTGCGCCATATCTCGCTGACCAATACCAAAGAGATGATGCCAGCTTTCCTCACCATCCTGCTGATGCCCGTCACGGGTAGCATCACCGACGGTATCATCGCAGGCCTTTTCTCCTATATCATTTTTGCTTTTATGGGTGGATTAGTCCATCGCGTGTTCCATCGTCGAGATACAACGACAGAGGATCAATAAAGGAGAAGGAGCCCGGCAAATCCGCTCATCACAATCATTTTGATGGGGTTCACCTTGAAGAACATGGTGCCCACAAAGGTGGCTACAAACAGCATCACGCTGATCACAAACTGCCACATGTTCTCGTCGGGTGTAGAGAAGTTTTCCTTGGTGCACAGCAACAAAGTGGCTGCGGCCAGGAGGCCTACCACAGCAGGGCGCAGTCCGATGAAGATAGACTGCACGCTGTTGGTCTTCATGTATTTCATGAACATCTTGCTGATCAGTATCATCAAGATGAAAGAAGGTAGCATCAGCGCAAAGGTTGCTACGGCCGAGCCCAGTACAGACATACCCACACCAAATCCCGCATTATGACAGGCCGTGTAGCCGCAATAGGTAGCTGAGTTGATGCCTATTGGACCAGGTGTCATCTGACTGATGGCCACGATGTCTGTGAACTGCGAGGTTGTCATCCATCCCCAGTGATGCACCACTTCGCCTTGAATCAGCGACAACATACCGTAACCGCCGCCAAAGCCGAAGAGGCCTATTTCAAAGAATGTAATAAATAGATATAGGTATATCATTATTAAATGGTAGGTTTGATGTATTTTCCGTAGCACCATCCGCAGATGGCTGCTGCCAGGATGATAAAGATAGGCGATACGCCCAGCAACCAGATGAGCAGCGCTCCTCCGATGGGTATCCAGCAGTTGGCCCATGACACGTGGGCGCTTTTTGCCAGATTGAAGGTAGGCACGGCGATGAGCGCCACTACGGCAGGACGGATGCCGCGGAAAATCGATGCTACGATGGGATTATCCTGAAACTCGTGGAAAAACATAGCGATGCCCAGGATAATCAGAAACGAGGGTAGGGCTGTGCCTAAGGCCGTGGCGATGGCACCACGCAGTTTGCTCAGCTTGTAACCAATAAAGATACTGGTGTTGATAGCAAACACGCCAGGACAACTCTGCGCAATGGCTATGATGTCAAGAAACTCCTCCTTGCTCACCCATTGCTTCTTGTTTACCACCTCTTCCTCTATTAAAGGTATCATGGTATATCCACCCCCGAGGGTGAATATGCCAATCTTAAAGAAGGTTTTAAATGATTCTAAATAGATGTTCATTACTTGTGCGCCTCCACCCACTTACGTGCATTCACGAAGGCCTCAATCCAAGGCGTTACCTCATCATTGCGACGGTCGGCAGGATACCAAGCGTTCTGCCAGGGGAACACGGCACGCTCCAGGTGTGGCATCATGCACAGATGACGACCATCCTCAGAGCAGATACCTGCCACGTTGTAGTCAGAACCGTTGGGGTTAGCGGGATAGCCAGCGTAGTTGTACTTAGCAATCACGTTGTAGGCGCTCTCTGCCTCGGGCAACTGGAACTTACCCTCTCCGTGGGCTACCCACAGACCGAGCTTGTTGCCGCTCAGCGAACCGAACATCACTGAGTTGTTTTGAGGAATGCTCAGGCTGATGAACTCACTCTCGAACTTGTGAGAGTCGTTGTGCAGCATCTTAGCACCCTTAGCACCTGTGAGACCCAGCTCAACCATCAGCTGACAACCGTTACAGATACCCAGTGACAGGGTGTCCTTGCGGGCATAGAACTTATCCAGGGCCTCCTTAGCCTTGGGGTTGAAGAGGAAGGCACCAGCCCAACCCTTAGCCGAACCAAGTACGTCGGAGTTAGAGAAGCCACCGCAGAACACGATCATGTTGATATCCTCCAATGTCTCACGACCACTGATCAGATCGGTCATCATCACGTCTTTCACGTCGAAGCCGGCCAGGTACAGACAGTAGGCCATCTCGCGCTCACCATTGGTACCCTTCTCACGGATGATGGCTGCCTTGATGCCTGAAGGCTGACGGCGGTCGGCAGAGATGCCGTACTGAGCCAGCTTACCGGTGAAGTCCTTGTTGAACTGCATCTCGATGGGCTGCTTCTTGTAGTTCTCAAAGCGCTCCTTGGCCTTACCATTGAAGCTCTGCTTGCGGTCGAGCAGATAAGAGGTCTTATACCAGGTGTCGCGCAGGGCATCGATGTCGAAGGTCAGCTCCTTGTCGCCAGCCTTTACCACGATGCTGCGGCTCTCAGGCACTGAGTAACCGATCTTGGCAAAGCCTACGCCCTGCTCCTCCATGAAGTCGGCAAACTCCTGCTTGTGCTCGTCGCTCACCTCGATCACTACGCCGGGGTTCTCAGCGAAGAGGGCCTTCACGACATCGCCGTTCTTGCAGATGTCGTGCAGGTTGATGTGCAGACCGCCCTTCTGGTTGGCGAAGCACATCTCCAGCAGCGTGGTGATCAGACCACCGGCAGAGATGTCGTGACCTGCCATGATCCAACCCTTCTCAATCAACTGCTGAACAGCCATGAAGGCATCGGCGAAGTACTCGGCGTTCTTCACTGTGGGCACGTCGTCGCCCACCTTGCCAAGGCTCTGAGCAAAGGCCGAACCACCGAGGTGCTGCTCGTCGAACGAGAAGTCGATATGATAGAGTGATGCGTTCTTATCGTTGACCAATACAGGAGATACCACCTTCTTGATGTCTGACACCTCACCACCGGCAGATACGATCACGGTTCCTGGAGAGATGATCTTCTCGCCGTTAGGATACTGCTGACTCAAAGACAGCGAGTCCTTACCTGTTGGTACGTTGATGTGCAGGTCGCAGCAGAAATCAGACAAGGCCTTCACACCAGCATACAGACGAGCATCCTCACCCTCCTGTGAGCGGCAAGGCCACATCCAGTTGGCTGAGAGACTCAGTGAATCCATGCCGTCGGCCAGAGGAGCCCAAACGATGTTGGTCAGTGCCTCGGCAACAGACAGTACAGAACCGGCAGCGGGGTTGGCCAGACCGGCCTGAGGTGCATGACCCAGAGCGGTGGCGATACCTTTCACACCACGATAGTCGAGGGCTACTACACCACAGTCGCTCAGAGGCAACTGGATCTCACCCTGACACTGCTGGCGGGCAATCTTACCTGTCACAGAGCGGTCCACCTTGTTGGTCAACCAGTCCTTACAAGCCACAGCCTCCAGCTGGAGTACACGGTCGAGGTATTCATTAATCTTATCCTGGCTGTAGGCCACGTCCTCATAGTGACGCTCTACAGTATTATCTTTCATGATGGTCTTGGGAGAGTGACCAAACATCTGAGCCACGTCGAGGTCGAAGGGCTTCACGCCGTCGCCCTGCTTGAACGAGAAGTGGGCATCGCCTGTGGTCTCACCAACCACATACAGCGGAGCACGCTCGCGCTCAGCAATCTTGCGCACGTGTTCGATGTGCTTCTCGTCGATGAGCAGACCCATGCGCTCCTGACTCTCGTTGGCGATGATCTCCTTAGAGCTCAAGGTCTTGTCGCCAATAGGCAGTTTGGTCATGTCAATCTCACCACCGCACTCCTCAACAAGCTCTGACAAGCAGTTCAGGTGACCGGCAGAACCGTGGTCGTGGATAGAGACAACGGGGTTCACATCCTCTTCGCAGAGTGCACGCACCAGGTTGTAGGCACGCTTCTGCATCTCGGGGTTAGCACGCTGAACAGCGTTCAGCTCAATGCCGTTGCTGTAGCGACCTGTATCTACTGATGATACAGAACCGCCACCCAGACCGATGCGGTAGTTATCACCACCTACAACGACTACCTTGTTGCCTGGCTGAGGCTCCTTCTTCAGGCAGTCGCGCTTGGTGCCATAGCCCACACCACCGGCCAGCATGATCACCTTGTCGTAAGCATACTTGGTGTCGTTGGGCTCCTGATGCTCGAAGGTAAGCACCGAACCGCAGATCAGTGGCTGACCGAACTTGTTACCGAAGTCAGAAGCACCGTTCGAAGCCTTGATCAGGATCTGCTCTGGTGTCTGATACAGCCACTGGCGCACGGGCAGGATGTTCTCCCAGTCGCGAGTCAGCTTGTCATCATCGGTCAAACGGGGATAGGCTGTCATATATACAGCCGTACCAGCGATAGGCCATGAACCTACGCCACCGCCCATACGGTCGCGGATCTCACCACCGGTACCTGTGGCAGCGCCGTTGAATGGCTCTACGGTAGTGGGGAAGTTGTGTGTCTCAGCCTTCAGCGAGATAACACTCTCGATGTCTTTTACCTGGAAATAGTCGCTAGTGCTCTGATCCTTTGGAGCAAACTGCTCTACCACGGGACCCTGTGCGAAAGCTACGTTGTCTTTATAGGCAGAGAGAATCTTGTTGGGGTTCTCCTGCGTGGTCTTCTTAATCATGGCGAAGAGGCTAGACTCCATCTCCTTGCCGTCGATGATAAACGTACCACCGAAGATCTTGTGGCGGCAGTGCTCAGAGTTGATCTGGGCAAAACCGAAGATCTCTGAGTCGGTCAGAGGACGACCGTTCTGCTTCTCCAATCCGTGGAGGTATTCAATCTCCTCGGGAGAGAGTGCCAGGCCCTCTTTTTCGTTGTATTCCTCCAGATTGTCCACATACTTGATGGGCTCTGGCTGGATGTTAATCGTAAAGATATCCTGATTCAGTCCTTCATACATGCGCTGCAGCATCTCGTCGTGCTCAGCATCTTTTGAATCAACTGCGAAGTACTCTTCTATACGAGAAATGCCGCTGAGTCCCATATTCTGAGTAATCTCAACAGCATTCGTTGACCAAGGGGTCACCATTTCGCGACGTGGACCGACGAAGAAACCTTCCATCGTCTGGGCATCAACAAGCTCGGCATTGCCGTAGAGCCAACAAAGTTCCTGAACTTCTGCTTGTGTGAGCTGATGATCCACCTCGGTGGCTATCACGCTCTTAGCGGGGGTTTTGAAGAAAAGAATCATAATTCCTTAATAACCTTATTAATATAGATGTTTTAATTTTGCTGCAAAGGTACAAAAAAACGTGTGAAGTACCAAAAAGAACTCCTTTGTTTTTTATCCTGTTATCTATTATTAAGGCGAATTTAATCTGTAAGACTCGGCATGCTCCAGGGACACCGGTGGCGATATGTAGCTGCTTGTGCAAATAAATTATAGCTGTCATCACATCAATTATAGCTATATTTTTTTGCGATTATATGAAAACTTAGTATCTTTGCAGCCAAAATAAGACGTAAATAGAATACGATGACTTACACAATAGAGAAGGTAGCGACGCTCATAGGAGCACGTCGTTACGGAGAGAGCGATACCACCATTGGGTGGCTTTTGACAGACAGCCGTTCACTTTGTTTTCCTGAACAGACTCTATTCTTCGCCTTGCGCACCAAGCGCAATGACGGACATAAGTATATTGACGAGCTTTACCGCCGCGGTGTTCGATCGTTTGTTGTCGAACAGGTGCCGGCCGACCGTGAAGCCCTTTATCCCGACGCAAACTTCCTGAAAGTGCCTTCGCCACTGGCAGCCTTGCAGCGCCTGGCCGAGCGCCATCGCGACGAGTTCGACATCCCCGTGGTGGGCATCACAGGCTCTAACGGTAAGACGTGGGTCAAGGAGTGGCTCTACCAGTTGTTGATGCCGTCGATGAAGGTGACACGCTCACCGCGCAGTTTCAACTCGCAGATTGGTGTGCCCCTGTCGGTGTGGTTGCTCAACGAGCAGACCAAGGTAGCCCTGTTTGAGGCTGGCATCAGCGAACCCGGCGAGATGCTGTCGCTCCACGACATCATCCAGCCCACCATCGGTGTGCTCACCTCTTTAGGTTCTGCACATCAGGAAAACTTTCGCTCTATGGACGAGAAATGCATGGAGAAACTGCAGCTCTTCCGCAACACGCAGGCGGTGGTCTATCCCTCTGACGATGACACCGTGAGCCGATGTGTGCGCCGTTCGCAGTATCAGGGCGAGCGCATCGGCTGGTCGCGCTACAGCGAGAAGGCTCCCATGTATGTCAAGGTCGATGACCATCATATCTCCTATATATATAAAGGTGTAGAAGGCTCGTTCGATATTCCTTTCACCGATGAGGCCAGCATCGAGAACTCTATCACCTGTGCCACGGTGGCGCTTTATCTGGGGCTCACGCCCGAGGAAATTGCCGAGCGTATGTCGCAGTTGGAACCTATTGCCATGCGACTGGAGGTGAAAGAGGGCCAGCGCGGACTCACGCTGATCAACGACTCCTACAACAGCGACATCAACTCGCTCGACATCGCCCTCGACTTCATGAACCGTCGTCCTGAGTTGAAAGAGAAAGCCAAGACGCTCATCCTGAGTGATATCTATCAGAGTGGTGAGTCGCCAGCCGAGCTTTATGGCGAGGTGTCCGACCTGCTCGTGAAGCGTGGCATCGACCGCTTTATCGGTATTGGCCCTGAGATTACGTCGCAGGCCAACCGCATCGCCGTGGAGAAAAAATGGTTCTTCACCACCGTCGATGAGTTCCTGCAGAGTCAGCTGTTTCATGCACTGCACGACCAGATACTTCTGTTGAAGGGCGCCCGCTCGTTTGGTTTCGAGCACATCAGTGAGCTCCTCGAACAGAAGGTTCACGAGACCATCCTCGAGGTGGACCTCAATGCAGTAGTCGATAACCTGAACCACTACCGCTCGTTCATGAAACCTGGCACCAAGATGGTGTGCATGATCAAGGCGGATGCCTATGGCGCCGGTGCCGTGGAAATAGCCAAGACGCTGCAAGACCACCGTGTGGACTACCTGGCTGTGGCCGTGGCCGACGAGGGTGTGACGCTGCGTAAGGCTGGCATCACCCAGAACATCATCGTGATGAACCCCGAGATGTCGTCCTTTCAGACGCTCTTCGACTACGACCTCGAGCCCGAGGTCTATTCGTTCCGCCTGATGGAGGCCCTCATCAATGCAGCCAGCAAGCAGGGCATCACCGGATGGCCCGTCCATATGAAGCTCGACACGGGCATGCACCGCCTGGGCTTCGACCCCGAGCACGACATGGAACGTCTCATCGACTGCCTCAAGCATCAGCAGGCCATCATCCCCCGTTCGGTGTTCTCGCACTTCGTGGGTTCCGACAGCGATGACTTCGACGCCTTCTCGGCCCACCAGTTTCAACTGTTCGACAAGGCCAGTCGCCAGTTGCAAGACGCCTTCCAGCACAAGATACTACGCCACATGGACAACTCCGCCGGCATCGAGCACTTCCCCGAGCGACAGATGGACATGTGTCGTCTGGGCATTGGTCTTTATGGTGTGGATCCTCGCACCAACCAGATGCTCTCCACCGTCTCTACGCTGAAGACCACCATCCTGCAGATGCGACCTGTCAAGGCCGGCGACAGCGTGGGCTATAGTCGCAAGACCATCCTAGAGCGCGACAGCATGATTGCCGCCATACCTATCGGTTATGCCGACGGCCTGAACCGCCACCTGGGCAATCGCCACGGCTACTGCCTGGTGAACGGCCAGAAGGCACCCTATGTTGGCAATATCTGTATGGACGTTGCCATGATTGATGTCACAGACATCGACTGCCACGAGGGCGACAGCGTCGAGATCTTTGGTAAGAACCTGCCCGTCACTGTGCTCAGTGACACCATCGACACCATCCCCTACGAGGTGCTGACCGGTGTTTCAAACCGTGTGAAGAGAATTTATTTTCAGGATTAAGAAAGACCTCACCCCCGGCCCCTCTCCGAGGGGAGAGGGGAGTCATAGGATATGGGCGCGCCGACCTTTTCTTCTAATAAAGGTCGGCGCGCTTCTTTTTTGCTAGCTTTTGGCCCTCAGGCTCTCCGCTCCTTGCCTTTTTGCCCTTTTCTCCCCTTTTTCTTTGCTCCTTGCTTTTTTCTTCCGCTCTTTCCTCCCTTCCGCCCCTCCGCTCTTTGCCTGGCTTCCCCTCTGCTCTTTGCCTGGTTTCCCCTCTGCTCTTTGCTTGGCTTCCCCTCCGCTCTTTGCTCCCTTCTCCGTAGGCCTCGGCTTGGCCGAGGCATTAAAGTTGCAAAAAATTTTCGTGTTTACGATTATTGTTGTATCTTTGCACAGGCTAAGAGAAAACCTGGCCAAACAACTACACTAAAACAAATAATTTTTGAGATAAGATGGAACAAATCTTTAGTTACATTATTCAGTTGGGAGCGTCGGTCATGATGCCGATTCTCTTCACAATCATCGGCTTATGCATCGGCATGAAGTTCGGCAAGTCGCTCAAGAGTGGTCTTTATGTGGGTGTTGGTTTCGTAGGTCTGGGCATCGTCACGGCCCTGCTGACCACCAATTTCAACACCCCGCTGGATGCCGTCTCTAAGATTTTCAACCTCGACCTGAAGGTGTTTGACATGGGATGGCCTGCAGCAGCAGCTGTGGCCTACAATACGGCAGTTGGTGCGCTGATTATCCCCATTTGCCTGGGCATCAACTTCCTGTTGCTCATCACTAAGTGCACCCGCACCGTGAACATCGACCTATGGAACTACTGGCATTTCGCCTTCATCGGCGCTGTGGCCTATTTCGTGATGGACGAGAGCCTGTTGTGGGGCTATTTCGCTGCCATCAGTTGCTATATCGTCACGCTGGTCATGGCCGACCTGACGGCCGACCGCTTCCAGAGCTACTACGAGAATATGGAGGGCATCTCTATCCCTCAGCCTTTCTGTCAGAGCTTCACCCCGTTTGCCATCGCCATCAACTGGTTGCTCGATCGCATTCCTGGTTTCTCGAAGCTCGACATCGATGCCGAGGGCCTGAAGAAGAAGTTTGGCGTGCTGGGCGAACCGCTGGTGCTCGGTGTCATCGTGGGTGCCCTGATTGGTGCTGCCGCACATTATGATCACTTCATCCATTTTGAGGCGTATGCCGCCGGCTTCGCTTCTACGTCGGATGCCGTGATGAGCATCGTGAAGTCTGTGCTCTTCCTGGGTGTGACGATGGGTGCCGTGATGGAGCTGATTCCCCGCATCACCCGTCTGTTTATCGATGGCCTGATGCCTATCTCCGAGAAGACTCAGGAGGTGGTGAAGCGTAAGTTCAAGGGCAAGAAAGTGTATATCGGCATGTCGCCTGCACTGGTGATTGGCCATCCCACCACGCTCGTTGTGTCGCTGTTGCTGATTCCCGTCACGCTGATTCTGGCCATCGCCCTGTCGAAGGCAGGCAACCAGTTCCTGCCATTGGCATCGCTGGCCGGCATGTTCTATGTCTTTGTGATGGTGCTGCCCTTCACCAAGGGTAATGTGGTGAAGACCTTTATCGTGGGCTTGGTGGCCGTGACCATCGGTCTTTATTTTGTCACCGACATGGCGCCTGCCTTCACCAATGCTGCCAACACGGTATTCGCTGCTACGCAAGACAAGGCTGCACAGATTCCCGCGGGGTTCCAGGCCGGTGCCATGGACTTTGCTTCGTCGCTCTTTGGCTATGTGGTCTATGCGTGTGTGAAATACCTGCAGTGGATTGGCATGGGCATCCTGACATTGATCACAGCTGCGATGGTGGTATGGAATCGCCTGCGCATTGTCCGAGAGGAAAAGAAATCATAATAGACAAATCCTAAAACAGTTTGAGATATGAAAAAAGCAATCATGAGTTTCGCCCTGCTGATGGGCGCGCTGGGTGCCAATGCCCAACAGACCGTGAACTTCCAGACGGCTTGCCATCCTGAGGATGTGAAGCACTACGACACGAAGACACTGCGCGAGCGCTTCGTGATGGAGAAGGTGATGGAAGCCGACAAGATCAATCTGACTTATTCGCATTACGACCGCTTCATCTTTGGTGGCGCAATGCCTGTGGCCAAGACGCTGAAGCTGGAGAACTTCCTGGAGCTCGGTCTTGACGTGGATCCCACCATCAAGGAAAAGTATTTCCTCTACAACCGCGAGCTCGGCGTGGTGAACTGCGGCGAGGGCGACGGCGTGGTCATCGTCGATGGCAAGGAGTATGCACTGGCTCCCAAAGAGGCTCTCTATATCGGTCGTGGACATATTGCCAAGGGCAAGGATGTGAACAAAGAGGTGCTCTTCCGTTCTAAGGATGCCTCGAAGCCTGCCAAGTTCTACCTGAACTCGGCCACCGCCCACCAGCACTACAAGACGCAGTGGATCACTCTCGACGGTCGTAAGGGCTCGTTGAAGGCTGCTGTCTGGGGCCCCGTGGGCTCGCTGGAGGAGTGCAACAACCGTACTGTGTATAAGCTCATCGTCAACGACGTGCTCGAGGAAGGTCCCTGTCAGTTGCAGTTGGGTCTGACCCAGCTGAACCCCGGTGCTGCCTGGAACACCATGCCTCCCCACACCCATGGTCGTCGCATTGAGGCCTACTACTACTTCAACCTGCCTCAGGACCAGACCATCGCCCACATCATGGGGCAGCCCGATGAAAGCCGCGTGGTATGGTTGCACAACGAGCAGGCCATCATGAGTCCTGAATGGAGCATCCATGCTGCTGCCGGTACCTATTACTATACCTTTATCTGGGGTATGGCAGGCGAGAACCTCTACTATAACGACAAAGACAACATTCCCGTAATTGATATCCGTTAACGCATCATGACACCTGTTGAAACCTCAAAGATGACGAACTTCCGTTGGGTGATTTGTGGCATGCTGTTCATGGCCACCACAATCAACTATATGGACCGTCAGGTGTTGTCATTGCTCAACACCAACTATATCTCTACCGAGTTCCACTGGGACAACGACGACTATGGCACCATCACCGCCATCTTCTCGCTCTTCTATGCCTTTATCTCGCTCTTTGCCGGTCGATTCATCGACTGGATGGGCACCAAGAAAGGCTATATCTGGGCTATCGTGGTGTGGAGCATCGGTGCCTGTCTGCATGCAGGCTGTGGCGTGGCCACCTGCTGGTTGAACGATATTGATAGCATCGAGACCCTGCGCACCGTGGAGAAAGCCTCGCAGGTAGGTCTCTTCGGGCTCACCGCCAGTGTGTGGCTGTTCATCGCTTGTCGTATGATACTGGCCATGGGTGAGTCGGGCAACTTCCCCGCAGCCATCAAGGTCACAGCCGAGTACTTCCCCAAGAAAGACCGTGCCTTGGCCACCTCTATCTTCAATGCCGGTGCCTCTATCGGTGCCCTCATTGCGCCGCTCACCATTCCCGCTTTGGCCGATGCCTTCGGTTGGGAGATGGCCTTCATCATCATCGGTGCCATCGGCTTTGTATGGGCAGGCCTCTGGGTGTTTGTCTATACGTCGCCCGTCAAGAGCCGCTTTGTCAATAAGTCCGAACTCATCTATATCGAGTCTGACAGAGAAGTCGAGGCCATCGATGCTGCTACTGCCGACGAGGCCGATAACGGCCCGAAGTTCTCGCTTATGGACTGCTTCAAGTATCGCCAGACGTGGGCTTTCATCGTGGGCAAGCTGTTTACCGACGGTGTGTGGTGGTTCTTCCTCTTCTGGGCGCCCGACTATTTCAATCAGTTGGGCTATCCCGTCACCACGATGACCGGCAAGATGTTGCTCTTCGTGCTCTACCTCATCGTCACCGTGGTCAGCATCTATGGTGGCTACCTGCCTAAACTGTTTGTCGAGAAGCGCGGCATGAATCCCTATATTGGTCGCATGCGTGCCATGCTGATCTTCGCCTTCTTCCCCATCTTCGCCATGTTTGCGCAGCCGTTGTCGGGCATCTCGCCCTGGATACCTGCTGTCATCATCGGTTTGGCGGGTGCTGGTCATCAGGCGTGGTCGGCAAACCTCTATTCCACCATTGGCGACATGTTCCCCAAGTCGGCCGTGGCCACTATCACTGGCATCGGCACTATGTTTGGCGGTCTGTGCAGCTTTGCTATCAACAAGACCTCGGGTGTGCTCTTCGACTATGCCGAGGCTCAGGGCGAGGCTTTTACCTTCTTTGGCCAGACAGGCAAGCCTGCTGGCTACATGATTGTGTTCTGCTACTGTGCCGTGGCCTACCTCATCGGTTGGGTCATCATGAAGGCCCTGGTGCCTAAGTACAAGCCTGTGGTCGTAGAATAAATAAAAAAGACCCCCTCCTAACCTCCCCCTGTGAGGGGGAGAAATAGGTTGAAAACCAATTGAGAGGTCTGAGTTTCTTTATATCTCGAAGGACATCATAAAAAAAAATTACTGAATCTTTATTTCAGCAGACTGCAGGAAAGGTGCGGTGGCCGTGATGACGGTCTCTGCACCTTTTGCTTTGTGGAAGTAGCCCACCAGGCGGCCGTTGAGCACGCGCAGACGGTTCTTCTGCTGACGCGCGTTCACGGTGGGATCCATCATGTTGCCGTTTTCCAGTCCCAGCAGTTGCGCTCCGTGCAGGTGGATGGTCACCTCGTTGTCGGCCTGGCGTACCACGTTGCCTTGCTCATCGACCACCTCCACGAAGAGGTGAGCCACCGAGTCGGTGCTGAGGCGCAGCGCATGGGGTGCCTTCGTCTCAGGCAGCTCGTAGTTGGCACCGTTGGATGCCTCGCAGCGCAGTGTGCCTCCTCGGTAGTCAATGTCCCAATAGGGCATGTTGGTCTGCTCGTCGCGCTGCATCTGACTGCCCACGGGCTTGCCGTCAATCAGCAACTGGGCAGTAGAAGCATTGGTGAAGCACGTCACGCGCTGCTTGCCTCGATTGCGATTGCCGCGGTGCAGCGGGTACATCTGGATGAAGCATACGGGCTTGTCGCTCCACAGCGCAGCGCGATACCAGCCGCCAGGCTTGCGCTGACCAGCCAGGTCGAGTAGTCCGGCCGACGAGCCGCGGGCGGGCCAGGGGCCGCTCTCGCCCAGATAGTCGATGCCCGTCCACAAGAACTGGCCGAAGATGTGGTCGTTGTCGCGCACCGCACGCCATGCATCCATGTCGTGACGGTTCTCCGAACCATAGATCACGCGCTGCGGATAGCGCTGGTGGTCCACGTCGTAGCGACTCTCGGTGTAGTTGTAGCCCACCACGTCGATGGCGCTGGGGTAGGCCGTCTCGTTAGACATCACCACGCCAGCCAGTGCACCTGTGGTGGGGCGTGAGCGGTCAATGTCTTTCACCACCTTGGCCAGTCGCTGGGCGATGCGGCCAATGCGCTCGGCGTTGGGCTGGTCGGGCTTATAGCCGCCATAGGCAGGCTGCGTGAAGTCGCTGCCGTTGCCGTTGAGCACGGGGTGAGAGTAGGGGTCGTTGGGGTAGTCCACCTCGTTGCCTATAGACCACATGAATACCGAGGGGTGACAGCGGTCGCGGCGCACCATGTCGGCCACGTCGCGCTCTATCCACTCCTCGAAGTAGGTGTAGGTGCCCTGAAAACCGGGCACGCCCTTGTTCCATCCCTTCAGCCACTTGCGCTTGGGGAACTCCCACTCGTCGCTGGCCTCGTCCATCACCAGCATGCCCAACTCGTCGCACAGGTCGTAGAGTTCAGGCATGTGGGGGTTGTGGCTCATGCGGATGGCGTTCACGCCGATGGCCTTCAGCTCCACGATGCGGCGGTGCCACACCTCCTTAGGTACAGCGGTGCCCAGCACGCCGGCATCGTCGTGCAGGCAGACGCCCTTCACCTTCATCCATTGGCCGTTCAGGGCAAAGCCCTTGTTGGGTGAGAAGTCCAGCGTGCGCAGTCCGGCCTTCACGGTGGAGGCGTCCAACTGTTCTAAGTTGGAGGATAGGGTGGTGGTGAGTGTGTAGAGATAGGGGTCGTCCAGATTCCAGCGGTGTGGATTGTTGACGGTCAGTCTGACGGTCTTTTTCTCTTTGGTCTGTATGGCGGTAGAGATCTGTGCCACCACCTTGCCGCTGGCGTCCAGCAGCTTCACATCGGCCTTCAGCGGCAGCTTGGCCGACTGGTCGGCACGTTCGTCGGTGGTCTCCACATCCACCTCTACCACAGCCTTGCGCTTGTTGATAGACACCAGATGGTAGGCCGTGCCCCACTGTGCCAGATGCACCTCGGGGGCTTCGATGAGCCACACGTTGCGGTTGATGCCCGAGCCCGTGTACCAGCGCGAGTCATTCTCCTGGTCGTGGCTCACGCGCACGGCAATCATGTTCTGTCCGTCTGCGCGCAGATAGGGCGTCAGGTCATACATAAACGAGGCAAAGCCCGACGGACGGCTGCCCAGCAGGTGTCCGTTCAGGTACACCTCCGAGTAGTTGTAGGCTCCTTCGAAGTAGATGAAGAGCCTCCCCCTTGTCCCCTCCGAGGGGAGGGCGAGTGCTTTCCTATACCAGCCGATGCCGCCGGGCAGATAGCCCTGACACGAACCCTTGTCGGGCGACATGGGCTGTTCGATGCTCCAGTCGTGGGGCAGTGACAGGCGGCGCCATGCGGTGTCGTCGAAGCTGGCCTCCTTCATGGAGGGTTGTTCATAGATGTGCTGAGTGCTGTCTATGCGCAGAAAGCGCCAGTCGTCGTTCAGCAGGCGGGCATTGCCAAACGACACCTGTGCCCACAGGGCGAGTGGCGACAGCAGGCATACTGCCATCAGCGACAGCAGCTTGGTGCAGAGAGTAGTTTGTTTCATGTATGTATCTGTTGTTAAAAGTTTGCGTGGTGATTACAGGAATCCCTGATGCTTCAAGGCCTCCATGAGTCCGGCAGACATAGCCTCGTTGTCCTTGCGGGTGTAGCGGATGTCGGTGAATATCTGTGCCAGCGTCTCCTTGTGGTTCAGCTCCACAAAGTGCTGGTTCTCGGGCAGCGCCTCCTTCTCGCGGTAGTAGTCATCGATGGCGGCAGGCGTATAGTCGCTGTAGGTCTCCTGGTGCACAAAGCTCTTCAGCGGCAGGCGGTCGCTCAGCGCAGGCTCTTCGGCGGGCCAGCCCACGGTCAGCGTGGCCACGGGCATCACCAGCTGGGGCAGTTGCAGCGTGTCGATGATCATCTGCGGCATATAGACGGTGGTGCCCAGATAGCAGTAGCCCAGTCCCTCTTCGTCCATGAGGTTGCAGAGCGTCTGCGTGTAGAGCAGGGCGTCGATGGCTGCATTCTGAAACGACAGGAAGTTGTCGTAGCCCGGCTCAGCCTTTCGGCAGCGTGCCCACTGGCTGGTGCGGTTGAAGTCGGCGCAGATGGTCAGCACCACGGGTGCCGCCGTCACCATGGGTTGGTTGAAGTGGGCGGGTGCCAGTTTGGCTTTCATCTCGTCAGATCGTGTCACGACGACGCTATAAAGTTGCAGATTGCCCATGGTCTGTGTGCGGGCGGCCTCGTTCATCAGTCTGTTCAGCAGCGTCTCGTCCACGGGACGGTCGGCATACTTCCTGATGCTACGGCGTGATAATAAATTCTTCATCTTGCTTTATATTTTCTTTTCCAGTGGCAAAGTTAGTGAAAGTCGAGAGAAGAACAAAATTAATTAATTTTTTTTATGTTAGGTCATTCTGAGCTAGAGACCCAGAAAGGGTAACGTTGTTAGTGGAAGACGAGCTGTGAGCTTGCTCACAAGTAAGTCTTCCACTAACAGCGTTAAAGCCTCGGTAGAGGCTTCTGGCTCAGAAAGGGGTTTTAAAAGGTTTTTGTTATTAAACAAGGGCAGTTTTCACGTGCAGAAGTGGCAGTTTGATGGCGCAGAAGTGGCTGCTTTAGATTGTAGTACTAAAACTATTGTTTTGGGGCTAGCCCCTGGAAAGGAGGAATCCAGGGGCTGGATGAGCCGCATCTAGGGGCTAGATTGAGCGCATCTAGGGGCTGCATCTGGCGCATCCAGGGGCTAGATGAGGAGCAAAAGTTACTGTTTTGCATGATAAAAGTAACTGTTTTAGGAGACAATAGCGTAACTATTGCGAGGGAAAACAAAAGAAAAACAAACAAGTTTGCCTTGTTCTTCTCTCGTTTTTTCGTAACTTTGCGACAGAAGTCGCTTAGTTACTCCGTTTCGGCATAAAAAATAAATAAATTTATTTTGTTCTGCACTCAACTTTTCGTAACTTTGCGACAAAAGTCGCGAAGTTACTGGGCCTCGGAAGAAAAAACAAATGAGTTTGTTTTGTTCTTCTCTCGACTTTTCGTAACTTTGCACCATAATTAAAGATGTGTAACAGAATGGAGAATCAGAAGACCTTATCGAACGATGAGCTGCTGCAAGTTCTGTTTGCTGAAGAAGGCGGCGAACAGCAGTGGATGGGCAACATCCTGAAGCAGGAAAAGAACCAGAAAGATGCCTTGAACGAGGCACAGCTGAAACGCGTGCTGGGCTATCTGCATGCTTGTTCGCAGAAGGCAGACCTCTCGCAACTGCACCCACAGGTGACCGAAGTGCGCCCGCAGGTGTTGGAGTGCGACGTGGTGCGCTTTCAAAACAACAAGGAAAAATGGGTGGCGCTGGTTGGACTGCTGAACGGCTATCCCTACGAGATATTCACAGGTCTGCAAGACGACGATGAGGGCATCATGCTGCCAAAGTCGGTGACCAAAGGACGCATCGTGAAACAGGTGAACGCCGACGGTACCAAGCGCTATGACTTTCAGTTCACCAACACGCGCGGCTATAAGATCACCGTGGAGGGACTGTCGGAGCGCTTCAACCCCGAATACTGGAACTATGCCAAGCTGATCTCGGGCGTTTTGCGCTATCGCATGCCTATCGAACACGTCATCAAACTGGTAGGCTCGCTGCAGCTGCAGTCGGAGAGCATCAACACGTGGAAGAACGGTGTGGAGCGCGCTCTGAAGAAATATGCTCCCGGCAGTGCTGATAGCGACGAACAGACCGCTGACGAGGGTGCCCTATGATGACCATCACGCGCAGCGAGGTGCTGCTGAAGGAGGCTCGCTTCTATGCCTTCCATGGCGTGATGTCACAGGAACGAAAGGTGGGTGCTGAATATACCGTCAGCGTGACGGTGGGCTATGACTATGCCAAGGCGGCCGAGAGCGACACCGTGGACGACACACTGAACTATGCAGAGCTCTATGAGCTGGTGAAGGCCGAGATGATGCAGCCATCGCAACTGCTGGAACATGTGGCGCTGCGCATCGGCAAGGCCATCTTCCAGAAGTGGACTGAGGCCGCCTATGCCGACATACAGCTGATCAAGAACAACCCGCCGATGGGCGCTGCCTGCGCAGGAGCGGGCGTCAATCTGCATCTGACAAACGACAAAACAAAGCAATGCTAAGAAAACTATTATACACCTTATTTATATTATTAGGCGTGGCCTGCACCATGACGGCAGCTGGCAAGCACCGCTATACGCTGGTGATCGACGCCGGACACGGCGGAAAGGACGCCGGCGCACTGGGCAAACGCTCGAAAGAGAAGAATATCAACCTGAGTGTGGCACTGGCCTTTGGCCGCTATGTGGAGCAGAACTGTCCCGACGTGAGGGTGATCTATACGCGCAAGACCGACGTGTTTATCCCCCTGCACGAGCGTGCCAGCATCGCCAACAGAAACAAGGCCGACGTGTTTATCTCGATACATACCAACGCGGTGGCCAGCAAGAAGCCGGTGTCGGGACTGGAGACCTACACCATGGGTATGCGACGCAGCGACGAGAAACTGAGTGCCGCCATGCGCGAGAACGACGTGGTGCTCATTGAGCAAGACTACCAGCAGCACTATGCGGGTTTTGACCCTCGCTCGCCCGAGAGCTATATCATCTTCGAGATGATCAACGACGACAACATGCTGGAGAGCGTGGAGCTGGCCAAACTGATACAGAAGCGCGTCTGCGCCACGGCCGGTCGCCCCAACAAGGGCGTGAAGCAGGATGCTTTCCTCGTGCTGCGCGAGACGTCCATGCCTGCCTGCTTGATTGAGCTGGGCTATATCACCACGGCTTCGGAAGAGGCCTACCTCACCAACCCCACCAATGTCGATGCCATGGGACGTGGCATCTATCAGGCTTTCCTGGAGTTTAAGAACAAGAGTCAGGGCATCACACCTGCCTTGCCCACAAAAACACCGGCCAAGGTGAGCCAGCCCGTGGAGACACCAAAGGTGGAGGAGACACCAGCACCAGCCGAGACCGCAGGGCAGACGGAGCAGGAGAAGCCTGCGGAGGTTGTGGAAGTCGCTGCCACCGTCAAGGTGGAAGAGCCAGTGGTGGTGAAGGAAAAGAAACCCGCAGTCAGAACAGAGACGACTGCACCCGCAGTCAACACGTCGGCTCCGGTGTTCAAAGTGCAGTTCTTGGCCAGCGATCGGCAATTGCGTGTGGGCAACGAGCGCTTCAAGGGGTTGAAAGACGTGGAGAGCTATAAGGATGGCGGCCTGTGGAAATACACCGTGGGCGCATCTACCGACTATGCACAGATCAGCGAGAAGCGCCGCGAGGTGGCTAAGAAATTCCCCGAGGCGTTTATCGTGGCCTTCAAGGATGGCGTGCGCATCAGTGTGCAGGATGCCATTCGCGAGTATAAAACAAATAAGAAATAAAAATAAGAGGAAACCATGAAGTATCTAACAAAGGAAGTAAAAATAGGCTTGATGGCCGTGGTGAGCATCATCGTGCTGTTTGCTGGCATGCAGTTTCTGAAAGGTTTGAACCTGTTTAACAAAGGCAATGAGTACTATGCCAAGTTCGACAACGTCAGCGGCTTGTCGGCATCGAGTCCTATCTATGCCAATGGCTTCAAGGTGGGTGTGGTGAAGAAGATCATCTACGACTACAACAATCCAAAGAACATCCTGGCCCTGGTGGAACTGAACAAGAAGCTGCAGTTGCCCGTGGGCACCACAGCAGCCATCTCCAGCGACCTGCTGGGCAACGTGAAGATGGAGCTGAGGTTCGGTAAGAACCCGGTGGAACTGATGGAAACCGGCGACACCATCAAGGGCGAGATAGCGCGTGGCTCGATGGACAAGGCTGCCGACATGTTGCCACAGCTGGAGGCCATGATACCCAAGGTGGACTCTATCCTGATGAGTCTGAACAAGCTGTTGGCCGACCCCGCGCTGGCCAGCATCCTGCATAACGTGGATGGCGTGACGGCCAACCTCACCACAACCACCAGCGAACTGAACACATTGACGGCATCGCTGAACAAGCAGATGCCCCAGATGCTGAAAAAGGCTGATGGCGTGCTGGCTAATACCGAGGGCTTCACCCGTCAACTGAACGAGATGGACCTGGCGGCCACGATGAATAAGGTCAACGCCACGATGGACAACCTGCAGCAGACCACCGACAAGATGAACAGCAAAGAGGGCACGCTGGGCCTGCTACTCAACGACCGTGCGCTCTACAACAACCTCAACGCGACGATGTATCACGCCGATTCGCTGATGATGGATCTGCGTCTGCATCCCAAACGCTATGTCCACTTCTCTGTATTCGGTAGGAAAGGCAATTAAATTTTATTTTGTCTAAATAATAATTTGTTCGCTTTTCTTTGAAAAAACAAGCTAAATGCTTGAATAATAGCGCTTTCGAATTACACAAGTGGTGGTTGTGTAGCATTTGTTGTGAAACATCATAAACCACCTATTTATAGGAAGTTACGAGATTTGTAAACACAAAAAGTAATTTGGGCAGATTTTGTTAAGTGGAAAAAAAATACGAACTTTGCACTCACAAGTTCAGCCATAGGGAATAACCTATCTTGTAACATAATAAAAAATATAAGTATTAACGCCTAAGATGCAAAAAGATCATTTGGCGCTTTGGGACACGTGTCTGCACCTTATCAAACAGAACGTCTCGGAGCAAATATATAAAACGTGGTTCGAGCCAATCGTTTTCGAGTCGTATGACTCTGAGAAAAGAACACTATTGGTTCAGGTTCCAAGTCCGTACATCTACGAGTACTTGGAGCAGTACTACGTGCGTCTTATCGCTTGGGCGCTAAACAACAGCTTCAAAGAGAATGTGAAGCTGACTTATCGCGTTGTTACAGATAAGGTGAACAAGAAGGTTCAAGGCTGGGAGAGCGAAGGCGACTCCACGCTTGACACCGTGCCACCAAGAGCACGTGCCAACAAGGCTCCCACCACCATCGAGGCAGCTGTGCCTCAGGACCTGAACCCCATGCTCGACACCAAGAAGACGTTCGATAACTATATCGAGGGCGCTTCTAACAAATTGCCCCGCACGGTGGGCCTTTCTATCGCCGAGCATCCGGGTAAGTCAACCTTCAACCCCTTCTTCGTGTTTGGTCCTTCAGGCTGCGGTAAGACCCACCTGATCAACGCCATCGGTCTGCAGTGCAAGCGCATGTATCCCAAGAAGCGCGTGCTCTACATCTCTGCTCGCCTGTTCCAGGTGCAGTTCACCGACTCGGTGCGCCAGAACACCACCAACGACTTCATCAACTTCTACCAGAGCCTGGATGTGCTCATCGTTGATGATATCCAGGAGTGGGCCAGCGCCAAGGAGACGCTGAACACGTTCTTCCACATCTTCGACCACCTGTTCCGTCTGGGCAAGCAGATCATTCTGGCCAGCGACCGTCCTCCTGTGGACCTCACCTGGGTGAAAGACCGCCTGCTGACGCGTTTCTCTTGCGGACTGATTGCCGAGTTGGAAAAGCCCAACGTGCAGCTCTGTGTGGACATCCTGGAGTCGAAGTGCCGTCGTGATGGACTGAAGATTTCTAAGGAGGTGTTGCAGTATGTGGCACAGACGGCCAACGGCAGTGTGCGTGACCTCGAGGGTGTGCTGAACTCTCTGTTGGCCTACAGCATTGTCTATAACTCAAACATCGACTTGCACTTGGCAGAGCGCGTGATCAAGCGTGCGGTGAAGATAGACAACCGTCCGCTCACCATCGACGATATTTTGGAGACGGTGTGCAAGCACTACGGTGTAAACCAGCAGCAGGTGTACAGCAAGAGCCGCAAGCGCGAGTTTGTGCAGGCCCGTCAGATTTCAATGTATCTGGCACAGAAATACACCAAGATGCCTGCGTCGCGCATTGGACAGCTGATTGGTGGCCGCGACCACTCTACGGTGCTCTACAGTTGTTCTAGCGTAGAGAAGCTGTTGAAGGTGGATCAAGCCTTCCGCGAAGAGATGAACAGCATTGAACATTCGTTTAAGTTGAAACAATAGATTTTAGATAGCATATAATGAAAACGCCCGTTCAGTTCGAACGGGCGTTTTTGTTTTTCCCTTTTGGGGGGCAGCGGCTGAGCCGTTGCTTGCGGAGAAGCGTGGGGCTTTATTTTGCCAGGTATTTCTTGCCGTTGTGGATGTAGATGCCGTGCTGAGGCTTCTCGATGCGCTGGCCTTGCAGGTTATAGTACCATGGGGCCTGGGTGGTTGGTGCGCTCTGCACTTCCTGGATGCCGGTAGCATCTACGCCTTGGAACGACTCGATGTAGTCGGGCAGGTAGTAGCCCAGGTGCGGTGGCTGGTTGTAGGCCACGTTCTGCCAGCAGATGCCCATACGATACACATGGTCGTGCATCAGGGTGGGGACGCGGTAGTTGGTTGATGTCAGCGATGTGTAGATATTAAGTGCATCATTCGTGGCATTGCGCAGTATGAGTTCTTCGCGCCAGTCGCCAAAGATATCGGCCGAGAGGCAGGGTGTTGCCTTCGTGCCGTTGTTTGACAGTCCAGAGGGATAAGAGCGACTGCTTAGGCCCAGTCTGCTGGCGCTAGCATTGGCTTGGTATTTGTAGATGTTGATGTCATCCAGTAACTCGTCCTGTGCATCACCATCCCAGTAGATGCGGAAATTCATAGACGGCATAACGTTGCCTACCTGCTCTTTAGTGATGGCATTGAATGGATTTTGGTTTCTGTCGTTGCTGTTGAAACCACCATAGGCAGACCAAAACTCATAGCCTCGTGCATCGGCAATGATGTCGGCAGCCAATCCGCGACCATTGTCTTTGCCAGACTGTCCGCTCTTCATGAGAATCTCTCCGGTAGCAGCATCATGGATATCCCATGCGTAAGTGCCTTTCTCCTCGTGTACGTCAAATACCTCCAGTCCTTGGCGGTCAGGGTTCAGATCGCCTAGGTGTATGGCGTCGCCATGTCCAAATCCTGTGGCGTAGAGCAGTGAACCATTGTCGTCTAAGGCTGCTGCACCCCAGATAATCTCATCCTTACCATCGCCATCGACATCACCCACCGACAAGTTGTGGTTGCCGTTGGCAAACATGGTATTGCTGCCACCGCCACTGGTAGCCGTTGGTGCGGTAACCTTGGCTGACTCCTGCATGTTGGCATCTACCACCGACCACTGCGTATTAGAGTCGGAGCGGTGCAACCAGCGATGCTTTAGTTGTGTGCCATCGAAGTCAACAGCCCACACGTAAGCATAACTGTAGTAGCCGCGACAGAAGATACCACTGGGATTAGCCTCTTGACCACTCAGATAGGCCACGGCAGCCAGATAGCGGTCGCCGCGGTTGTAGCCGTGATTATCCGTCTTGCCAACCGCCCAGTTAAATGTGCCGTCAGCTTCGCTTAATGCGGTTGTGGTATTGCGGTTGGGGAAATAGGCAATGGTGTGAATGGCTTTACCCGTTGTGCCGTTGAACACGGTCAGATATTCGTGGCCACCATCCATGCGTCCAGACGAGGTGAGCCATGATTTTGTGTTACTGGCAGCCTTAATGGTGGGGTTCGTGGTGGCCTGGTTCACGTAGGTGCCTTCGCCGTCCTTAGAACCGGGTGCGGTTTTGCACATCATCTCAGCCTTGCCGTCGCCATCGAAGTCATAGACCATGAACTGTGTGTAGTGGGCACCAGCTCGGATGTTCTGTCCCAGATCAATACGCCATAGCTTTGTGCCATCCAACTTATAGCAGTCTATCAGTACTGGGCCTGTAATGCCATCCTGACTATTGTCCTTTGAGTTAGACGGATCCCACTTGACAAAGATCTCATACTCGCCATCACCATCTACATCACCCACCGAACAGTCGTTTGGTGAATAGGTGTAGTCGCTACCATCTGCAGGTTTATCGAGTGGCAATTCCAGAAAACCTTTGCTCCAAGGGCTGACGGTCATGGTCGTTTCTGTCAGTTGACCGTTCTGATAAACATTCACCTGATAGGTGTCGGTGGCAGAGCCTGATGTTTGCAAGAAGGTGGCACCGATGATGTTGCTTTTCAAGGGCTGACCATTTTTCAGGACCTCGAACGAAGTGTTAGGTGTGTCTGTGCCCAGCATACGCCAGCTGATGAAGTGCTTATTGGACTGCGGTACAACGACCAGTCCACGATCCAGCTTTTCCATCTGGCTTGCTGGCGTATCACTTGGCTTTTGTGCGTAGCCCGTTGATGCTGTCAAGAGGGCGCACAGAGTGATAATACTTTTTCTCATGTTTTATTTGATGACCGTTTTTCTGCCGTTAATGATATAGATGCCTTTCTTGCTGGGTGTGTTGACTGCACGTCCGGTCAGTGTATAGACCGTCGTACGCTTGCTGTTGTCGCTTACCTCATGGATACCAGTAGAGGTAGAGATGACGCGCAGCTTACCAGTAGTCTTCAGCAAGTCGGTGGTGTCCCATGCCAATCCCTCAGGCAGGATGGGCAGATTGATGGCAGTAGGCTCAGCATCCAGTGAACCACAGGTCCACATAATGAATTCATCGCCAGCCGCGGGCTCATACTCATCACCCATGCCGATATTGATCTCGCCCTTAATCTCCAGCTTACCTTTCACTTTGATGAACGAACGGCCGTTGTCGTTGGTAAGCATCTTATAGATGTTCAGATTCAATTTTGAAGTGGGGTAGAGGTAGATGAAACCAGTAGAACTGATGCATCCGTAGTGTCGCGTCTTTGTAATATCACCAGGCTCGAGTGTTCCACCTTCGGTTACTCTGACGTTGCCTACTGTTCCTACACCCTTCAAACTTGCAGTTTTCTGTACGGTTGCTGTTGCAGAGCCAAAGAGCGACGTGGTAGCCTTTGCATTGTTCAGTACGATGCTACCGTCAGAGAGCGTGAACTCATTGGCATTGATAGCCGTCTTGATGGTCCAAGCACCTGTTCCTACTTTAAATACATTGACCGAACCACTGAATTTTCCACTGAAGTTCATGTCTCTGTTGGCATTTCCAACCGTCAGATTACCGGTCATAGCCATTGTGCCGCTGCCATCGAGAGCGCCAAGGGTCAATGTTGAAAGCTTGTTGGTAAACGTGGTCGCACCATCAATATTAAGTGTGGCCTTTGGCAGTCCATAGCTGTTGTCCCAAGTAAATTCATAGCTGCTACCGCTATGATTTGCAATTAGCGTACCTTCGAAATTGCTCCAATTGCCTTTCAGGATATTTCTGACATAGGTGGCGTAAACCGTCAGAGAGCCCTTGCCTTTCAGAGTTCCGCTATAGTCACAGCGTCCGTCCAGGTAGAGCTTGCCTGTGGCGCCTTCTGTCACTTCATAGTTCGTGGTATTCTTAGAGTAGGAGTAAGAGTTGTTCTCGTCGGCAACGGTGGCGTTCGTACCATTAAAAACGATCGTTGTAGGAGCAGACATAATGCTTGCATTGGTCTCACGGATGTTCACTGTGCCAGCATCCACATACAGTGTGTCAAAACTATTTGAGGTACTCAACGTCAGTGTGCCATTGCCCGTTTTGTGCAGGAATGCACCTGCATTAGTGCCATAGCGCGTGGTAGTACCAGAGAGAGTGAACGCACCTTTTGTTTCGAGTGTGCCACCTTTCTTGCTTAGTGCTATTGTTTGACTTGTTCTGCCTCCAGAAGGCACAACCAGAGTGCCTCCGTCGAGAATAATTTTTTCGTTGTTACCGCCTAAGGCACCGTAGTCACTACCTTCTGCATCGGCCAGTGCAGAAACAATCAGTTTTCCGCTTTCAATCTTGGTACCGCCCGTAAACTTATTTGTATTGTTGATGGTCAGGCTGCCATCGCCTTTCTTGGTCAGCATTGTTGAACCAACGATGTTGCCATTGCCAGACAGCGTGTAGTTTTTGCTATTGTTGAATACTACACTGCCAGGATATACTTCTTCTGTGACGTTGACGGTCGTAACATTTGCCTGATCGTTGAAGGTGACGTCGTCGCCAGTGACGAAAGAACTGTTGGCGCCATTTATAGCGAAGTTCTCGCTTTCTGCGAAGTCCCATACGCCATCTGTGCCACCATTCCATACGATGCTTGTTGCATCGCGCAGTTTGATAATGGTAAGCACAATGTTGCCTTCCTCGTATGTCAACGTAAATTTCTTACCCTTTATGCCCTCTACTTTGATGTCGTTGATATTGCCCTCCAGTTCGCTGACTGTGGCCAGCGTATAATTGCCTGGAACAAGTCCGTTGTCAACAATTTCAAAGACGGGGGTAGAATATTCAGGACCATACTTCCAGTCTTTCTTCTCAATGCTCAACTTCGTAGCGTTAATCTTGTCGGTATTGTCAGCATTAGCGTCGAAGACGATGCGCGAACCGAAGCCCAGAGCCAGTGTGGTGGTGGTGAGGTTGCCCGTGGCGTTCTTGCCGCCAGGATAGATGGTGGCATTATAGTCGGCCTTGATGCCGCCATTGAACGTGCCGCCATTACTGATCAGGTTGGTGTGGCGGTTCAGCCATACAGGACTCGACTGCATGGTACCGTCAAACTGCAGCGTGCCGGCCCATACGTCGGTGTTGCCGGTGTAGGTCTCGGTGACGTTGGGCAGCACCAGTGTGCCGTCGCCCTGCTTCACCAGGCGCATACTGCCCGTGAAGGCACCGCCAGTCAGCGTGTGGGTAAAGTAGCTGCGGGTGATGTTATTGTTGTTGTCGTGCCCCTGCACCCAGCTTGGCGCATTGTCAAAGAAGATGTAGGGCGATGCACCATCGGCCACGCTGACGGCCATGTCGTTGGTCTCGGCCAGCATCACCTGCTTGTTGTTCAGGGCCGTGCCGATGCTACTGCCGTTCTGAATCTCAGTGCGGTTGGTGTTGGTCAGAGCGGGGGGGGCAGCGGTGATGCCTTCCAGTTCGCCCAGGAAGTAGCTGACGTGGGGTGGCTGGTTGTAACCGTTCATCTGCCACACCATGGCGTTGCGGTACTGCATGTCGTGCCACAGCGTGTAGTTGCGCCACGTGGTGGGAATGGTGGTGGTGTAGATACGGATCTTATTGTCGGCCGTGCGGGCAATCACCTCCTCGCGCCAGTCGCCAAACAGGTCGCCCTGATAGCAGGGGGTGCCCTTGGTGTCGTTGTTGGTCAGCGAGCCGGCTAGCGTCTCCAGCACGCCCTTGTTATACTTATAGATAGCGATGGCCGTGTTCTTACCGTTCGAGTAGTTCAGTCCCTCGTCGCAGAGGTCGCCATCCCAGTAGATGCGGAAGTTGTCGGGTATGCCCCCTTTGTTCATGCCACTGATGTAGTCGGCGGTGACACAGCTGATGGGATTGTCGTAGCCCGAGAAGCCCATAGCACCGGGATAGTCGTTAGAGAAGTTGCCGGCTATGCAGCGACCGTCGTCCTTGCTGCTGACAAAGCGGTGGTATATTTTCGCTGTGGTGGCGTCGCGGTAGTTGTTGCCGGGGTTGTCTTCTAGGCAGGCAAAGATTTCATGACCATGCTTGTAGGGGTTGAAGTCGCTGTGATGCTGAGCATCGCCATGCCCCAGCCCCGTTGTCGACAGGCCCTTGCCGTTGTCGTCGATCACCATCGAGCCGAAGCATATCTCGTCGCGTCCGTCCCAGTCAACATCGGCAATGGCGTAGTTGTGGTAGCCGTTGCCATACCAGGGCGAGCTGCTGTCGTTGCAGTTCCAGCGCCAGCGTACAGAGAGCTCGTGAGTGGCGGGATTAACGTCCAGTGCAATCATCTTATGACGGGTGTAGATGCCTCGCGCCAGGAATATGCTGGGCTTACGACCGTCCAGATAGGGCGCACCGAAGAAGTGCTTTGACGAGCGGTGGCCGTAGCCGTCGCCCCACGCCTTCTCCAGGTCGGTCTCGCCATCCTCCAGTCGCTTCAGGGGGTATTCCATGATTTGATAGGGCACACCGGTCTCACCGTTCAGATATACCAGATACTCGGCACCGTCGTGCATAAACCAGTTGGTGCCGCCGCCCGTGGCTGCGCGGTAGTTCTTGGTCTGGTCGCCAACAACGTGGGGAGTACCGTACACATCGTAGATGGTGGTGCCGTCGGCAGCACGCATGATGACCTCCGCCTTGCCGTCGCCGTCCCAGTCGTAGGCAGCAATGTTCTGCTCGTTGTTCTGGAAGTCGCCCATGTTAGGACCGCAGTTGATGTACCACAGACGGGTGCCGTCCATTTTCAGACACTCAAAGAGGCTATACTCCTTGGTATCCACGCCGTCAATCTTCGGACCGTTCTTGGGGTACGACTGCGAGATCTCGCTCTGGTTGTCGAATTTCATCAGCATCTCCACCTGTCCGTCGCCATCGACGTCGGCGCAGCATACATCGTTGGGCACATACACAGACTTCAGGCCGCTGTGTGTGGGAGTAATCTCCTTGTAGTTGCTGGCCCATACGTCGGCCACCTTGCTGCCCGTGGCTTCCTCTACGCCGCGAACCACCGCCTTGACCGTATATTTACTGTCGGTGGTTCCGGCAGCATCCTTAAAGTTTGAAACCTCCAGGTTCGAGGCCACCTGTGTGCCGTTGCGATAGAGGTTGTACTTCACATCGTAGTACTCCTCGCCGAGAATACGCCAGGAGCAGAACACACCGTCGGCCGTCTTGATAGCGGTCAGTCCACGATCCAGCGCATCGGTGCGGCGCTGTGCAAAGCCGTTGGTAGCCGTTGTTAGCAACAGTACTGATAGGAATAAAAGTTTTTTCTTCATCATATTGTTTTAGTATTGTTATCGTTATTAGTTCGTGGGCAAAGATATGAAAATTCAGTTAAACACAACAGAAATAATTGGTTTTTAACTTGTGGAATTTGAGAGAAAAGAGGTTTAACCGTAGTAAACCACATGTGCGATTTTGGTACTGAGAGAATACAAAAATCCCCACAACCTGTTGGCTGTGGGGATTGGTATTGTTTGTTCACGTTCGGAAGAATACAAACAAGTTTGATTCTTCGCTTACTTAATCACAAACTTTTTACCCTGCTTAACGTAAACACCCTTGTTCAGGCTGTTCATGTTCATACGAACACCGTTCATGTTGTAAACAGGAGCATTGCTGTCTGAAACAACCTTGTTGTAGTTCATGTTGTCGATGCCATCAGTGCTATCAGCGCTCAGTACGAGAACACGGCTCAGGGCAGTGTCAATACGATAGAGCTGGAAGGTCTCAGTACCCTTAATGGTTGATACGACACCGGCAATGTGATCGGCCTTGTATTTAGCCAAAGCTTCTGCAGGCTCTGTACCTACAGGATACTGTGGGTGGATAGAACCGCCACCATAGTTGTCAATCTTAGAAATAACGACCAAGTCGTCGTCAGTCAAACCATCGAAGCTAAATGTTACATTGTTTACTGCAATGCTTCCGTTCTGTGCGTCACCCTTCACACCTGTGTTGATGAGACCAATACCCTCATTAATCTTGGCAGCAGCAATATCATCGCCAGCAGCTTGACCATCACCAGGATTGGTGTTCCACATCTTCAGAGGAGCAAACATCGTTGCAGCAGCCTCTTCTGTCAGTTTAGAAGGAATGAGCAGATAACGCTTGATAGCTTCTGCAGTCTCCAATGATTTGTAGGTTCTGCCATCGAGAGTGTAGCCATTATCTTTCTTGTAGCCGGCAACAGTTGCCTCATAGTTTTCAGCAGCGCTGGTGAAACCATATGCGGGATAGAGAGCGTAGATGTCCTGATCCTCGTTTTTCTCTCCAGTAGCGATTTCGAAGTATAATCTCATGCGACCACTCCAGCTGTTTTCGCCGCTCATTGATACAGAGTTCAGATCGTCCTTCTGCTCAAAGCCTTTCTCCTTCAGAGTTTCGCCAGTCATGTGCTGGAAGTCGATATCGTTCTTAATAGCGTATTTGATGTCGTTGACAACGCTTGAAGTGCTGCTTGCATAGCCAAGTGCTTTGGTCGTAATTTTCAGAGTACCCTTGTTTGGAACAGAAACTTTAGCACCAGAGGTCTGGTTGTTCAGAGTGAAGTTACCCTGGCCGCCTTCGCCTTCAAAAGTGAAGTCCATAAATACATCGGGCTGGAGGGGAATAACTTTGTTGTCAACAGTGAACTGATAGGTCTTTGAATAACCTTCGTCTGCACCTACAACAGCATAGGTGGGATTAGGCAGTACGACAGGCTCGCAAACAACATCTACAGTGACTACTTCTGAGGTCTTTTGTCCTGCAGTAGTCCAAGCGCTCAGTTTACCAGAGGTTTTGGTTGTATATAATACGCTACCTTCTTCAACATCGTTGTAAGAATAGGTCTTTTCTACACCATCTGTACCCTTAACGTGCAAAGTCTCACCCTCAAGGAAAGTAATCATATAGGTGCGCTCAGAATCATTCAGACCTGTCAAAGCAATAACGGGATCGTTGGCCCAATCTACATCCAAGTAAACTTGAAGATTGTCGATGCTGTAAACAGACTGATAACGAGCTGCCATCAGGTAAAGACCTGTAGCGAAGAGCTTTTCTTCATCATTCATGGTCTTTGTACCAGTAGCTGCTGCTTTCTGTGTGTCGTAGTCGAAGATTTCGTAAGAAACCTCTTTGGTTTGAGTGTCAACATTCAGAGTTACCAAGTACCATGTAGCTGCATTACCTGAATTTGGAATGAAGACCTTTGTAGAGTCGTTGTTGATAAACCAGTGAGTGTGGTCATAATCACATGCACCTACAACCTTCTTTTCGTCGTTGCTATTCTGTGTCAAACTGAACAGACAGTTTGGAAGCTTTGAGTATGGCAACCACTGACCAGCACCATTACCATTGGTATTTTTACAGCCATCTTCATCAGCAAAAATGGCAACCTCACCATTCCACTGGTTGTTACCCTGAGCATCAAAGCGAATTTCAAAACTCAGCGAGTAAGATGTTTCTGTAATACCTTCGAAAATTGAAGGTCCCCAGAAGTCATGGGCAGAACGACCATTGTTCTGACCAAGAGCAAATTGGAAAATGTTACTTGCATCTGTTGAAGCAATAGTGCCTGTACCGCCATTGATGGTCCATGTTGCAGGAACACCACCTGCCTCAAAGTTCTCAGAATAGAGAACGCGAATGGCATTTGCATTGATAGCAAACATTGCTAATAATGCAGACATGAAAACGTAGATCTTTTTCATAAGATTAAGTTTTTAATTAGTAATTAAGTTAATTAAATGGTTTTTTAATAAAGGTTTTAGAGTTTCAATCTGTAACCCCAGGATGTGTTACCATCCTGGGTTTTGCTTCAGACTTCCACCTGACTTCAATATCTCGCTCTGGGCGATGGGGAAGAAGTACATCTTGTCGTCCCAGTACTTACGAGAGTTGCTGTCGGTGATTACTTGTTCGTCAAATGTGTCCTCTCCAGTCTTGGTGATGCGTACACCCTTGATGGTGCGATACTTTGCTTCGCCAGCCTTCTTCCAGCGACGCAGGTCGAAGAAGCGGTGTCCCTCGAAGGCTAGCTCTACAAAACGTTCGTTCTCGAGTTTCTCGGCAAACTGTTCTTTACTCAACCCATCAGCAATATTACCTATTTTTGCACGGGTGCGTACCACGTTGATAGCCTGTGCGGCAGTCATCGAAAGGCCTGTTGCAGTTGCGTAGGCATCATCGGTGTAGTTAAGCATTGCCTCAGCATAGTTCAGGTAGAACTCTGCCAAACGGAAGGTCACCCAGTGATGACGCTCGGTGGTAGCACCGCTGGCACCAATGGTCAAACTCTTGTTGACATACTTCTTCAGATAGTAGCCAGTTGGCGTTGCATAGGCAATGGGCTGTCCGTTGGCACCACCAACGAAGGTTTCCAATGTGGCATTGGGCCACTGATCGCCATTCTTGGCAATGGTTGCTTCTTTACGGATGTCACCATCCTCGTAGGCTTCAAAAAGGTTCTGGGTAGGACAGTTGCCACCTCCAGCATTCTCCAATCCAATGGGGAAGTTGTACTTCTCAAAACTATTGGTAGATGAAACCACACGACGCACAAAGATGCACTCTTCGGTGTTGGTCCAATTGTCCTTTTGGAACAGGCTTGCATAGTCTGCTGTAAGCTTCATGCCACGATTCTTACACTCGTCAATCAGTTCCTTGTTGGCAAGGGCAGCCTGATGCCAGCGCTCTTTGTCGTTGCCGGGATTGAACAAAGGGCTTGCGTAGTAGAGGGCGGCACGAGCTTTCAAAGCAAGAACGGCGAGGTTATTAACTCGGCCTGTCTCATTCTTGTTTTTTAGCTGCATGTTGCCAAGGTTTGAATAGTCCTTCACAATGAGGTCTTTGATATCGTCGCATTCGCTGATGATGTAATCGAAAATCTCATCGGAAGACTTACGTGGCTGCACGTTTGCCTCGTTGGCATCCATAACGGTGGTAATCAGGGGCACACCACCAAACATGCGTACCAAAGTGAAGTAGTAGTAAGCACGCAGGAAACGGGCCTCGTACTGAAGGTTCTTGTATTGTGCCAACTCCTGTTTGTAGTCAACGTCGGTCAGATATTCCTCAAACTCCTCGTCCTTAAACTTGTCCAAATACAGGTTGGCATAGCTGATACCACGCCAGCATTTGGTCCATGTTGAACCATCATTATTGTCTGATGCACTCCAACCACCATTGTAGAACTTCTCGATGGCGTTGCCGGCATGGCTATACACTGCCTCGTCGGTAGCAGATGCCAGCATCGCGCCACTATAGTTGCCAAAGTCGGTGTCCAGATCGTTGTAGGCCGACGTCACAAGACCAGCAGCGCGGCCGAACGTCTTCTTTACGTAGTCCTCATCATAAACGCTATACTCCTTGTAGTCCATCTTGTCGCCACATGAAGCGAGTGCGACAACTACTGCGGTGAGGCTCAGAATATTCTTGATTTTCATATCCTTCTTGTTTTTGGGTTATTGATGTTAAAGAGTAACAGAAACACCGAAAGCTACACTACGTGTAAGAGGTGTTGTTGCGCTGTAGGCAGCTGCATCGACCTCATCGAGATGATCGAAAGTGAAGAGGTCAACACCACGCAGATATACCTTGGCACCATTAATGTACTTGGTCTTGGCCAGCAACTGCTTGGGTACGTTGTAGTAGAACTCAATGTTGCGCAGCTTCAGATATGAACGGTCGCGCAGCCAGAAATCACTTGTCTGGTAGTTGTTGGCATTGCTTTCAGAACTCAAGCGAGGATATTTTGCGTTGGCATTGTTGTTCTCCTGGCTCCAGCGATTGTCGTAAACCTGCTGGGCAAGGCTGCTGTTGCCAACAAGTCCCCAGTAGTAACCAGTTGTGTTGAGCATGGCCGAGAAGCGACCTACGCCCTGGAACATCATGTCAAGACCGAAGTTCTTGTATTCTGCTCCGAGATGGAAGCTATAGTACAACTCTGGTGCGGTAACGCTGTAGCCCATACGAACCTTATCGTTGGCATCAATCACATTGTCGCCATTAACATCTTTGTAGCGGATATCACCAGGACGTACGGTGGTGAACGTCTGACGGGGAGCTGCATCAATTTCTTCCTGACTGGTGAAGATGCCCTCAGAAACAAGTCCGTAGATAGAGTTGAGAGGATTGCCTGTCTGAACAAGGTTGTCGTAAGCACGTGGCTCTTCTGCCATATCCTTAATCTTGCTCTTTGCCAGTGTCATGTTGCCACCGATGTTGAGTGTGACGTCTCCAAACTGGTGGGTATAGTCGATAGACGCATCGAAACCGTGCTGGTTGACAACACCCTGGTTGACGTAGGGAGTACCGAAACCAATCAAGGCTGTGTAGGCACCGGCACCAGAGCACCAGATGTCGTAACGATGATTGAAGAAGTAGTCAAACTCCACGTTCAGACCCTTGAAGAGCGTAGCATCGAAGCCAACATTGAACTTGGTGGCCTTCTCGTGGCTGGGGTTGACTGTAGCCATGGTGCCGAGTGTTGTGGTACCATAAAGATCTTGTGCGGCTGTTGCATCTACGAAATAGTAGGCAGATGCACCGCTGATAGAATAGCTCTGCGTGTAGTAGGTCCAGATGTTGTCACCAGGGAGGTAGTCGGCGTTCAGTTTGCCGATAGAGGCTCGCAGCTTCAGGAAATCAATCCACTTGATGTCTTTCATGAAGTTCTCCTTTGAGATGACCCATGCTGCAGAGAGGGTAGGGGCAAAAGCCCACTTAGTGTTTGGAGCCAGGCGGCTTGAACCACTATAGGATAAAGCCAACTCAGCGATATACTTCTGTTTGTAGGCATAGTGCGACCACCAAGAATAGTTCTGACGGTAGATAATGTTGTTATTACCATTCAGGTGCTGATAGTCGTAGTCCCACTTCAGCTGGCTATATACATAGTGGTCGTCGAAAGTGCGGTCGAAGTTGACACCGCCGGCAGCCGTCAGACGGCGAGCGAAAGCACGGGTAGCAGCAACCTGAGCCATTTCGGTACGTTCACCACCTGTGAAGTAGTCGCCCAATACGGGCTCGCCAGCATTCCAGCCAGTCACGGGATAGCTTCCATAGACGTAGCTCTTGCTGTGATTCTCGTAAAGCGTTGAGTAGGTATCATAGCCTAGCTTCAGGAAGAAACCTAAGCCCTTAACCCAGCTGGACAAATCCTGTGTGAGAGTTATGTCTGCGAAAAGTCCACGCTCATGAATCTTAAAGTAAGCAGCGTCGGTTGTTAAAGCCACGGGATTCAGAGTACCTGCCCATGTTGAATTACCACCCCAGTCGCCTGTTTCGCTCTTGATGGGGAAGGCTGCAGATGGCAAATTGTAGATGTTGCTCCAAGGTGTTGCCTCGTTGCCAGGCTGTGAATTCTCGCTGAGCAAACCAGAGATGTTGGCTTTCAACATTGTGGTTGGTGTCAGGTCGATATCCAAATTGATGCGCAGGTTACCGCGTACGTACTTATCCTGAGTAGAATAACCGCTGGTAGCATCAGGTGTCTTGATGAAACCTTTATCAGAAAGCAGGTTCAAGGCGGTGTAGTAGCGGAAACGCTCGCCACCACCTGTAAAGTCAATGCCCACTTTGTTGGTGACGCCATGATGACGGAAAGTCTCATCTACCCAATTCACGTTGGGGTATTGGTAAGGATATTGTCCATTTTGGAACGCTGCCATAGCCTCCTGGCTATAGCGTGCATATTCGCCTTTGCCCTCGTTGAACAGAGCCTCGTTCATGGCTGCTGCATAGGTAGGACCATCAATGAACTTAGGACGGTCGGTCTGATAGTTAATCAGGTGGTCGTAGTGTACAGACATCTCATTGGAGTTGTATTTACCACGCTTGGTGGTGATGAGAATAGCACCGTTGATACCTTTATAACCATAGAGCGCAGTGGCTGCAGCATCTTTTAAAATGGTAACGTTCTCTACCTCTTCGGGTGATACTACAGAAATCTCACGCTCAACACCATCGACCAGAATCAGTGGGGTGCTGGTGCTGAGACTCTGTAGGCCACGAACATAGAACGTAGGATTCTTGGCAAAGTAAGAGCCTGTTCCATCGAGTGAAATCAGACCATTGCCCTGACCCAGGATAGAGTTGCCGATGTTCTTGGCGGAACGCTTATCCACATTGTCGCGCGTAATGACAGAGGCTGACGATGTAGATTGCTCACGGCTGAACGTCTTCTCTGCGCCTACATCGATGGTCTGCTGGACAAAAGTGTTGCCTTTTTGCGCTATGCTGTCTTTCTGTGCTGCTGCTGGCAGGCTGAGGCCTGCAAGCAGTGAAAGCACGAATATATTCTTTCTGTTCATAGTAGTTTCAATTATCAATTATCAATTTCAATTACTAATTTGATAAATTTACCAGCCAGGGTTTTGAACGAGACCGTAGCCCTTGTTTATCTCAGTGATTGGCAGTGGGAAGAGGAACCACTTCTTAACTTTAAGATCGTTTGGATCCATGTCCCACATCACACGGCGACGATTCTGCAGGGTGAACTTCTCATATTTGAAGTGGTCGGGTTCAGCCAAGCCATTATCCTTGTCTGTACCAATGTATGGGTTGTAGTTGGGAAGCCACTCGCCCATAACGTTCTGCAGACGGGTAATCTTCATGCCATGCAGTTCTTTACACATCCAATCGGCGCGCTTGTAACGAATCATGTCATAGTAGCGGTTGTTGCTCATGCCCAACTCGCAAGCACGTTCTCGAAGAATCTCCTCAATGAGCTTGTCCTTGTCGGTAGTGAGTTCGTCGTCGAATTTCTCCATCTTGTCAAGACCTACACGGGCACGTACTCTGTTCACGCAGTTGAGTGCAGCAGTCAAATCGCCTGTCTGGGCCAGTGCTTCTGCCCACATGAGCAGCATTTCGTCGTAGCTCAGATATACCCAGTGCATAAACTTACGGTGATACTCCTCACCCAAGTAGTACTTCATGGTACCGAAACCGGTAGAATATCTGAATGTCAGCTGTTCGACAATGGTACCATCGGTTTTAGCGATGCTTTGACCTACATTGTTGCCACCAGTCCACAACTCATAGATGTCGCCAGAAGACTTGCCTGAGTTCCAGTCAAGTGTCATGGGCTGACCATTGACAATAGCATTCTCGTAAAGACGTGGGTCGCGGATGGCATATTTCTGGATAGTCTTCTTACCTGACTTCTGTGGAGGACTGAAGAATAGCTGACCATCAAGCTTAACCGTCTGGTTGGCGTTATTCTTGATTGCATTTGACGGAGCTACTGGAGCACTGGCAGCATCGTCCCACTTGAAAGGTTCGCCATTTGCCCATGGGAACATCTCAACATACTCGACAGTAGGACAGTAAGAGTTTCGACCGATGCCAACCCAGTTCCACCATGCATAGGTGCCCTGTGTGCCATAGATGGTAGCTACGCGGGTAGAGTGGATTACTTCCTTGCTACCTTGATATATGTATCCCATACGATAGGCCTGACGATAAGCATCGGCACTATTCTCTGTGGGTTGGTTCAACTCATAAAACGCGCCGCCTGTACCCAGCGTTTCGCTATTGGGGTTGGCTTCACCGTTGGCTGCAAAGAATTCGCGGCAAGCCTGTTCTGCGCGAGTCCAGCGGGCAGGATCGTAGTTGCCATACCATACCAGATGCTCTTTCTCTGCCTCAGAGTTACCTCCATAGTAACCCTCGTTGGCGTTGAACAGAGGTGATGCAGCGAAAACCAGAATCTTAGCTTTCAATGCCAGTGCACCTGCCTTCGTCCAGCGACCAGTATTGTTGTAGGCATCAGTATCCTTGGTGTCGCCATCCCATGCCCAGCGCAGGTCGGGAGCAGCTTCATCGAGCAGGTTAACCATGTAGTTAACGGTTTCTTCGACCGTAGCGCGTTTCAGATGAGAGTAGTCACCCTCTGTGCCTGAGAAAACCTTGTCAATGATAGGCAGACCTCCGTAAACACTGAAAAGGTCGAAATAACGTGCAGCTATCAGACACTTGGCTTCGGCAATATAGCTTTTCTTGTCGGCCTCTGCCAATCCTGGAACACGATCGATATTCTCAAGGAGCAGGTAGGCCTGGCGAACAGCAGCCCACACCTTATCATTATTAAATGAAATCAGGGGATCGTCGTTGGCAGACAGCGTGTTGCTATAATAAGAATTGAAGATGGCTGTACCATTCCAGTGAATCTGGTAACAGTCTGTCAGTGCATCCAACTTACCCCAGTAGTGGTTCTGGCTGGTTGGCAGACCAGAAGCATTCGAGAATGGCAGTCCATAGTACTGCATGCCGTAGATACCTGTCAGAAACTGTCGGGTGTACTCGGCACTATTAAATACGGTGTCGATGGTGACAGTTCCGCCTGGCGCTTTTTCTACAAAGCTATCGCCCACTTTTACATCATCGGTACATGCAGTAAATGCTGCACCAGAGACCAATGCCATTGCGGAGGCGTAAATGATATGTTGAAGTTTCATATTGTATTCTTCTTTTATGTTAAACAGTAACACCATTAGAATCCGAGCTTAAGGCTCGCTGTGTATGTACGCTGCAATGGATAAGAGGGCGCATTGCTGGCGCGTGTTTCAGGATCACCCCAGATGTAGGGTGAGAATGTCAGCAGGTTATAGCCACTGAGGGCCAGCTGCATCTGGTTCAGACCAAGTGATTTCATGAATGGAAAATGGAAATCGTAGGCCAACTGGATGGTCTTCACACGCAGGTACTTGGCATCCTTCTCGTAGAGCGTGCATTCTGCATAGTTCTGAAGTGCGTTATTCCATGTGGCACGGGGATATTCAGCACTCTGTGATGGATTGTCAACGGTCCATGTGTGGTCGAGATGGTATTTCAGCAGACCACCATCGGTGTTAGTGCTGGCTGCCTGGAATGGACGACGGAATACATCGGAGATGAGACGGCTAACGTTCCAAGCACCGGTCAGCTGAGTGTTAAATGACCATTCTTTGTATTGGAAACCAAGGGTTAAACCTGCGATGTATTCTGGATCGTCAGTATAGGCATTACCACGGAACATATCGTTGCCGTCAATCTTACCATCCTTGTTGAGGTCAACAAATATAGCGTCACCAGGCATTAGATTTCCTACCATCTGCACAGGGAAAGCTGAACCGAATTGTGCTTCGTAATCGGCTTCGGCACCCTCATAGTAGAACTTCCAGAATTTGTACAAAAGGCGTGAACCAATGCGGTTGCCGCGATAATACATGTAGTCATGGGCTTGTGGTGCTTCCTTTTTTTCGATAATTTCGTTCTGGTTGTAAGAAACGTTGAACTTAGCCCAGTAACGGAAGTCGCTGCCAATCTTGTCCTGCCAGTTGAGTGATGCTTCCCAACCCCAGCTGTTTACCTCACCGAGGTTGCTAAATGGAACGGTGAAGCCGAGGATACTGGGAGCTGTCATGTCTTGCAGCAAAATGTCTTTACGTTTTTCGCGATAGATATCGAATACGCCACGCAGGCGGTCGTTGAGGAAATTTACATCAATACCGTAGTCCTGCTTGAAGGCCGTTTCCCAAGAAACGTCAGGGTTGTTTTTGGTTGCTTCTACAGCGCCCTTCGCAACGGTACCATTCTCTACACCGAAGTCGTAAGCATAAGGATTGGTGTCTTTACCAATACGTTCTGCAAGTGCAGTGGTATTAACAAAGTATGGATCGGGGATATACATGAATCGGCTGCCACCAATCTTATCATTACCTACGAGACCCCAAGAAGCACGCAACTTAACGAAACTGAATACCTTCTTAAGGGGCTTGAAGAAGGGCTCATCGCTAATCACCCAACCTACAGAACCTGCAGGGAAGGTACCAAAGCGCTTGCCAGGAGCGAAGTTCTCAGAACCGTTGTAACCAATATTGAACTCAGCAATATAGCGGTTGTTCCAGTCGTAGGTTACACGACCTACCAGACCTACATAGGTACGAGGAATGTCAGGATAGCCACCGTTAATATAGTAGTCCTTACTCTGGTTGTACAAAGCCAGCGCAGAAACGGTGTGCAGACCGAAGGCACGGCTATAGTTCAGTGATCCTTCCAAATACCAGTTACGTCCCTTTCCGCTGATGTCAGTAGAGTAGGAGGGAGGTGTGCTTTCAGCATTCTTACGGTAGAGGATGGTCTCTCCGTCTGCCTGAAGCACTGGCGTGTAGTTGGCTACAGACGCTGTTGTGGTGCGACGTGAAGAGAAATTGCTGCTGTATGAGCCCTTCAACTTAGCTGTCAGACCTTTGGTAATAAAATCCAACTTCTGATCCAAAATCAAGTCGAAACTCAATTTGTTGTTGTTGTCATGATAACCACCAGGCTGATAGGCGTAGTAGGTCATTGGAGAGCTACCTAAAAATGGCAACATGTTTGCAGGATTTTGGTCGAAGTTTAGGTTGTCAGTGGACGAGACGGAGTTAACAATATAACGACCATCAATGATGCCTGGACTTACAAATGGCGTGGCCTGATAGATGGCTTTGATCATACCGCCAGATCCTTGACCTGTACGTGGAGAATCCTTATCGTCAACCTTACCAGAAACGTTGACGCTCATTAATGTCGTATTTGTGACATTCAAGTCGATGTTGGCGCGGTAGTTGAAACGCTGATACTGATAACCAAAGTCGTAGTCAGCATCAAATTGCTTGAACAGACCGTCTTGTGTGAACATACCGGCAGAAATGAAGTATCGAACTTTCTTGTTACCGCCTGATATATTAATATTGTGTTGCTGCTGGAGTGTTACATCTTTCATGATGTAGTCTGCCCAGTTCATGCTTGGGAAACGAATGGGGTCGCTTCCATCACGGAACTTGTTGATGACATAGTCGCTGAATGGTGCTGCAAATGGCTTGGCTGGATCTGGGGTGTAGTCGTTGTATGCCATCTGGTTGTAGAAGTTGGCATACTCATAAGAGTTTGCCAACTCAATCATCTTGGTGGGTGTCATAGCCGAGAATGACGCATTAGCAGTAATCTTGGCCTTTCCTTCAACACCGCGCTTAGTGGTGATCAAGATAACACCGTTGGCACCGCGTACACCGAATACAGCTGTAGCAGAAGCGTCCTTCAGTACGGTGATGCTCTCAATTTCGTTGGGGTCGATGTCCCACATCTCGCGTTCAACACCGTCCACCTGAATCAGTGGGTTGGCGTCTACCCATGTAGCTTTACCACGAACGAAGATGCTGGCAGCATCACTACCAGGCTCACCTGAGTACTGGACCGTGGTCACACCTGAAAGCTGACCAGCCAGCACGTTGTTGACAGATGATACTGGCGTACGAACCAGGTCTTCGGCCTTAACGGAAGAAAGGGCACCTGTGACGGTCACCTTCTTTTGAACACCGTAGGCCACAACCTCGACGCCCTTCAGCATGGTCGATTCTTCTTCGATGACCACCTTCATGCCGTTAGAGGCTTTCACGGTAGTCTCTTTGAAACCTACATAAGAGATTTTTAACTGGGTACCAGGAGCTACGTTCAGCGTGAAATTACCGTCGAAGTCGGTTACGGTACCTTGAACAGTCTTGCCACCTACGATGACAACGCTGGCGCCAATGATTGGCTCACCTTGACTATCTACAACTGTACCTTTGATCTGGCTCTTCTGTTGTTGAACAGATGCATAAGCACTTTGCCATCCAGCGAATGGAGGGGTCAACAGCATCATAGCGCACATCATTGCACATGGCATGATAGTCTTCTTGATAGCAGTAAGTTTGATCATAAGTTATTTTGTTAGTAATATTTGCTTAGTGAATTAGTTGGTGCAAATATAGACATTATTTTATATCCATAAAAACGAAAAAGACATTTTTTTTTAATTTAAGCTAATTTTTGTGGTTAAAAATCAATTTTCAAAGTTTTTTGATTAAGTTTGCAATTGCAAATTAATTCCTAAACAAACAGTAAACAATGAAACAACTATTCTTATCTGTCCTGCTGGCTATGGGGACTGTCGTGGCTGTATGTGCGCAGCAACCGCTGGCTGGAAAACGTATTGGCGTGTTGGGCGACAGCTATGTGCGCAACCACCGTGAACCTGTGGAAAATACTTGGCATTATAAGTTCGCTCAACGACAGGGTATGCAATACTATAATTACGGGCGTAACGGGAACTGTATTTCTATAGACCTAAACCGCTGGGGAAAGGCAATGGTAAACCGCTATCAGGAGATGAATGACTCGCTCGACTATATCGTGGTGATAGCAGGACATAACGATGCGACACGGCTAGACAGTATTGGTATTGATTTGTTTAGAGAAAAGTTGACAGAACTGTGCGATGGACTGATAGACCGCTACCCATGCGCACAACTGTTTTTCTTCACGCCATGGATGCGGGCTGATAACGATGTGAATGCGCACAACTTCGAAGCCGTGGTGGACTGTATACTGAAGGTGTGTGCTTCGCGTGCCATCCCTGTGTTTGATGCCTATCACCATAGTAATATATATGCGCAGAACGACCGCTTTCGCGATGTTTACTTTCAGAATGGTCGTCGCGACACGGCTCATCTCAATGCCCGGGGCCATGATCGCTTCTTGCCGATAGCCGAACATTTCATCATGCAGTATATTGCTTTGGATAAATAAAAACAATAAATGCTTGGATGTTTTGCATTTTTT
This sequence comes from Xylanibacter brevis P6B11, assembly GCF_000621825.1. Classification (NCBI taxonomy): domain Bacteria; kingdom Pseudomonadati; phylum Bacteroidota; class Bacteroidia; order Bacteroidales; family Prevotellaceae; genus Xylanibacter; species Xylanibacter brevis. The sequence goes on from NZ_JHXG01000003.1 coordinate 222,595, forward strand.
GCTTATTTTTGCAAAACTAAAGCTAAATTGATGTACTTGGTCAGATGAAGAAACTATTTTTGTCCTTAATCTGTTTCGCGCTTTTCATGATGTCGTGCTCTGAGCGTCAGACGAAATATCGCGTTGGTATTTCGCAGTGCTCTGAAGACATCTGGCGCGACAAGCAGAATTATGAACTCCAGATGGGAACCTATTTCCATAATAATGTGGAGTTGAAGTTTGCTGCTGCCCATGATAATGATGAGAGACAGGTGCAACAGATTGACAGTCTGGTGAACGAAGGCATCGACCTGCTGATAGTGGCTCCCAATCAGGTGCAGACCATTTCTCCCGCCATTGATCGCGCTTACGATAAGGGCATACCAGTCATTGTGTCTGAGCGAAAAACGAACTCCAGAAAATATACTGCCTTTATCGGTGCCGACAACTATGAGATGGGGCGAGTGATGGGTGAGTACATCATTTCTTGTCTTCATGGCAGGGGCTCGGTATTGGAAATCAAAGGACTGGAAGGTTCTTCGCCTGCTATCGAACGCCACAATGGTTTTATTGATGCTTTGAAAAACGCACCACAGATTAAGCTGCTGGCTTCGTTGCAAGGTGACTGGACCGAAGAAACGGGGTATAAGACGACACGCCAGTGGATGGCCAACCACCCAAACGAACACGTGGACCTAGTGTTTGGCGCCAACGACCGCACTGCGATGGGGGCGAGAAAAGCTCTAGGCAGCAAGGTGCTGTATTGTGGCATTGATGGTCTTCAGGGGCAGGGCGGCGGTATTCAGCTGGTGCGCGACTCGCTGTTGGAAGCCTCTTATATCTATCCCACCCATGGAGATCAACTGATAGACCTGGCGGTGAAGATACTGGAAGGTCAGCCCTACGAAAAAGAGACGATGATGATGTCGGCCCTCGTGACTCACGACAATGCCAAGGTGCTGCTGATGCAGAACGAAGAGCTGATGCGACAGACGCATCGGCTGGACCAGATTCATCAAAAGGCTGACTCCTATCTGCAGAAACTGAACACGCAGCACGTCATCAACTGGTTGGCTATAGGTGTGATTGTGCTACTGTTGCTCGTGATTGTCTTGTCTTACCTGCAGCATCTGCACAAGGTGGCTATTCAGCGCGAACGTGTGACAAACACCCTATGGAACATGGAGCCCATCGCTCCTGTGGCAGAACAGCAGACACCTGCTGACGTTGTGAAAGAGCAGGGAACGGATGCCGGTCCGGTGGAGGGCTCGTTTATCTCGCATTTCCGTGAAGTGGTGGAAACCCGTCTGGAGGACAGTGACCTCAGTGTGGATGATCTGGCCTCTGCGATGAGCCTCAGTCGTGTTCAGCTCTATCGCAAAGTGAAGGCTATTACGGGGGCCTCGCCCGTAGAGTTGCTTCGCACTGCGCGTCTGAATCGCGCCTATCAGATATTGCTTACCACAGACAAGAGCGTCAGCGAGGTGGCCTATGCTGTAGGCTTCACGGCACCATCCTATTTTACCAAATGTTTTAAAGAAGCCTATGGCATGGTGCCTGGCGACGTCAGAAAGTAAACCTTATTGAAATATCAAATATCGTTCATTCCATCGTAAAAATGTTACATTGCAACAATTTTTGGGTGGTATGAACGATATTTTCAATCTATAGCTACTAATATTATTTACTTTTGTGGCATAATTATTCTAACAGAAGTATTAACTAAAAACTGAAAGCTAATGAAACAAGCAAAACGAGTGTTTTTGAGTTTCCTTACCCTGCTGTTTTGTACGGTGATGTATGCACAGACAACAGTTTCGGGTACAGTGGTCGATGAAACTGGCGAAACAGTCATCGGTGCCACGGTGAAGGAAAAAGGCACAGCGAACGGAACAGTGACCAACTTCGATGGTGAGTTCACTTTGAAAGTGGAGGCTGGCAAGGTGCTGGTGGTTACCTACATCGGTTATCAGCCACAGGAAGTGCCGGCAAAGAATGGCATGCGCGTGGAACTGAAGCCCGACAATCAGGTGCTGCAGGAAGTGGTGGTAACAGGTTATACCACTCAGCGCAAGATTGACTTGACGGGCGCTGTCTCGACGGTAAATATTGGTGAACTGGCCAAGCAGAACGAGAACAACCCCATGAAAGCTCTGCAAGGACGTGTGCCGGGTATGAACATCACAGCCGACGGTAATCCCTCGGGCGCCGCAACGGTACGTATTCGTGGTTTGGGTACGCTGAACAATAATGATCCTCTATATATTATAGATGGTGTGCCTACCAAGTCTGGTATGCACGAGCTGAACGGCAACGACATTGAGAGCATCCAGGTGCTGAAGGATGCCGCCTCGGCTTCTATCTATGGTTCGCGCGCTGCCAACGGTGTGATAATCATCACGACCAAGCGTGGCAAGGAAGGTAAGGTAAGGGTGGACTTTGACGGCAGCGTGGCTGCATCGTTCTATGCGCATAAGATAAAGACCCTGAATGCGCGTGAGTTTGGACAGGCCCTTTGGCAGGCCAACGTGAACGACGGCAAGGACCCCAATAAGAATATTGTGGGGTATAACTTTGACTGGGGCTACGACCAGAATGGTCATCCTCAGCTCTACGGTGTGACGATGGACAACTATCTGGACACCAATGGCACCCTTCATGCAGGTGATACCGACTGGTTTGACGAGGTGACTCGCACGGGCATCGTTCAGCAGTATAACCTCTCTGTGAGCAGTGGCTCGGAAAAGGGCAGCTCGTTCTTCTCTATGGGCTACTACGACAACAAGGGTACGATCAAAGAGTCGGAGTTCAGTAGACTTTCGGCACGTGCCAACACCGAGTATAAGCTGTTGGACGATATCGTCACTATTGGTGAGAACTTCACCCTGAACCGCACCAAGGGAACAGATGCTCCTGGCGACATACTTAGAAACGCCCTGCAGTTCAGTCCTAACTTCCCCATCTATGCTGAAAATGGTGAGTATGCTCAGCCCGTAGGCGCTTTCCCCGAGCGCGAGAATCCACTGAGCATGCTTTCAAGAACCAAAGACAACGAATACACCATGTGGCGTATCTTCGGTGATGCCCATATCAGTATCACACCGTTTAAGAACTTTATGATTCGTTCTACGATTGGCTTGGACTACAGTCAGAAGCAGCAGCGCAACTTCCAGTATCCGGTGGCTAATGGTAAGATAGCCAACTCGGAAACGGCAGCCGAGATGCGCCAGGAACATGCACAGCGCTGGATGTGGAACGCCATCGCTACGTATAATCTGGAGATTGGCAAGCACCGTGCTGATGCCATGGTTGGTACGGAGTTGAACCGTACTGACGATAACTGGAGTAATGCTCGCCGCTATGGGATGGCTGTGCTGACTACCGATTATATGTGGCCCACAGCAGGCTCTGGTCGACAAGTGGCCGAGGGCTCTGGCGGTGGCTTCTCGCTGGTATCTTTCTTCGGAAAAGCCAACTATACCTATAATGATACATACATGGCTTCTTTCACCTTACGTCGTGACGGTTCCAGCCGTTTCGGTAAGAACAACAGATATGGTACCTTCCCATCTGCATCAGCAGGCTGGCGTATCACTCAGGAGAAATTCATGGAAGGCACGCGAAGCTGGCTCGACGACCTGAAGGTGCGCTACTCTTGGGGTATGACCGGTAACCAGGAAATCTCGAATACCGCTCGCTTCACGATGTATGCACCTGTGGTTACGACAGAGTTGTGGAATGGTGCGGCCCCTGCAGGTACGGTTTACGACATCACCGGTAGTAATGGTGGCACCAACCTCCCCAGTGGCTATATCCGCAAGCAGATTGGTAACGAGGATATTAAATGGGAGACGACCATGCAGCATAACCTTGGTTTTGACTTCTCGCTCCTTAACAGAGATATTTATGGTAGCTTTGACTGGTTCTATAAGAAGACCACTGACATCCTTGTCGAGATGAAGGGTCTTGGCACACAGGGCGAAGGTTCTTCGCAGTGGATCAATGCCGGCGAGGTGAAGAACGTTGGTTGGGAGTTCTCGTTGGGCTATCGTCATAAACTGGCCAACGGTTTCTCTTGGGATATCACTGGTAACATCAGTAAGTACACCAACGAAGTGACCAAACTGCCTGAGACGGTTGCTGCGGCAGGTACCTATGGTGGCAATGGCGTGTTCAGCATCATCGGGCACCCCATGTATTCAGAGGTGGGCTATGTGGCCGACGGCTTGTTCCGTACGCAGGATGAGATTAGTAATCATGCCTCTCAGGAGGCTGCAGGACTGGGCCGCATCCGCTATCTTGATGTGGTTAAAGACGGCACTATCAACGAGAGTGACCAGGCTTGGATCTACAATCCCACACCCGACTTTACGTGGGGCTTGAATATATACTTGCAGTATAAGGACTGGGACCTGTCTATGTTCTGGCAGGGCGTTCAGGGCGTTGACGTCAACTGCTACGACTATAAGACGCAGACCGACTTCTGGACCAATACTTATGATAAGGTGAACCTTCCCTATCTGAACAAGGGCACCCGCGTTCTCGACGCATGGAGTCCTGCTAATCCTGGTAGCGACATCCCCGCGCTGAGCACCCGTGATGTTGCCAACGAAGGTCGCCTGTCTTCATACTATATCGAGGATGGCTCTTTTGCTAAGTTGCGTACCATTCAGTTGGGCTACAACTTGCCCAAGACGCTTGTCAGCAAGATGAAGATGGAACGTGTACGTCTCTATGCTTCAGCACAAAACCTGCTGACCATCAAGAGCAGCAAGTTTACTGGCGTAGATCCTGAGAACCCAGGCTTTGGCTATCCTATCCCCCTCAACCTCACATTCGGTATGAATGTATCGTTTTAACTGATAACTGATAATCGAAATTTGATCATTATGAAGACTATATATAAAGCAATTGTTGCATGTTGCGCATTTGGTGGCTTCACGTCATGCTCTGATTTCCTCGACGATCAATTGCCACAGGCTACACTGACAGAGGAACAGGCTAAGAACCCTGCCAATGCAGACAATATCCTGACGTCGGCGTATGCCGGCTTGGTAACCATCGAGGATATGAACGCTTCGTTCTCTTTGTGGAATTATGATACCCGCTCGGACGATGCTTATGTTGGTGGTGCAGACCACTCAGACGGTACGCCTTTCCACAATCTGGAACTGTGTACTGGTGTGATGACTACCGACTGGAACTTCAGTTCTATCTGGACTCGACTCTATAAGTATCTGTCGCGCGTTAATCTTTGTCTCAACGTGCTGTCGAATGGCGACCAGAACGATGCTGCCGTTCAAGAGCGCATAGCCGAGATGCGCTTCCTGCGTGCCTACGGTCATTTCCAGCTGAAACGACTGTTTAAGAAGATTCCTTTCGTCAATAAGCCCAATCTGGAAGAAGAGGATATTAAGAATATCTCAAACACTGAGTATAGTAACGACGAAGGTTGGATGCAGATTATCGAAGACTTGAACTATGCCTACGAGCATCTGCCTCAGACTCAGGCTGATAAAGGACGCCCTAATAAGTCGGCAGCCGCAGCCTTCCTGGCTAAGACCTATCTCTATAAAGCCTATCGTCAGGACGATGCCAATAGCAATCAGGTGACCAGCATCAATGAAGACGACCTGAAGAAGGTGGTGGAATACACCGAGCTCTCCCTGTATCGCGGCTATGATCTGGAGGGTGACTTGCACAATAACTTCCGTCCGGAGGAAGCTTATGAGAATGGTAAAGAGAGCATCTGGGCTATTCAATATTCAAAGAACGATGGCACTAACTATGGTAACCTGAACTTCTCTAACCGTCTGATTCCACCCGAGCTAGAAGGTATTCTGGGCGGTTGCGACTTCTACAAACCATCGCACAACCTGGTGAATGCCTATAAGACCGACTTTGAAGGTCATCCGATGTTCGATGAGGCTAATGCCACGGACTATGCTGTGCTTGTGGGAAAGACCGTCGGCAACAGTCAGACTGTTGACCCACGACTCTTCATCACCGTAGGTATGCCTGGCACACAGTTTATGTTCAACCCCAGTCCTAAGCTCACCATCGGAGAAGGTAAACCTTGGAGCCGTTCAAATGGCAACTATGGCAACTTCATCTCTCTGAAGCAGTGTGTTGATCCCGACCTGACAGACAAGTATATCTTCAATGCAGACAACCAGTGGGCTACATCGATGAACCGCATCGTGTTCCGCTATGCTGATGTGCTGCTCATGCGTGCAGAAGCATTGGCACAGTTGAACAAGACCGGCGAGGCTATCCAGCTGGTGAACAAGCTTCGCAATCGCGCCAAGAGCATGCAGTCCAGCAGTGTTGTGGCCAACTATCCCAGCACTCTGAATGTGCGTTACAATGTGAAACCTTACGAAGGCACTTACGACAAAGCCCAGACTTTGAACATTGTCAAGATGGAACGCCGTCTGGAACTGGCCATGGAGTGCGAGCGCTTCTTCGACCTTGTACGATGGGGTGAGGCAGCCAGCGTAATCAATAGCTTCTATGCCAGTGAGAGTAAGAGCGCTAAATTCCTAGAGGGTGCACAGTTTGTGGCCGATAAGAACGAATACCTGCCTATTCCTCATGAACAGATGGCTGCTTCTAATGGTAAGTACACTCAAAACTGTGGTAATTGGTAAAATGAACATAAAACGGAATATTATGAAGACTAAAATATTTAATATCATATGTGCATTGATGGTGGCCTGTGGGTTTGCTGCCTGCTCTGACGACCGTACGGGTAGTCTCAGTGTGGATGGCGACTGTCTGGTGCAGAAGTTTGTGCTAAACGATAAGTACGAGGGAACCATTGATATGGCGACTAAACTAATAAAAGTAAAGGTACCTGTCGATTTTATGGCTAAGAACGACATGGTTGTAACCAGTCTGATTGTTTCGCCAGGTGCCACCAGCAGCATGAAGCAGGGCGACCACATTAACGTGGAGGCCGACCAAACATTGCGCATCACCAATGGCGACCTGATGATGGAGTATCGCATTGCCGTACGTAACGATGAGGCCAAACTTTATAATTTCTACCTCTCGGGCATTAAGGGTGCTATCAATGAGGACGATAAAACCATCACGGTTTATGTGTTGGGCATCAGTGGTATCGACTTGAGCAATGCTTCCTTTACCGTGGACAATAGCGAGGATGCTGTCAGCTTCCCTGCCAGTGGTTCAACGGCTGATTTCAGTGATCCTGAAAATCCGTTCCAGTTGACGCTGAACGACGGTACGGCCACGAATACCTATACCGTGAAGATTGTGCTTATCGACAAGCCCGTGGCTATCTTTGCAGGTAATGCAGCAAACGTTGACGACCTGAAGGACGAAGAGAAGGCTGCAGCCAAATGGCTGACCAGTAATATTCAGGGCTCGGCTTATGTCTCTTGGGAACAGATAGCCAACTTCGATGGACTGTTGGACGAGTGTAAGTTTATCTTCTTCCACCGCCAGACGGGTGCCTATACTTCTTTCTCTGGTTTTGAGGGAGGTGAGAAGAGTGCCATGGAGGCATTGCCAAAGTTGAAGGAATACTGGAAGAAAGGTGGCGCTTTCGTGCTGCAGCGCATGGGCGTTAACCTGGCAGCGGCATTGGGCGCTATGCCACAAGACGGTTGTCCAAACAACTGTTGGGGTGGCAATGGCGAAGGTGGTCCACAGATGGGCGACGATCCCTGGACGCTTCCCGTATTCGACAAGAGTCATGCTTTGTGGCAGGGACTTGTTGTCAACCCGGCTAACCCCGAGGCTATCTACACGCTTGATAAGGACTACACCATCTGTAACTCTGCATCACAGTACCACTGGGATGGCGTTTCAGACGACGCTCTCTATCAGAAGTTCGACGAAGTGACAGGTGGAAAGGCACGCCGCCTGACAGGTCATGGCAACGAGATTTCTTCTTGGGAACTGAAAAACTACAATGGTGAGTTTGGAAAGGGTGGTATCATCTGTTTCGGTGCTGGTCTGCTCGACTGGTATTCTCCTACAGACTATACTTCTGTTTACCATGAGAATATGGGCAAAATACTGATGAATGCCTATCATTATCTCACCGGTGAGTAATCAATAACTGTCTAACCTTATTTAAATAGAACAATATGAACACTTTAATCATAAACAAATTGCCCAACACAATGACAGTGATGAGTCTTTGCTTGGCTGCCATCGCGCTCTTCTCTTGCTCTGACGACAAGATAGTGGGTGATCCTGCCAAGGACTGGAGTAGCAGCGAAGAGCGTTATACGCCAGTTGACGAGAATGCCTTCTTGACTTACTTTAAGCCTGCACTCGGACGCGTTGGCGACCCAATGCCTTTCTACGATCAGAAGGCAGGCAACTTCAAGGTGATGTACCTGCAGGACTATGACGACAATGCTAAGTATTGCTTCCACCCCTATTGGGGCGTTCAGACCACCGATGGCTGCAACTATCAGTCAATAGGCGAGGTACTGGCCGTGGGAAGTAATGACTATCAGCAGGATGCTGCGCTGGGTACGGGCTGCTGCTACTACAACGAAAGCGAGGGCCTGTACTACATCTACTATACTGGTGAGAACCCCGACTGCAAGGATCGCCAGGTTGTGATGCGTGCCACATCGGCCGACTTTAAGACCTGGACTCGCGACAACCTTTGGCAGTTGCATGGACCTGACTATGGCTATTCTGGCTGGGACTTCCGTGACCCACAGATATTTGTGGCCGACGATGGCCTCTATCATATGGTAATCTCTACGGCTCCTTCTTATGGCGGCGATCCTAAATTTGCCGACTTTAAGTCTGCTGATATGAAAAACTGGGAGCACGTAGGACAGTTCAATATGGTGTGGGAACGCATGTGCGAATGTCCTGATGTGTTCAAGATGGGCGACTGGTGGTATCTAGTGTTCAGCGAAGGCCAGGCCGTCAATTGGAGTCGTAAGATGAAGTATGTCAAGGCCAAGAGCTGGGAAGAGCTGAAAGCCTGTCTGAATGATCCTAAAGTATGGCCCGACTATAAGGAGGGCGTGTTGGATAGCCGTGGCTTCTATGCCGGTAAGACAGCTTCGAACGGCACCGACCGCTATATATGGGGATGGTGTCCTTACCGTTCGGGTGCAGACATCGATGCCAAGAATGTCAATGTGGGCGCTGGTGGCGAACCTAACTGGGGTGGCGCACTGGTTTGTCATAAGATTATTCAGCATGAAGACGGAACCATCTCGTTGGGCGAGGTGCCTGCAATGGCAGCAAAGTACAACAAGCAGCAGAACCTACAGGTGGTGGCCAGCAATGGCTATGACAACAGTCAACTCACTGGTGAAGGTGCCTACGTGATGTTCAACCGACTGGGCTATCACAACCATATCAGCATGACGGTGAAGACCGAAGGCGATGCCGACCGATTCGGTATCTCGCTGGTACGTAGTGCCAATGCCAAGAAGTACTACACCATGATGGTTAACCCCGAGGCCGGTGGCGCAAAGCGTAAGGTGAACTTCGAACAGGAGGGTGAGGAAGGTAAAGGTTTCATCGAGGCTATCGATGGCTACGAGGTGCCACGTCCTGAGGATAATACCTATCAGATTGATATCTACACCGACAACTCGGTTTGTGTGATGTACATCAACGATAATGTTTGCTACACCAACCGTATCTATGGCATACAGAACAACAACTGGAGCATCAATAGTTATGGCGGTGCGGTGACTGTTAGCAATGTTAAGGTCACTCAATATTAAATTAATACTATTATGAATGTCTGGGGAACAAACATCATCAATGGCCTCGCTGCCGTGATGATGTTCTCCCTGCCTTCCAACAATTAGGAAAATATTCGTTCAATGTGCGCAAAAATGTTGCTATGAACGAATTTTCCTATTGTTTGTAACAAGAATGATAACTGAAAAGGAAAAAAACACTTACTTTTGCATCGAACAACAGTAAAATATAGGTTATTTGGTAAAAGGTTTGGTGATAATGTAAGGGTAAGAGATTGCGTTCAGGATAACATTGATATTGAAACTAAAAACTCGAATATATGAACGCAAAAAAGTTATTATCATTCTTGACAGCCATTGCGATGGCAACAGGTATAACGGCACATGTGTCGCCCATTGTGCTGGGCGACAGTCATGCCATGTTGAAGATTACAGAAAACTCACGCTATCTTTTGATTCCAATACAGGAAACCGAAGATATCGCTTCTATTGCCGTGCTGGATGCATATAATAATATGGTGAAACGGCTCAACGTGAAGTTGGCCATTGATCGTGTGGACTATTGGGTGCCATACGAGCTGAATGATGCCTGCCTAATGGATATAGAGTTTCACGGAGACCGTCGCCAGAAGGGTGCCGTCAGCGAGTTTGTTTGCTGGCGCGACATGGCCTATTCCGACACTTTCGATGTGGCTAACCGTGAGCATTTCCGTCCACTTTATCATCACACCCCGCAGTATGGATGGATGAACGATCCCAATGGCATGTTTTATATGCCGTCATCGCCGACAGGCAACGATGGGCAGGCAGGTGCTGCCGGTGGTGTCTGGCACCTTTATTATCAGTATAATCCTTATGGCTCGCAGTGGGAGAACATGCACTGGGGGCACTCTACCTCGCGCGACCTGATTCATTGGGAATCACAACCCATTGCCCTTGAGCCCGACTGGCTGGGCAGCATCTTCAGTGGTTCGTGTGTAACCGCCGGCGACTCGGTGGTGGCATTCTATACTTCTGCCGGTATGCACCAGACGCAGTCTATGGCTGTATCGAAGGATGGCGGACGCAGCTTCAAGAAGTTTTCTGGCAATCCCGTGATGTTTACCAGCGATGTGCCCGATTTCCGCGATCCGAATGCCTTCTGGAACGAGGATGCCCAGATGTGGAATCTGATACTGGCTGCCGGTCAGGAGATGCGCATCTACTCATCGCACGACCTGAAAGAGTGGAAGTACGAGAGCGCTTTTGGCAAGGAGTATGGCAACCATAGCGGTGTATGGGAGTGTCCCGACTTATTCAAGATTGACGACAAGTGGGTGCTGATTTGTAATATCAACCCCGGTGGCCCCTTTGGAGGCAGTGCGACACAGTATTTCATTGGTCATTTTGATGGTCATAAGTTCACCTGCGAGTCGATGCCAAAGGTCACCAAATGGATGGATTATGGCAAAGACCACTATGCCACGGTATCGTTCTACAACGCCCCTGAGAACCGTAGGGTGGTGCTGGCATGGATGAGCAATTGGCAATATGCCAACCAGGTGCCTACAAAGCAGTTCCGCTCTGCAAACAGCATCCCTCGTGACCTAGGGCTGTTTACCTGTGGCGAGGAGACCTATCTCAGTGTGGTTCCTGCCAAAGAGATGTTGGCCCTTCGTGGTCAAAAGGTGAAACATCCCACGGAGGCTTGCGAGATTGTGGTTGACGTGAAATCACAGGCCGAGATTGTTCTTTCTAATGTAAAGGGCGAGCAGGTGGTGATGACCTACGATGCCGTCAAGCAGCAGTTCTCGATGGACCGCACGAAGTCTTGTGATGCTAGTTTCAGCGAGAGCTTCCCTTGTGTGACCGTTGCACCAACCTATGGACACATCAAACAGTTACGCATCTTTATTGACCGATGCAGCATCGAGGTGTTCGATGCCGATGGCAAGATGGCTATGACGAATCTGGTGTTCCCTGCCGAGCCTTATAATAATATAAAGGTGAAGGGTGGAAAGGCCGTTGTATATCAAATTAATAATTAAGGATTGAAAATTGAATGATATGAAACAAAATAAGTCTATTTATCTGATTCCTGTGATGCTCTGCTTTTTCTGCATGGGCTTCGTGGACTTGGTGGGCATCGCCTCCAATTATGTGAAGAGGGATTTGTTGCTGAGCGACTCGGTGGCTAACGTGTTTCCTTCGTTGGTATTCTTCTGGTTCTTGATCTTCAGTGTACCTACAGGCATGCTGATGAATAAGATAGGTCGCAAAAAGACCGTGTTGCTGTCGCTTGTCGTCACGGTGGTGTCTTTGCTGTTGCCACTGTTTGGTGAGACCTTTGGCATCATGTTGGTGGCATTCTCTCTGCTGGGCATTGGCAATGCCTTGATGCAGACGTCGCTCAATCCGCTGGTATCTACCGTGATGGGGGGTGGCAATCTGGCTTCAACGCTCACCTTCGGACAGTTTGTAAAAGCCATCGCCTCGTTCTCGGCTCCTTACCTAGCTATGTGGGGCGCCACAATGGTGATACCTGAGTTTGGACTTTCTTGGCGCGTGTTGTTTGGCATCTTCTTCATAGTGGGTGTGCTTTCCACCATCCTGCTTTTTGTAACACCAATTGACGAGCCCGCTCCTGAGGGCAAGGCTTCTTCGTTTATGGAATGTCTGAAACTGCTGGGTACGCCTATCGTTCTGCTGTCGTTCCTGGGTATCATGTGTCACGTGGGCATCGATGTGGGAACCAATACCACAGCGCCAAAGATTCTGATGGAACGTCTTGGCATGACCCTTGATGAGGCTGCCTTCGCCACCTCGCTATATTTCATCTTCCGTACGGTGGGATGTCTCACTGGCTCGTTTTTCCTGCGTGTGCTGAGGATGCGCACTTTCTTCATTGTCAGTATTGTTATGATGGCCCTGTCAATGTTGTTGCTGTTCATCGGACAGGCACAGTGGGAACTCTATCTTGCCATTGCTTTGGTTGGTTATGGCAACTCGAACGTGTTCTCGATGTGTTTCGCTACAGCACTGGAGTCGATGCCCGACAAGCAGAACGAGGTGAGTGGCTTGATGATTATGGGACTCTTTGGCGGCACCATCTTCCCACTGCTCATGGGCTTCATGAGCGATGGCTTTGGTCAGGCTGGTGCAGTTGTCGTGATGGCAGTAGGCGTCATCTATCTCTTTACGTATATCAAACAATTAAAAACCGCATAGAACTATGAATCAGAAACGTTATGTAGTAGGACTTGGCGAGGTCTTGTGGGACATGCTTCCCGAGGGAAAGAAACTGGGTGGCGCACCTGCCAACTTCGCATATCATGCCGGACAGTTCCTGGGCATGGATAATACGATTGCCGTTAGCGCTCTGGGACAGGATGAACTGGCTGAGGAGACGCTTTTGGCGCTACGCCAACACAACCTCAATGATTTGTTGCCACGTGTGCCTTATCCCACAGGTACGGTGCAGGTGCAACTTGACGAAGAAGGTGTTCCCAGTTATGATATAAAAGAAAATGTGGCCTGGGATAATATTCCCTTCGATCAAGATATTGCTGAGATTGCCCGTAACTGTCGTGCCGTGTGCTTCGGTTCGTTGGCTCAGCGTCATGAGGTGAGTCGCCGCACTATCCAGCAGTTCCTAGATGCTACACCTGCCGACTGCCTGAAAATCTTCGATATCAACCTGCGTCAGCAGTTCTATACGAAAGAGATTATCAAAGAGTCGCTGCAGCGCTGCAACATCTTGAAGATCAACGACGAGGAACTCGTTTTGATAGGACGCATGTTCGGTTATCCCGGTCTTGATATGGAGAACAAGTGCTGGCTCATCCTCGGCAAGTACAACCTCGACATGTTGGTGCTGACTTGCGGTACTAATGGCTCGTATGTGTTCACACCTGGTCAGATGTCGTTCCAGGAGACGCCCAAGGTTAAGGTGGCCGACACCGTTGGTGCAGGCGACTCGTTCACGGGTTCGTTTGTGGGTTCTATCCTCAATGGCAAGTGTGTGCCCGATGCGCATCACACCGCCGTTCAGGTTTCGGCCTATGTGTGTACGCAGAATGGTGCCATGCCTGAGATACCATCAGAGTTTGTGAAGTAAAATCAGATATTGCGCTTCAGGCGCTTCAAATGTTCACGGGGATGTGTCAAAACAGACGCATCCCCGTGTTCTTTTTTTTTCGATGCGTGTGTGATATCTTGATGCGTAATACGGCGCCTTTGGGGGTCTCAGGGAATAGGAAAACCACCCTGAAGACGTGCCTCCTCGCACTCTTTTCTTTGGAAAGACTTGGCAGTTTGGGATTTTTGTCATACCTTTGCGCGTTGGTAACTAACAACCAAAAACAACAATGAAACGACTATTACTCTTTGCATGTGCCCTGGTGGCCATGACCGTGCAGGCACAGACTGCACGCAAGTTCACAGTAAACATCACGCCCGACGGGGCTTCAAACATGGTGGCCTATCTGCCCGACATGCCGACGGGTAGGGCTGTGGTCGATTGTCCTGGCGGTGGCTATAGTCACCTGGCTCTTCAGCACGAGGGACACGACTGGGCTGAGTATTTCAATAAGCAGGGCATTGCCTACTTTGTGTTGACATATCGCATGCCGAAGGGCGATAGAAATATCCCGCTGAGCGACGCGCAGACGGCCATCCGCATGGTGCGCGACTCGGCCGATTTCTGGCATGTGAACCCCTACGACGTGGGTATCATGGGCTTCTCGGCAGGCGGTCATCTGGCTTCGTCGGTATCTACACATAGCGAGTTTGACTGTCGCCCCAACTTCAGCATCCTGTTCTATCCCGTCATCTCAATAAATCCGCGCGAGGGCCATCGCGGTAGCAGCGAGGGATTCCTGGGAAAAGATGGCATGGAGAACGAGCAGCTGGTGAAGCAGTGGTCTAACCAGAATGCGGTGCGCCGTCATCTGACACCGCCAGCCGTTATCTTCACGGCCAGCGACGACCAGGTGGTGCCTGTGGTGAACAACTGTCTGCGCTACTATGAGTCGATGCGCCGTGCCGGCAACGACTGTGCCATGTATATCTATCCCACGGGCGGTCACGGCTTTGGCTTCCGCGACAGTTGGACGTACCACCAGCAGATGCTGAACGACCTCACCACATGGCTCGACACACACAAGGCGCCTCGCAGGGATGCCATCCGCGTGGCATGTATCGGCAACAGCATCACCGATGGTTCGGGCATCGACATGGCCGACCTGAAAGGTTATCCCGCACAACTGCAGAAGATACTGGGCAAGGGCTATCATGTGAAGAACTATGGCGTGGGCGCACGCACCATGCTGAACAATGGTGACCATCCTTACATGATAGAGCAGGCATGGCGCGATGCACAGGCCTTCCAACCCAATATCGTTGTCATTAAACTGGGTACAAACGATTCGAAGGATTTCATCTGGAGCAAGCACTCGAAAGAGTTTGCACGTGACATGCAGACGATGATCAACACGCTGCGTAAGTTGCCCTCTAATCCGCAGATCTATCTCTGTACGCCCATCAAGGCCTTCCGCGACCAGTGGGGCATCACCGACTCTGTCATCGTCAACGGCGTCATTCCTGCCATCCAGCAGGTGGCTAAGAAGAACAAACTGCCCATCATCGACCTCCATGCTGTGCTCACCGACGAGGCCAGCATGACGCGCGATATGATACATCCCAACGAGAAGGGAGCAGGACAGATGGCCAAGGCCATTGCGGATGCTATCAAGCTTAAATAATAATAAAAAGAAAGAAAAGTGAAGATTTTCTTTGCAATTTGATAGAATATTCGTACCTTTGCACGCAGAACAAATTACTCGGGGTGCTTTTTGCTTACCTTTCTTATTAAAATAAGAAGAAATGCAGGAGGCTGAGATTATACCCATTGACCTGATGCAGGTAATGCTGCCGTAGGGAATGAGCACTGATTATAATTATAAACCTCGGGTAAGGACCGCCAATGGGTCTTTGCCCGAGCTTTTTTTGTTTAAGGGTTATGACTATTAAACTGAATGGGAAAGAACAGCAGACAGCGGCTGCTACATTAGAAGAACTGGCACATGAACTAGGATTGCCTGAAAAGGGCATCGCCATGGCGATGGAGATGAGAATGGTACCGCGACAAGCGTGGGCTGAGACATGCCTCAACGCTGGTAGCGAAGTGATAATTATTAAAGCTGCTTGTGGCGGATGATACAGTTTATTAGTCATTACAACGACCAGTATAATTATTTGGACACGATTGCTCTGGCCCTGCAAGGCGGATGCCGATGGGTGCAGCTGCGCATGAAGAACGCCCCCATTGAGGAAGTAAGACGGGCCGCAAAGCTGGCACAGGTGATGTGTCAAAACGCTGGCGCCACGCTGATCATTGACGATCACGTAGAGTTGGTAAAAGAACTGCATGCCGACGGTGTCCATCTGGGACTGAACGATATGCCGATAGCCGAGGCACGTCGCCTGTTGGGCGATGGCTATATCATTGGTGGCACGGCCAATACGTTCGACGACGTGAAAGCACACGCTGAGGCTGGAGCTGACTATATAGGATGCGGCCCATTTCGGTTCACCACCACCAAAGAGCGCTTGTCGCCGGTGTTGGGACTTGAGGGCTACCGACAAATCACGGAACGGATGAGAAACGAGCATATCGACCTGCCCATCGTCGCCATTGGCGGCATCACAGCAGCTGATGTGCCCAGCATTATGAAGACCGGCGTGACGGGGATTGCCATCAGTGGTGCAGTCATCAATGCGGTGGACCCCGTCGATGAAATGAAAAGATTGATAAAGATTGTAGATAATGAGTAAATTAGTAATCGCAGGTCGTGAGTTCAACTCGCGCCTGTTTCTGGGAACGGGAAAGTTTAACAACAACGCCCTGATGGCAGAGGCTATCAAGGCTAGTGAGACGGAAATGGTGACGGTGGCTATGAAGCGCATCGAACTCGGTGATAAGGATGACGACCTGCTGACACACATCACACAGAACAAAAACATACAGCTGTTGCCCAACACGTCGGGCGTGCGCAATGCTGAGGAAGCTATCTTTGCAGCCCAGATGGCACGAGAGGCCTTCGGCACCAACTGGCTGAAGCTGGAGATCCATCCCGACCCACGCTATCTCTTGCCCGACTCGGTAGAGACACTGAAGGCCACCGAGCAACTGGTGAAACTGGGTTTCGTGGTGTTGCCCTACTGTCAGGCAGATCCCACGCTGTGCAAACACCTGGAGGAGGCTGGCGCAGCAACCGTTATGCCGCTGGCTGCCCCCATCGGCACCAACAAAGGACTGCGCATGAAGGACTTCCTGCAGATCATTATAGACCAGGCCACCGTGCCCGTGGTGGTAGATGCAGGTATTGGCGCACCCAGTCATGCGGCCGAAGCCATGGAGATGGGTGCCGACTGCTGTCTGGTGAACACAGCCATTGCCGTAGCTGGCGACCCCGTACGCATGGCCGACGCCTTCCGTCAGGCCGTGATTGCTGGCCGACAGGCCTACGAAGCAGGTCTAGGTGCCATTGCCGACTGCGCCGAAGCCACCAGTCCTCTAACAGCTTTTCTTAACGCTTAATTTATTTAAAACAAAGTATGATCAACGACCATAAAGCTTACGCTCAACGTGAAAAGGCCTATATGCAAGGCACTATCCATCCCAGTGTGAAAGTGGGTATGACCAAGGTGAACCTGACGCCTACTGTGACACGAGATAAAAATGGAAAGACACACACAGAAACCAACGCACCAATATATATATATGACACCAGCGGTCCTTACACCGACCCTCATTATACGGTGGATTTAAAGAAAGGACTGCCACGCATGCGCCAGCAGTGGATAGATGAACGTAAGGCGAAAGGACTGGGTATCACCCAGATGGCTTGCGCCAAGGCGGGCATCATCACACCCGAGATGGAGTATGTGGCTATTCGTGAGAACATGAACTGCGAGTCACTGGGCATCAAGACGCATATTACTCCAGAATATGTGCGCGACGAGGTGGCTCGCGGACGTGCCGTCATCCCTGCAAACATCTATCACCCTGAGAGCGAACCGATGATTATCGGTCGCAACTTTGCTGTGAAGATTAATACGAATATTGGCAACTCGGCCACCACGTCGTCTATTGACGAGGAAGTGGACAAGGCTGTCTGGTCGTGTAAGTGGGGTGGCGACACACTGATGGATCTATCGACGGGTAACAATATCCATGAGACGCGCGAATGGATTCTTCGCAACTGTCCTGTGCCCGTTGGCACGGTGCCCATCTATCAGGCACTGGAGAAAGTTGATGGTAAGGTGGAAGACCTCTCGTGGGAGGTCTATCGCGACACACTCATTGAGCAGTGCGAACAGGGTGTGGACTACTTCACAATTCATGCAGGCATTCGTCGTCACAACGTGCATTTGGCCGACAGCCGCCTGTGCGGCATCGTGAGTCGTGGCGGTAGCATCATGAGCAAGTGGTGCCTGTTGCACGACAATGAGAGCTTCCTCTACGAGCACTTTGATGACATCTGCGACATTGTGGCAAAATATGATGTAGCCCTGTCGCTGGGCGACGGTCTGCGCCCTGGTTGTACGGCCGATGCCAACGATGCTGCTCAGTTTGCTGAGCTCGACACCATGGGCGAACTGGTGGTACGCGCCTGGGAGAAGAATGTGCAGGCCTTCATCGAGGGTCCCGGTCATGTGCCCATGCAGAAGATTCGCGAGAATATGGAGCGTCAGTTGGTGAAATGCCACGAGGCTCCTTTCTATACACTCGGTCCCATCGTGACCGACATTGCGCCTGGCTACGACCACATCACCAGTGCCATCGGTGGTGCACAGATAGCCTGGATGGGCACGGCCATGCTTTGCTACGTGACGCCGAAAGAGCACCTGGCGCTGCCTAACAAGGATGATGTGCGCGCAGGTATTATCGCCTATAAGATTGCGGCTCACGCTGCCGATCTGGCCAAGGGGCATCCTGGTGCCTGCATCCGCGACAACGCCCTTTCGAAGGCTCGCTTCGAGTTCCGCTGGCGCGATCAGTTCCACCTCTCGCTCGATCCCGATCTGGCACTGCAATATTTCGAAGAGGCAGGTCACACCGATGGTGAATACTGCACCATGTGCGGTCCTAACTTCTGTGCTGCCAAGCTGACGCACGACTTGAGGAAGTTGAAGAAATAAGACAGAGCACTGATGGAACTATCCAGCGAACAACGTAGGCGTTATAACAGGCATCTGATACTGGAAGGCTTTGGGCAGGAGGCGCAAGAGCGACTGCTGCAGGCCAAAGTGCTTCTGGTTGGTGCTGGAGGTCTGGGATCGCCCGTGGCTCTCTATCTGGCAGCCGCTGGTGTGGGCACGATCGGTGTGGTGGATGGTGATAGCGTCAGCATCACCAACCTGCAACGACAGGTGCTGCATAGCACGCCTGATGTGGGGCGCCCCAAGGTGGAAGTAGCCCAAGAGCGTATCGCCGCTCTGAATCCCGATGTCAAGGTCGAGACCTACGAGACCTATCTCAGTGAGGACAACGCCATGGACCTGATACGCCCCTACGATTTCATCATCGACGGCACCGACAATTTTGCCACGAAGTATCTGGTCAACGATGCCTGTGTGATGCAGGGCAAGGCCTTCTCGATGGGCGGCATCAGTCGCTACAGCGGTCAGTTGATGACTCATGTGCCAGGCACGGCCTGCTACCGATGCCTGTTTCCCGAACCACCTGCCAAAGAGGATGTGGAAACCTGTGCCATGGTGGGCGTGCTGGGCTCTATTGCCGGCATGCTTGGCACTCTCCAGGCCACCGAATGCATTAAATGCGTGACGGGGGTGGGGCAGCCACTCACCAACGCCCTTCTCACCTTCGATGCCCTGACGATGCAGTGGCAGCGCTTTGACTTTGCTCAGCGAAGCGACTGCGCCCTATGTGGCGAGCATCCCACTATCCATGAACTGAAGGAATATGCTTTCCGACCATGTAAATCAAAATAAGAAGATATGTTTTCTGACGAACTAAAGAATATCAGTTGGGACGAGACCACCGAGCGTATTGCTCGGATGACCGATGCCGATGTGCGCCGAGCACTGGGCAAGAGCCGTCTGGATGTAAGCGACTTTATGGCGCTGCTCTCGCCCGCCGCCGAGCCTTATCTGGAGACGATGGCCCGACTCTCACGCCGCTATACCGAGGAACGCTTTGGACGCACCATGTCCATGTTCATCCCCCTTTATATCACTAACTCGTGTTCCAACTCGTGCGTGTATTGCGGTTTCCACCGCGAGAACCCGATGGCGCGCACCATTCTCACCCCCGAGCAGATCGAGGATGAGTATAAAGCCATCAAGCAGTTGGCTCCCTTTGAAAACATCCTGCTGGTGACGGGCGAGAACCCTGCCAAGGCGGGTGTGCCCTATCTGGCGAAGGCCATCGACATTGCCAAGCGCTATTTCTCGAATATCAAGATAGAGGTGATGCCGCTCAAGATGGAGGAGTATCGTGAACTGACCCACCACGGACTGAATGGCGTGATCTGTTTTCAGGAGACCTACAATCGTGACCATTATCAGTTGTATCATCCACGAGGCATGAAGAGTCGTTTTGAGTGGCGCTGTGATGGCTTCGACCGTATGGGACAGGCTGGTGTTCACTCTATTGGCATGGGTGTGCTCATCGGTCTTGAGAAAGATTGGCGCACCGACGTGACGATGATGGCTCACCACCTGCGCTACCTACAGAAACACTACTGGCGCACTAAGTACTCCATCAACTTCCCACGCATGCGTCCGGCGCAGAACGAAGGCTTCCAGCCCAACTGCTTCATGACCGACCGCGAACTGGCGCAAGCCACCTTCGCCATGCGTATCTTCGACCACGACGTAGATATTTCTTATTCTACCCGTGAGCCGGCTTATATCCGCGATAACATGTGCACGCTGGGCGTCACCACCATGTCGGCCGAGAGTCATGTGAATCCCGGTGGCTACCACACCTATCCTCAGGCGCTCGAGCAGTTTACCGTGAGCGATGAACGTACGGCCAAGGTTATCAACGCCCGACTGAAGGAGCTGGGGCGCGAGCCGGTGTGGAAGGATTGGGATGCCTCGTTCGATTATATTAACCGAGCCGTATGATTATCGTCATCACTCGTCCCGACTTTTTCGATGGTGAAGCAGATTGCATCATCGCACTGCTGCGCAGCGGCAGGGCAGATCTGGTGCATATCCGCAAGCCACAAGCCTGTCGAGAGGAGATTGAGCGATTGCTAATATCGTTGCCAGGTGACATCTACGACCGGCTGGTGTTGCACGATCAGCATCAGTTGGCCGTAGCATGTCATTTACATGGCATCCACCTGAACCGTCGTAACCCGCAACCGCCAGCAGGATGGACTGGGGCTGTCAGCATTTCGTGCCATTCGTTCCAGGAGTTGGCCGAATGTCGCCAGCAGCCTTTTGCTTATATGAGTCTGAGTCCTATCTTTGATAGCATCTCCAAACAAGGCTATCGCTCGGCTTTTACACGCCAGCAGATAGCCGAAGCCCGAGCAAAAGGACTGATAGACGAGCGTGTGATGGCGCTGGGGGGCGTGACGTTTGACAGAATAGATGAAGTGAAAGAAATGGGCTTTGGAGGAGCCATGATACTTGGAGACGCATGGAGGTAGTACTCTCAATAGCTGGCAGTGACAGCAGTGCAGGCGCCGGCATACAACAAGACTTGAAGACCATCACGGCACTGGGATGCT
The DNA here is from genome assembly GCF_000621825.1 of Xylanibacter brevis P6B11. Taxonomy (NCBI): domain Bacteria; kingdom Pseudomonadati; phylum Bacteroidota; class Bacteroidia; order Bacteroidales; family Prevotellaceae; genus Xylanibacter; species Xylanibacter brevis. The sequence goes on from NZ_JHXG01000003.1 coordinate 244,040, forward strand.
ATGGTGCCACGGTGATAACGGCCATCACGTCGCAGAACACGATGGGTGTGCAGCATGTGATGCCTGTGCCGGGGCATGTGGTGAGCAGTCAGATGGAGTCGGTCTTCACCGATCTCGATGTGAAGGCCGTGAAGATTGGCATGATTCCCAACAGGGAAGTGGCCGAACGCATCGTCGCTCGACTGAGAAATAACCCCTGTAAGTATGTGGTGTATGATCCTGTGATGATATCTACCAGTGGGGCGCGGCTGATGACAGAAGACTGTATTGACTATGTCCAACGCGAGCTGATGCCGCTCTGCACGCTGGTGACGCCCAATATTCCCGAGGCCGACGTGCTGGACCTGCGTGCACTGCAGGAGGCCGGCGTGGCTTATCTGGTGAAGGGCGGACATGCCGATGGCGAGATGATGAACGACACACTCTGTCTTGCCGATGGAGGGCGCCAGGTCTATTCCTCACAGAGAATCATCACGGCTAATCTTCATGGCACCGGTTGCACACTGTCGAGTGCCATTGCCACGTATCTGGCTAAGGGCACCTCGCTCACAGAGTCGGTCTTGCTGGCAAAAGAATATATAAAAAAGGCCATTCTCGCGGGGCGCCACCTTGGCGTGGGTCACGGGAATGGTCCTTTATGGTTTTAAGAGTACCTTTTCTTATTTGTTGATGGCCTCGTTATAGCGCTCCATCAACCATTCGTCTTGCTCGGGAATGGTCATGTGGCTGTTGTCGAGCAAGAGGGCATCGTCAGCCTGACGAAGGGGCGACACCTCACGATGAGAGTCGATGTAGTCGCGCTCCTGCACATTCTTCAGAATGTCTGCATAGTCGGCAGGCATTCCTTTTTCCTTTAACTCATCGAAGCGACGCTGTGCACGAACCTCGGCCGAGGCGGTCACAAAGATCTTCAGTTCGGCATCGGGGAACACCACGGTGCCGATGTCGCGTCCGTCCATCACGACGCCTTTGTCCTTACCCATCTGCTGCTGTTGTGCCACCATTGCCTCGCGCACAAAACCCAGTGTGGCGATGGGCGACACATGGTTGCTCACCTCCAGCGAACGAATCTCCTGTTCCACGCACTCACCGTTGAGGTAGGTGTCGGGGCGGCCAGTCTCAGCGTTCAGTTGGAACGATATGCTGATGTTGACCATCTGTTGTTTCAACTCGTCGGTCTTGATGCTGCCATCCTCGCAAAACAAGTTGTGGCGCAGGGCATAGAGCGTCACCGAGCGATACATGGCGCCGGTATCTACATAGATATAGCCTAGTTTGCGAGCCAGTGCTTTGGCCATTGTGCTTTTGCCACATGAAGAGTGGCCATCAATGGCTATCGTAATCTTTTTCATAGTGTATAGCTGAAATTAATGATTAATGATGTGCTACTAACGTGGTATTTGCCATAGGCAACGTGCAGTTTGAGTCGCTCCAGTGACATACCAGCACCCAATGACAGACCAGCGCCGTGTGAAGAGGTGTCGTCGCCACTGCTGATTTTCATCTCCGAGGCGCGCATGCCGTTATAACCGGCAGCCACATAGAACTGTTCGGTGAGCAGCAGGTCGGCACCCAGCACCAGGTGCTTGCCGATGCCGTATTCCCAATCGTTCAGTCGTACCATGGTGGCCGAGAAACGCAGGGGCGAGCCCGTCAGTCGTTTGGTGACACCCAGCTGCAGATCAAGTGGGATGCGTTCGAAGTCATCCTCGTAGGCTTTGATCTGTCCACCCAGGTTGCGTGCCACAGCACCGATGCCCCATTGTGAGTCTTCATCGAAGTAGTGCAGTCCCAGGTCCACGGCCACCGCCATCGAGTTGTAGTTGCCGATGTAAGAGGCTGCCCATTTGGCGGTGATACCACCGCTGATATGGTCGGTCAGTGCGTAGGCAAAGGTACCGCCCAATGCCAGGTCGTTGGCATGGAAGGTGCCCGTCTGCTGATTGTCGAAGGTGGTCTGTTTCATCTCGCCATAAGAGATGAAGCGTCCCTGAACGCCCCATGTGCCTCGCTCGTTCAAAGCTCGTGTGTAAGAGGCCGAACCCGTGAGTGCTCCTTGCATATAGGTCATCATGTTCAGGTTCATGGTGCGGTCTGTGACGTTGTTGATAAGGGCTGGATTGTGGAACACCAATGAGGCATCGTCTTCGTTGACCGACACGTTGTCACCGCCCAGTGCAGCAACATGTGCGCTGACAGGCAACCGCAGAAAGTTGAATGCGGTCTCACTGTCTTGTGCCTTCGCCCATAGGGAGAAGACCGACAACAGGCTTAACAGAACGGTTTTTCTCATTGTTTATTCCGAAATTGACGGCAAATATACAAAAAATATATGCCATTACTTTATTATAACGCATTATTTTATGATTTATTTCGGAATAGTTTTGTATATTTGCAGCCGAAGCCTGTTTCTTTACGGGTTTTTCATTGAGAAAAGTAACTAATTAATAATGTGTATAATCATGGGAAATATCAAGAAACTATTGTTTGTATTTGTTGCATTGATGCTGACAACCACTGTTCATGCTCAGACTCACAAGTATTACGACACCAAACATGAGGTTGGTGTCTCGGTTGGTGTTGGTGCTAATACGGAAATTATTGGCGCCATTGGTGACATAACAGAAATCATTGCGACGAACGTGGTGCTTCCTGTCTTGACTGCAGGATGGAGCTTGGAGAATCAGAAATACAGTTATGGTGATGCAACGTATTATCCAACTATTTCTGTGGAGTACTATTATCATGTAAATAAAGTGATTGGACTGGGTGGCTTCGTTGCGTATAATGGCATGAGCCGTGATATGTTTGTCACGGTGAAGAACGACAATGATAATACGCGTAAAACAGAGAAGTCGGGTGTTGCAAAGCGTCACAACCTGAGCATTATTCCTACAGCGAAGTTTGACTGGCTACGTAAAAAGAACTTTGGTATGTATTCTAAATTGGGTGTCGGCGTGAGCTTCCTCAATGAGAGTCAAAAGGACGATGCTGCAGGTGGTACAGACTATAGTGACACCGACATGGTCTTCAACTTCCAATGTTCATTATTAGGTCTCGAAGTTGGTAGTCAGACAATTCGCGGTTTTGCGGAAGTCGGTGTCGGAGAACAAGGCATGCTATCCGCAGGTTTAAGATATAAGTTCTAAATAAAACAATACGGCTGCAAGTGATTGCAGCCGTATTGTTTTATTTCTTTCCTGCGGAGAGAACAGGATTCGTGCTCGACCTGTAAGGGCGCTTTCACAAAGCAAAGCGACTGAAAGAACCGTGAGAACCTGTTGTCAACGCAATAGAAAAAACGCCAAGCTCATGCTTGACGTTTTTTTTGTTTGCGGAGAGAACAGGATTCGAACCTGCGAACCGGTTTTGCCGGTTACACGCTTTCCAGGCGTGCCTCTTCAACCACTCGAGCACCTCTCCTTTTTGGTTTTGTGTTGCAAAGGTACGAATTAAAAGTGAATCCCAAAAACTTTTTCAACGTTTTCTGTAGTCTGCCGACCTAAGTCCCCTTCACTAACACCATAACTCTTCGCTAAAAGGGTGGCAATGTAGGGGATGTAGGCACTCTCATTACGTTGACCACGCATAGGAACTGGCGCCATATAGGGCGCGTCAGTTTCCAGGACAAGACGGTCTAAAGGAACCACAGCGGGAAGAACTTCGGGCAGGTGACTCTTCTTGAAGGTTGAGACACCGCCGACTCCCAATACGAAACGAGAAAACTGAAGAAGTTCGCGGGCTTCAATCTCATTACCCGTAAAACAATGAAATACACCACCTGGCAGGTCGTTGGCATAACGTTTGAGAATGGCTACCATCTCGTTTTGTGCCTTGCGACAATGAATCATCAGTGGCAGACGGGTCTCTACCGACCAACGGACCTGTTCCTCGAATGCCTCTAACTGCTCATTCTCAAACTCTCTACTCCAATAGAAGTCAAGTCCCACTTCGCCTATGGCGATGGAAGAGGGAAGCAGTTTGTATATCTCTTTTAATTGCTCACGCCAATCGGGACGTACCTCCTCGGGATGCAAGCCAACCATAGGGTAGAGAAAGTCGGGATGTTGAGCGCAAAGGTTAATGATGCGACGTGATGTGGGGAGGTCGATGGCAGGTACAAAGAGTGCTGCGGCTCCAGCCTCGCGGGCACGGGCCATTACCTCCAGACGGTCGGCATCGAACTCCTCTCCATCTATATGAATATGGGTGTCAACGAAGCGTAGCATTGTTTTTACTTCTTACGTTTCATCATCTCGTCAGTGTAGTTGAGCAACAGCTGCTTGCGCTCATCGCTGACGTTGACCTTTGCCAGATACTTACGACATTCCGTGAAGTAGTAGTTGATCTTCTCCTCGCACAACTGGCGGATGCCAATCTCGTCGTAAAGTGCCGTCACAGCACGAACCTTCTCCTCGCGGTCAAACTCCTTGGCCTCGATCCAGCGCATAAGCTCGCTGCGCTGCTTGTCGTTGGCACGGTTCACGGCATTGATAAGCATGTAGGTCTTCTTGTTGGAGGTGATGTCGCCGCCAATGGCCTTGCCAAACACAGCAGGGTCGCCATACACGTCGAGCAGGTCGTCTTGCAACTGGAAGGCCAGTCCCAGTTGTTCGCCAAACTTATAGAGGTTGTAGGTGTCCTCCTCAGAGGCATCGGCCAGGATGGCGCCAATCTTGGTGGCGCAGGCCAGCAGCACGCTGGTCTTCAGGCGGATCATCTCGATATATTCATCTTCGGTGACGTCGTTGCGCGTCTCGAAGGTCATGTCGTACTCTTGTCCTTCGCCAATCTCGAGGGCCGTCTCGGTGAACACCTCCAGTACGGCCTGCAGATGGCGTGCGTCGCATTGCATCATGCGCTGATAGGCCAGCACTAGCATCGAGTCGCCAGAGAGGATGGCCTTGTTGGCATCCCACTTCTTATGTACGGTCTCATGACCGCGGCGCAGGTCGGCATTGTCCATCAGGTCGTCGTGCAACAGTGTGTAGTTATGATAGGTCTCCAGGCCCAGGGCAGGCATCATGATGTCTTCGGGCTGGTCTTTATAGAGCTGGTAGGCCAGCAGCATCAGCACGGGACGTATGCGCTTGCCTCCCAGTGACAGCACATAGCTGATGGGGTCGTATAGCGATGTGGGTTTGCGGTCGTAGCTCATGCCGTCGAGGGCGGCGTTTACTTTCTTTAGAATGTCGTTTGCGTTCAACATAATCTGTCTTTTTTACAATTTGAATATTACTGGGATGCACACCTTGGTGCGACAGGGCTTTCCGTCCTGGATGCCGGCAGTCCAGCGGGGCATGGTGCGCAGCACGCGCAGCACCTCGCGGTCGCAGGCAGGATGAAAAGAAGAAACCACCTTGACGTCGGTCACCGATCCGTCTTTGTTGACGATAAACTCTGCCACTACCTTGCCCTGCTTCTTGGCTTGTTGCAGGTTGGCAGGATATTTCAGGTTGCGTGTGAGCCATTTCATGAACTCCACGGGTCCGCCAGGGAACTGTGGTAGGTCTTCAACCACACGGAAACTCACAGCCTCTTCGTCGGGTGGGGGAGGCGGTTCCATCTCGTCATCCACGGCATCCATGTCGCTGCTGAGGTCAGTCTCTACAGGCTCTTCGTCCGTCTGTGGCTTGTTGTCTTGCGTTTGGTCGTCGGGCTTCACCACCAGTTTCATCGTGGGCTTTGGCTCAGCTTTGGGCGCCAGCGCCAGCTCATCCTCTGTTCTCATCAGCGACGATAGGTCTTCATCGTTGGCCAACATCTCCATCAGGTCGGGATCATCCAAGGGGTCGTCGGGTGTTATCGTGTATTCTAATGCCACGAACACACAGGCCAGCGCCACAATCAGTCCCAGCAGGAACCACTCAGTGCGCTTGCCTTCCAAATCGGCCTTATCGCTCTTCTTTATCTCCATTGACGCGGCAAAGGTACTATTTTTCTTTTTAATTACGACATCTTTTGAAATATTATTATTACCTTTGCCCCGCAAAACGAAAAAAGGATATGAAAAAGTTTTTGTTTATACTTGTCGTACTCCTGCTGACCATCGCCGCAGGCGAAAGCATGGCGCAAGACAGTCTGGCTAATATCTCTGTCGAAGAGATGGTTGGCGAAGAGGATATGGCTGCCTTGCAGGAGATGGCCGATGGCGACATGAGTTTCCACCAGCAGCTGAAGACCAAGTTTGTGGAAGGCACGGCCGGCTTTATGTCGCTGGTAGCCATTGCACTAGTGCTGGGCATGGCTGTCTGCATTGAGCGCATCATCTATCTGACACTGTCGGAGATCAACGCAAAGAAACTGTTGGAGGACATTGAGAAAAAGGTGGAGGCCGACGATGTGGAAGGTGCCAAGACCTTGTGCCGCAACACCCGTGGTCCTGTGGCCAGCATCTGCTATCAGGGACTGATGCATATCAAAGACAGCATGGACACCATCGAGCGTTCGGTGATGAGCTACGGTTCGGTGCAGACGGCCAAGTTGGAGAAAGGCTGTTCGTGGATCCGCCTGTTTATTGCCATTGCCCCCTCGTTGGGCTTCCTGGGCACCGTGGTCGGCATGGTGATGGCCTTCGACCAGATTCAGGAGGCGGGCGATACCAATGCTACGATTGTGGCATCGGGCATGAAGGTGGCCTTGATAACCACTATTTTCGGTATTATTGTAGCCTTGATTCTGCAGTTGTTCTATAACTTCATACTTTCCAAGATAGAACACCTGACCTCACAGATGGAAGAGTCGGCCATTTCGTTGCTAGATATTATCTCGAAACAAAAGTCAAAGTAAGGGAAATGATTGACCTCATACTCTATACCATCTACATCCTGTTGGCCGTAGGCACAGGTCTCGCATTGTGGTCGGCATTGCGCCATGTACGCGTGACACCCCTGATGCTGGGCGTCGGCGCCGGTTTGCTGGTCGTCCTGACACTGACCTATTTCCTGGCCGACACCACACCACTCACCATCAACGGACGTACCTTCGACGATGTGTTCTGGTTGCGCGTCAGCGATATGCTTATCTGGACATCGGTGGTGCTGATGCTGATAGCCGTTCTGGGCGTTATCGTCAGCACATCGGGGTTGAGTCGTAAACTAAAGTAAGAAAAGTTATGTTCCGCAGACGACAGCAGAGGGACGTTCCCGAATTGAACACCACATCGACAGCAGACATCTCGTTCATGCTGTTGATATTCTTCCTCGTGGCCTCGTCGATGGACGATATAGACAAGGTGATGCCTCGCCAGTTGCCACCGCCCGAAGAGAGTACCCAGGTGCAGGAGCTGGTGGTGAAGCAGCGCAATGCCTTGGTGCTGAAGTTGGATGCCGACAACCGCCTCACGTGCAATGACGAGGTGATCACCCCCGAAGCGCTGACTGAGCGGGTAGAGGAGTTTGTGGCCAATGCCAAGAACAATCCTTCGCTGCCCGAGAAGAGCCGCCGCGAGGTGAACCTGTTTGGACTCTGCGAGGTCAGCGACAAGCACGTCATCATGATCGAGGCCGACAGTAAGGCCACCTATGATGCCTATTTCCAGATGCAGAACGCCATAGCGCGAGGCTATATGCACCTGCGCAACCAGTTGGCCATGCAGCACTTTGGTCGTCCGCTGACTAAGTGCACCCCCGAAGAACGCGAAGCCATTCAGATGGTCTATCCGCAGCGCATCAGCGACCGCAGTGAGACCGAGGAAGGAGGTGAACAATGAGGTTCGACCGCTATTCATTCCGCAAGAAGCAGCGCCCCGATGTGCCTATGCTGAACACCGCCTCGCTGCCCGACCTAATCTTCACTGTGCTGTTCTTCTTCATGCTGGTGACCCACATGCGCAGTGCCGAGGAGAAGGTGCGATACAGCATCCCGCAGGGACAGGAACTGCAATCGCTCACCCATAAAGCCTCCAACTGCTACATCTTCATCGGTCGTCAGCCTGGTGCCGCCCCCGATGAGTTCAGCATTCAAATCAACGATAAGGTGGTGAAGCTGTCCGACGTGGAGAAATGTGTGGATGCCGAGCGTGCCAAGATGGCCACCGACGACCAGGCCTATATGACCGTTACCATCAAGGCCGACAAGCAGGTGCCCGTGGGCTTGATTACCGAAGTGAAGAAAGCTTTGAAGAAAACTTATGCGCTGAAAATCAACTATTCAGCCACAGAAAAATAGAACATAAATGTTTTGAATTGAAACATTTCTGTTAAAAATGACTATAAAGTAGTTGTACAAATGGAAAAAATGTATTATCTTTGCACGGATAATACATTTTATAAGATATGGCAAATCAGAAACTTGATCGCTTAGATAAGCAAATACTGAAACTTATTTCTGAAGATGCGCGTATTCCTTTTCTGGAAGTAGCTCGCGCATGTAATGTCAGCGGTGCTGCCATTCACCAGCGCATTCAGAAGCTGACAAACATGGGCATCTTGAAAGGTTCGCAGTTCGTGATTGATCCTGAGAAGGTGGGTTACGAGACATGCGCTTTCATTGGTCTTAACTTGAAGAACCCCGAGTCGTTCGACGAGGTGGTAGAGAAGCTGAAAGGTATGCCCGAGGTAGTGGAGTGCCACTACACCACAGGTAACTACGACTTGTTTATCAAGGTTTACGCCTTGAACAACCACCACCTGCTCACCTTTGTTCACGACAAGTTGCAGCCTCTGGGTCTGGCGCGCAGCGAGAGTCTCATCTCGTTCCACTCGCCCATTGATCGTCCGCTCCCCATCGTTGACATGATCAACGCAGACGAGGAGGATCTTTAAGCAGGGACATAGTCAACAAAAGCATAAGCGTGCGAATGGCGCTCGTCAATCGAGTGTTGTTCGCGCGCTTCTTCTTTCCATCCACTGTAGTCGGGGAAGAACGTGTCGGCCTGTGCCGGCGTGTCGTCAATCTCGGTCAGACACAGGCGGTCGGCCTTGTCTATCAGGTCGCGATAGAGGCTGGCACCACCGATGATATAGATATCCTCATCGGGGCTACAGGTCTTGATGAAGTCGTCCCAGCTCTTGAAACATTCGCAACCTGGCAGTTCGCTGACCGATGTTGACAGCACGCAGTTGCGGCGGTTGGGCAGGGCGCCTTTGGGCAGACTCTCAAAGGTGCGTCGTCCCATCACGATGGTGTGGCCCGTGGTCAGTGCCTTGAAACGCTTCAGATCGTTGGGCAACCAGTATATCAGTTTGTTCTCAAAGCCGATAGCTCTGTTCTTGGCTACGGCGGCAATCATTGAAATCATACGCTTACTTCTGCTTTAATGTGTGGCCATGGGTCGTAGTTCTCCAGTTGGAAGTCCTCGTACTGGAAGGCAAAGAGGTCCTTCACGTCGGGATTGATCTTCATGGTGGGCAGCGGGCGTGGCTCGCGGGTGAGCTGCAGCTTGGCCTGCTCCAGGTGGTTCAGATACAGGTGCGTGTCGCCGGTGGTGTGGATAAACTCGCCAGGTTGCAGTCCTGTGACCTGTGCCATCATCATGCACAACAGTGCATAGCTGGCAATATTGAAGGGCACGCCCAGGAACGTGTCGGCCGAGCGCTGATAGAGCTGCAACGACAGTTTGCCGTCGGCCACATAGAACTGGAACATGGTGTGACAAGGAGGCAGCGCCATCTTGTTGACCTCGGCCACATTCCATGCCGACACGATCATGCGGCGCGAGTTGGGGTTGTTCTTAATCTGGTCCAGCACATACTTGATCTGGTCGATCGTACCACCTTGGTAGTCGGGCCATGAGCGCCACTGGTGACCATATACAGGGCCCAGCTCACCATTCTCGTCGGCCCATTCGTTCCATATTCTTACGCCGTGTTCCTGCAGATAGCGCACGTTGGTGTCGCCCTGAAGAAACCACAACAGTTCGTAGATGATGCTCTTCAGGTGCAACTTCTTGGTTGTCAACAGCGGGAAACCCTTGCTCAGGTCGTAGCGACTCTGCGTACCGAAGATGCTGATGGTGCCCGTACCCGTGCGGTCGCCCTTCTCCGTACCCTCGGTCAGAATGCGGTTCAGAATATCCAGATATTGTTTCATAATGGTTTTGTTTGGAGTGCAAAAATACATAAAAAAGCAGATACTGCCAAATAATCATCGTTGTATTTTCAGATATACATCCGGTGCGACAATTGTTTGGTTGTTTCATAATAATAATGTAACTTTGCAGCCGGATTAAATCAAATACTCAAAAAATGGAGCAGCAAAACGCTATTTATGATGCCCGTCAGCTTGGCTTGCCTCGCATGATGGTGCTTGGTGTGCAACACCTGTTTGCCATGTTTGGCGCCACCGTTCTTGTACCTCTTCTCACTGGTCTTGATGTTTCCGTCACCTTGCTCTTTGCGGGCATCGGAACACTGATGTTCCACTTCATCTCTAAGTGGAACGTGCCTGCCTTCCTCGGCTCGTCGTTCGCTTTTCTGGGCGGTTATGCCTCTGTCAAGGAGATGGGCATGGCTCAGGGACTCTCTGAGACACTGGCGCTCGACTATGCTTGTATGGGCGTGGCGTGTGCCGGACTCCTGTATTTCGTCATGGCCGGACTCATCAAGTCTTTTGGTGTACAGAAGATTCTACACTTCTTCCCACCTGTAGTCACGGGACCCATCGTGATTGCCATCGGTTTGGTGCTCTCGGGATCGGCCATCGCCAACTGTCAGACCAACTGGACTCTGGCCATCATCTCTATCGTCACCGTCATCACATCGTCGGTGTGGGGTAAGGGTATCATCAAGATCATCCCCGTGCTTCTGGGTGTTGTCCTGTCGTATATCATTGCAGCATTGATGGGCGAAGTTGATTTCACACCCCTGAGCGAGGCTGCCTGGATGGGTTTCCCCATTGCAAAAGACCGCACCATCCTGGCCGTGTTCGAGGATGGCAACACCACCCTCATGCTCTCGTCTATTCTGGCCATCATGCCTATCGCCTTTGCCACCATCATGGAGCACATTGGCGATATGTTTGCCATCAGTTCGACCGTGGGCAAGGACTTCCTGTCTAACCCCGGCCTGCACCGCACGCTGTCTGGCGACGGTGTGGCTACTGCCTTTGCATCGCTCTTTGGCGCTCCTGCCAACACCACCTATGGCGAGAATACGGGTGTGCTGAACCTCACCAAGGTGTTCGACCCCAAAGTGATTCGCATTGCAGCCTGTCTGGCCATCATCCTGGCCTTCTGTCCTAAGTTCGCCTGCTTGGTGCAGCTCATGCCCGCAGCCACCATCGGTGGTGTGAGCCTTATTCTCTACGGCATGATCTCGGCTGTCGGCGTGCGCAACCTGGTGGAGGAGAATGTTGACCTGAAGAGCTCGCGCAACGTGTTTGTGGCAGCGCTCATCCTGGTGCTGGCCATCGGTGTGAAGTATGGCGCCAACGACGATATCGCCTTTGGTCCTATCCACCTGTCGGGCCTGGCCATCGCTGCCCTTGTGGGCATCCTGCTCAACGCCATCCTGCCAGGCAAACTCGGCATGAAGGTGAAGTCGTTCAAAGGAAAGGAGAAATCATAACCCCCTCAATTCGCAATTATTCAGCTAAACAAGAGCTACAGCATAAGAGAAGTGCCACTTTTCGAAGGGGAAAGTGGCACTTCTCTTTTGCAATAGCGTTAGTTTTGTCATGCAATAGTAGCCCTTTTGCTTCCGATCTAGCCCCTGGATTGCTCCAATCCAGCCCCTAGATGGCGTCCATCCAGCCCCTGGAACGACTGAATCTAGCCCCTGGAAATCACTTGTCTAGCCCCTAGGCTGAAATCGATAGTATAGCTATTGCTTTTCAAGACCGCTACTTCTGCAGCACAATAGTGCTTGTTCTGGAAGATAAAAGTGCGAAAAAAAGAGCGAAAAACTTGGATAGTAACGGGATTTTAATTACTTTCGCAGCGAAATAAAGAAAATAAAGGATAGCGTATGTTGGAAGTGATGATGACCCTGTTTGTCATTGTTGTGGTGGGATATGCCGCCGGCAAACTGGGATATATGGGAGGTGAGTTCGATCGTAAACTGTCGAGTCTGGTCATCAACTGGACTTGTCCGGCCTTGATTCTGGCGTCGTCTATGACCGGCGACATGCCCGATCGTAGGTATATCCTGCCACTGTTGGGCATCAGCGCCTTCACCTATGTGGTGCTGACGCTGTTGGCATGGGGCCTCTCGCATGTGCTCACCAAGAACGCCGGCGACCGTGGCATCGTGGCCTTTGCACTGGTGTTTGGCAACGTGGGGTTCATGGGCTATCCTGTGGTGGCCAGCATCTTTGGACAGCAGGCCGTGTTCTATGCCGCCGTACTCAACGTGGTGAACACGTTTGCCGTCTTTACCATCGGCACGATGATGATCACTGGCGGACAAGGCAGCGACCGTGAGCGATTCAACAAGAAGGTGCTCTACAGCACACCCATGCTCTCGGCCTATCTGTCTATGCTCATCGTGGCGCTGGGCATCGACAACATCCCCGCCTATGTCAGTCAGCCACTGACCATGATTGGCAATATCACCGTGCCGGCAGCCCTGCTGATCATCGGTTCCTCGATGTCGCAACTGCCACTGCGTGCCCTAATGGGAAACATGACGGTCTATGGCACCACACTGTTCCGACTGGCCTTTTTGCCCGTCGGTGTGCACTTCCTCTGTCTGGCGCTGGGCTTCGACCCCTATGTCACCAGCATCAACACGGTGGTCATCGCCATGCCCGTAGCCACCTATGGCACCATCCTCTGTCTGAAGTACCAGCGCGACACCACGTTGATAGCCGAGGTGACCTTCATCACCACGCTGCTATCCATGATATCCATCCCATTGCTGGTAATGCTATTTTAGTTGTGCTATCTCCAATGCCATCAGATTCAGTTGCTGGCATTGGTAGGCTGTGAGATTTCTTCTTTCGTTATGGTGCTCCCAGGGCGACAGCATGAGCAGTGTGCCCTTGGAGCAGGCATAGAATTGTTCACCGTGTGGTTTCGACAAAGGGCCGAAACCATTTTCCATGAGTACGATGGTGGGGAAACCGGCATCGAAGACGGCCCGCATGACGCGCTTCTCGGCTGGTGAGATGGCTGGCGATACAAGAACCACACCTTGGTGCGCGGCCTCAAGATGACGGCTGATCTCCCGCTCGATCTCGCTGTCGGTCAGTCGGCGCGACAGGCGGACGGCCATGCGGTGGGGAGCCGCCAGCAACTGGCGGTTGCCTATGCCGCTATAGGTCTGCGAGCCGATGCGGAGGTGGAAGAAAGGGCGCAGGAACTCAGGGCGGGCGCGTTTCAGCATCAGGCGGCGCGGGTTGTCGCGGAGGTAGTTGATCCATGTGGGCAGCTCATCGTAGGAGCGCAGAATGAGGTCGTTGTAACCCTTTGCGAAAAGAGAGCGGCTGGGGGGCAGCGGCGGAGCCGCCGCCTGCTGAGAAGCTGGGGCTGGGGGAAGGATGACTGGGCCTGAGGGCAGCGGCGGAGCCGCCGCCTGCTGAGAAGCTGGCGCCTTCTTTGCAGGCAGCGCCTTCTCCGTAGGTAGCGGCTTTGCCGCTGCTTTTCCTGCGGCCGCTGCATTGCCTGTGGTTGCTGCTTTGCTTGCGGTCGCTGCTTTTTGCGCTGCGGCTTGCTCGAGGGCCCGCAGGGCTTTGCGGCAACCTGCTTTAAAACCGGAGATGACTTGGCCCAGGTGCACGGGCAGTGGGGCGGTGACAAAGAGGATGCCGTGCAGGTGGTCGGGCATCATCTGGATGGCCTTCACCTCTATTTGGGGGTAATAGTCGTGAATGCCCATCCATTCGTTTTGAATGGCTTGGCCTATCTCTGATAGTTGGATATGAGGGGCTTGCTTGCTATCGGCAGGCGCGTAAGGATCTCCTTTCAGTGTCCCGAAGAGGGGGCGACGCCCTTCTGCTTCGATGGTAATCATGTATATGCGGCGCTCGGTGTAGTCGTGATGGTCGTCGCGCCGTTTCATGGAAGGTTTCTTCGCTCCTGCGTTCTGCTTTTTCTTTGCTATCTGCTCGTCGGTCATCCTAATATGGGCGAGTGGGTGTCGGGGGTGTGGGTGGTCCTGATGCGCCACTCCTTAGGATAGAGGTTGTTGGCACGACTGCCAATGTTCTTCATGGCGCCTAGCACCTGCTGCTGGAACGCCACTGCCACGATGCCTCGAGGGGTGTCGGCAGGCAGCACCAAGGCTTCGCCACGCAGATAGGCGATGGCCTGTTGGTAGGTGAGCTCCACGCGGTCAGCCTCTGCCGGCAACGGTGAAACTGGGGGCGTGAGCACCTTCAGGGCGTCGGCATTTCCCTTCTTCTTGGATGCAGAAGAAGCGATGTCGCCTCGCTTTCTGAGTACACACATGAAAAGACCCTCGCCACGCGTGATGCCGGGGATGAAACGATAGACGGGATGGGTGAACCCTTCGAGCAGCGAACCGGTGATGTGCCATTCTGCCTTCGTAGCTACGGGCAGCACCTCGGCATCCAGTTCGTCGATGATCCACTGGATGTTCTCTTCGTTCTCTTTAGTATTAAACGTACAGGTACTATATATAAGAAGGCCCCCTTCATTGAGGCACTGCCAGGCATCGCCGACAATGTCGCGCTGCAACTGCCAGCAGCGCTCCACGTTCTGTGGGCTCCACTCGCCGATGGTGGCTTCGTCCTTGCGGAACATGCCTTCGCCCGAGCAGGGCACATCGCAGAGGATGAGGTCGAACTTCATCTTCGACTTGCGGTAGTCCTTGGGGAAGAGGTTGGTGACGTGATGACGATCGTGGCCCCACTTGGTGACGTTCTCCAGCAGGATGCTGGCGCGGTTGCGCATGGGTTCGTTGCTGTAGAGCGTCCAGTTGGCAGGCAGGGCAGCGCGTAGCAGCGTTGACTTGCCACCAGGTGCAGCACAGAGGTCGAGGGCGGTGCCTCCGCCTGTCTCTCTGAGAATGGCGGGAAGGTGCTGTCGGAGTACCTCGTCGAGAAACATCGATGAGGCCTCTTGCACATAGTAGCAACCAGCATGAAACAGGGGGTCGAACGTGAAGTTAGGACGACTCTTCAGGTAATAGCCACCCTGACACCAGGGCACCTGTTCGCCATCGATAGCCTTGAGCCCATTGCTTTTCAGGGGGTTTAGACGTATGCTGACTGGAGAAGGCTCTTCGAACGAATGAAGGAAACGCTCGAAACGCTCGTCGCCCATCAGCAGGCGTGTGTAATGGGTAAATTCTGAGGGTAAATTAGTCATTTCGATGCAAAGTTAATCATTTTTTTTATACCTTTGCAACTAATTAGTTTTTAATTGCGTCTAACAGATAAAAAGTAACAAATTAAAAAACAGTTGACGTATGAAAAAAATAATGTTGATGGTGATTGCCGCAGGACTTCTCGCTTCGTGCACATCCTGCCGCTTCAATTACAAGAACGAGCATGTCAGGACAGAAACCGTGACTCAGGTGAAGGATTTTGAGAAGATCGAGATGCTGGGCAGTATGGACGTAGAGTACATGCAGAGTGACTCGTTCGAGATCAGTGTGACGGCACCTGATGCTGTCATGAAGAAAGTGGAGACGGTGGTCAATGACCATACACTGCAGATCCGCATGAGGGGTACCAACCGCCTGTTTCACTTCGGAGATGTCAGCAGTGGCGGTGTGAAAGTGACGGTTAAGTCGCCTGATCTGATCGGAGTGAAGGTGAGTGGTTCGGGCGATTTCGTATGCCGGGGACTGTTGGATACCGATGTTCTGGATATCAACCTGGTAGGTTCGGGCGATGTGACATTCCAGAATGTGATCTGCGACCAGGTGAATGTGAACCTGGTAGGTTCGGGCGATGTGGAGGTGAAGAAGGTGAAGACGCTGATGTCAGACCTGGAACTGATAGGCTCGGGCGATATCAAGATGAATTTCGGCGAAGCCAAGGCGGTGAAAGCACGACTGATTGGCTCGGGCGACATCGAACTGTCTGGCAATGTTGATATGCTGAATAGCAGTGTGCACGGTTCGGGCGATCTGAATACCGATAAACTAACAGTAAAGAATAACATGTAATTAATAGAAAGGGAATTAATATGAAAAAGTATTTAGTAGGACTTACCATACTGCTGGCGCTCTCTGTGAGCATGCAGACATTGGCGCAGAAACATCGCCACACCTCCCAGCCGACAACAACGATGGAGCTGGTGGACTCAACGAGTAAGAATTCTATCGAGGTGTTTTCTGACACTACCAGTGCAGACACAGCTCAGAAACAGTCATCTGTCACTCGCGTGATTAGTATTAATGCTTCTAACGACGCAGAACTCGAGGAATTCGAAAAGAACATGACTCTGCTGAACAAGTCATTTGATCTTTTGCCATGGGGTACTATCACATCTATCTTTGCCATCATATTTCTCATTCTGCTGCTTCCCATTATCCTGTTGATTGTTATCGTCATCGTAGTGCTGAAGCATATTCGCAAGCGTAATAGGGAGAGAATGATGAACATGAACATGAACAAGCAGCAGGCAGACCCGCAATCGAACGTCAATGCCGCTCCCGAACAAATCAGCGGAGGAAACTATCAGCAGTCGAGCGCCGACTGGACACAGTCGTCATCGATGATTGAAGACGACTACCAGAAAGGCTTGCGCCAGTGCTTCGTAGGCATAGGACTGTTCATCTTCCTCGGACTGATTATTGACGAAGTGGGCTTTGGTATCGGTGCCCTGGTGTTCTGTATTGGACTGGGCAAGGTGGTTGGAGCCAAGAAGATGAAGCAGATGAGAGACGAACAAGAGAAAGGCAAATCGGACTCTGATTTATGAAAAAATAAAATCAATAGTGTTTTAAAAAAGAAAGGATAAAATCATGACTAGAAAATTATATCGTGGCGACGACCGCATATTGGGTGGCGTTTGCTCTGGACTGGCAGAATACTTAGATCTTGATCCCGTACTCGTACGCTTAGGCTACGCAGCACTGACGCTCTTTACGGCTTTTTGTGGTCTCATCTTCTATGTTGTAGCATGGATCGTGATTCCAGAGAGACCTATCAGATAGTTATAAGTTAAGTTAAATACGTTTGAATTAAGAAGTGGCTGCATTTAGTGACATTTCTCTGGTAGCGCAGGTGGCGGTATTCGGCAATAAGCGAGCTTTCGACGAGCTCGTGCGCCGATACCAGTCGCCTGTGCGCAAGTTCTTCCTGAACCAGACGCTGGGGGATGGTCAGCTGAGCGACGACCTGGCGCAAGATACCTTTGTCAAGGCTTATACGAACATCGCGTCGTTCAAAGGTCTGGCTTCTTTTCAAACGTGGATCATGCGCATTGCTTATAACGTTTATTACGACTATACGCGGCGGCATCGCATCACGGAAGATGTGGATGTGGTGCCACAGCAAAGCAGCAGTGGTGCACAGACAGCCTTGCAGATGGATATCTATGCTGCGCTGGCACTGCTGAAACCCGACGAACGAAGTTGTATCACCCTGCAACTGATAGAGGGTTACGACATCGCCGGCATTGCCAAGATAACTGGCATGAAAGAGGGGACGGTGAAGTCGCACCTCTCGCGAGGGAAAGAGAAATTAGCAACTTATTTAAGACAGAATGGATATGATGGAAGATAACGAACGCTTATTACAGAACTTTTTCAGTGAAGTCGCCAGCACACCGGTTGCTGACAATGGCTTCACCAATCGTGTGATGCAGCGGCTGCCACAGCGTGTCAATTGGTTTACGCACCTGTGGAACATCTTCTGCGTCACGGTCTTCATGGTGCTGTTTGTGGTATTCCGCGGATGGGAATCGCTGATGGCACAGTTTGTTGTGATGATGCGCACACTGATGGCATACGTAATGATGCCCGAGCCGCTCAATATCAATCTGTCGGTACTGCTGTCGGTGGTCTGCGGTCTCCTGTTGGTGGCCGTCATCGAGTTGATGTATAGTGATAAATTGAAGATTAGTGATTTGTAGCGCCTAGGCCATAAGTGGTGCGCAGCACGATAAACTCGGTGCGGCGGTTCAGCTGGTGACAAATCTCTTGTTTCTCTTCGTCTTTTAATGCGTTGATAAACTCCTCGGTCAGCACATCGCCTTCTTTCAGCCAGGGGTAGGTCTCGGTGAGCTTGCGCTTCACCACCTTTGGCTTTCCTTCTCCATAACCCACAGGCGACAAACGGTCTTCGGCAATGCCGTGGTCGATAAGGTAGCGAACCACGCTCTCGGCACGGCGCTGAGACAGGCGTTGGTTGTAGGCATCGGCGCCGCGGAAGTCGGTATGCGAGCTCAGCTCAATGGTGATGTTGGGATTCTCGTTGAGCAGCGTGATGAGGCTATCGAGTGCCTGTGTGGACTCAGGTCGCAAGGTGGCTTTATCGAAATCATAGAAGATGTTTCGTATCAGCACAGGTGCCGAAAGCGATGCCAACGGGAACTGCAGCACATATTCCTCCGACTCCTTGACGGGTTCTACGCGCAGTTCTTCCTTATGGTTCAGGAATCCCTTGCAGGTGCCCAGGAAAACATAGTCCACACCGGGGTGTATCTCTTCGGTGAATGAACCATCACCTTTCACATTCAGTTTTTTATTTGTTCCATCGTTGCCCACCATATATACCAGTGCCTGGGGCAACTCATAACCATCTTTTTCATAGACCCAACCCTTGACGGTCTGGATGACTTCCGATTTCTCAAACGAATAGATGTGATCCCAACCGTTGGCATTGCCACGATTGGAAGAGAAGAAACCACGGTTGTGCAGGCCTTCAAAGGTCATGCCGAAGTCATCGCCTGCCGAGTTGAGTGGCACGCCAGGGTGCTCTATGGTATAAAGCTCAGAGGTCTGACCATAGGTGTCCTCCTGTCTTTCTTCGGTGATGGGCTTCGCAATGAAGATATCCAGTCCGCCCATGCCGGGGTGACCGTCGCTCGAGAAGTAGAGGTCGCCATTAGGACGGAAAGAGGGAAAGAGCTCGTTGCCTTCCGTGTTGATGGGCGCGCCCAGGTTCTCCAGTCCCACCAGTCCACGACCGGTGATCTGTATGCGCCAGATGTCGTAGCCGCCCAGTCCGCCAGGCATGTCGCTGACGAAGTAAAGCCATTCACCATCGGGCGAGATGGTAGGATGGGCAAAGGCAGAGAGCGTGTCCTTGGTGATCTCCAGATCGGTAGCCTTGCCCCACGAGGCATCACTGCGTGTGGCCGTAGCTATCTTGGCAAAGCGAGGATAGTTGGGGTCGGTCTTGCAGACGGTGAGATACATCGTCTTGAAGTCGGGCGTGAAAGCACAAGCGCCCTCGTCGAAATCGCTGTTCAGGTCAGACTCGATAGCCTCGGGCTTCTGCCATTTCCCTTTCTCGTCCTTTTGCGACACGAAAATATCGGCATTCTTCATGCCGGTGATGCCGCTCAGTTCGTCGCCTTTGGCCTGATTGCGTGTGGACGAGAAGTAGAGCTGGTTGTAGTCATCGCCTGCCAGCATCGGTGAATAGTCCGTACGGCGCGAGTTGAAGATATCTTCACGCTTGACGGTGTAGCCTGAATATTCGGCCTCGGCCTTCCATTGCGGTGCCATGCGGGCCGACTGCAGACCGTTTTTGACCAGCTGCGACCGGTTGCCTTCCTCTATCATCTCGAGGAAGGTGTTTTCAGCATCCTTATAGCTGCCGTTCTTCAGTTGCAGTCTTCCCAGATGAAACAGGGTCAGCGAGTCTTTCTGCTTGAAGCGGATGGCGTTTTTATAGGCTGCAATAGCCCGCTGCGTGTGATTGATGCGGCGATAGCAGTCGGCCATCTTTAGTGCACGAAGACCGCGCAACTGGCGCTCTTTGGCGGGTGTTTGCGAATAAGCTTTCTTGTATTGTGTGGCAGCGTCGTAATATTCTCCGAGGGCGTAATACTTATCACCCTTCTTCATAGCGGTATCGGCTCCGCATCCTGAAAGCAGGATGCAGACAATACCTATATATAATATAAAGAATATCTTACGCATACCCTTATATAACGTCGGGATCGACATTTTATTGCTTAAGGGGCTGATCGAAAGGCATACGGAAGGTACATCCTTCCTTCCAACGTGAACAACCATAGGCCGTCTTTCCTTTGATGATGGTGCCTTGACCGCAAAGGGGACAGGGCGTGCCTTCCAGCGCCGTGGTAGCAGAAGCAGACTGTGGCTGCTCGGCGGTTGACTTAGGTTGTTCGGTGGCTGTCTTGGTCTTCTTTTGTTTCTTCTTGGGCGCTTTCTCCTTCGGTGCATCCTTGGCTTTGGGGGCGGGGGCTACCTCGATGGTCACGCGACGGTTGCTCTGGTCGGCAATGACCTGTCGCACGATGTCGTTGACTTGGTTCTTCAGCTCGTCGATAAACACTTTAGGGTCGTATTTCTGAGCTTCGATGTCGCGAAGCTTCTTTTCCCAGATACCAGTCAGTTCGGCACTCTTCAGCAGTTCCTCACGAATCAGGTCGATCAGTTCGATGCCTGTTGGCGTGGCCACCAGGTTCTTGCGCTCTTTCTTGATGTAATGGCGCTTGAAGAGGGTCTCGATGATGGCCGCACGCGTAGAAGGACGACCGATGCCGTTTTCCTTCATGGCACGGCGCAGTTCCTCATCGTCAACCAGTTTGCCGGCAGTCTCCATGGCACGCAGCAGGGTGGCTTCGGTATAGAACTTAGGCGGTGTGGTCATCTTCTCCGTCAGTGTAGGCGTGTGAGGCCCACTTTCTCCCTTGGTGAACGCGGGCAGGGTGCGCTCTTCTTCATCGGGCTTCTTCTCGTCGTCCTCGGTCTGCACATCCTTTGCATAGACGGCGCGCCAGCCGGCATCCAGGATGGTGCGTCCGGTCACCTTGAACTCAATCTCATCGACTTTGCCCAGCACGGTGGTCTGTGCAAACTGGCAGTCGGCATAGAACACGGCAATGAACCTGCGGGCGATGAGGTCGTACACCTTGCGCTGCATGTCGGTGAGGTTCTGGGGGACGATGCCTGTGGGGATGATGGCGTGGTGGTCGGTCACCTTGGAAGAGTCGAAGACCTTCTTCGACTTGATAAGTGGTTTGCCACCCAGGGCTTTCACCAGGTCGGCATAGGGCGCCTGACCCGCAAACTTCACCTGAAACAGGCCATTCATGGTTTGGGGGCACTTGGGATAGACATCGTCGGGCAGGAAGGTGGTGTCCACACGTGGATAGGTGGCCAACTTCTGTTCGTAGAGCTGCTGGATGAGGTTCAGTGTCATCTCTGCCGAGAAGCCAAACTTCTTATTGCAATCCACCTGCAACGAGGTGAGGTCGTAGAGGGATGGCGGCGTCTCTTTACCGTTTTTCTTCTCCACCTTGGTCACCTCGAAAGGCTTTCCCTCGATGGTGGCAAAGGCCTGCTCGCCTTCTTCTTTCGATGTGAACTTACCCGATGTGGCGGTGAACGTGGTGTCGCGATAGACGGTGGCCAGCACCCAATAGGGCTCGGGCTTGAAGTTGTCAATCTCCTTCTGGCGGTTCACAATCAGTGCCAGCGTGGGGGTCTGCACACGACCGATGCTCAGCACCTGACGGTTCTGTCCATACTTAATGGTATAAAGACGTGTGCAGTTGATGCCCAGTAGCCAGTCGCCCACGGCCCGGCTCAGTCCTGCCAAGTAGAGTGACTGATATTCGGTCTGGTCCTTCAGGTTGGCAAAGCCCTCGCGGATGGCCTCGTCGGTCATAGAAGAAATCCACAATCGCTGCACGGGGCACTTCACCTGTGCCTTCTGCATCACCCAGCGCTGGATGAGCTCACCCTCCTGTCCGGCGTCACCACAGTTGATGATGCTGTCGGCCTGCGACATCAGTCGTTCGATGGTGGCAAACTGCTTCTTGATGCCTTCATCTTCCTTCAGACGGATGCCAAACTTAGGGGGAATCATGGGGAGTGACGACAGACTCCACGACTTCCACATGGGCGTGTAGTCTTCGGGCATCTTCAGCTCGCACAGGTGACCGAACGTCCACGTCACCTGATAGCCGTTACCTTCCATATAGCCATCGTGCGAAGCTGTTGCACCAATAATTCGTGCAATATCTTTTGCCACACTGGGCTTCTCTGCAATGCAAACAATCATGCTTTGTTTCTTCTTTTTTATTATTTGGCAAAGGTAAGCATTTTTTAGTAATGGGCAAAAAGAAAGAGGGAAAAACCAGTGGTCTTTCCCTCTTTTATAAGTGGCTTTATGGATTACTGAGCCAGTTTGCCGTCAGAACCGAGCACATTCACAATCTTGTGGATGTACATCTTCTTCATGTTCTCGCGAGCGGGCTTCAGGTACTGGCGAGGATCGAAGTGATCGGGATGCTCAGCGAAGTGCTGGCGAATGGCAGCAGTCATAGCCAGACGTGAGTCAGAGTCGATGTTGATCTTGCAAACAGCGCTCTTAGCAGCCTGACGGAGCTGCTCCTCGGGGATACCTACTGCATCGGGCAGGTTACCACCGAACTTGTTGATGGTGTCAACCTCGTCCTGAGGAACTGAAGAAGAACCGTGGAGCACGATGGGGAATCCGGGGAGCTTCTTCTCGATCTCAGCGAGAACGTCGAATGCCAATGGGGGAGGAACGAGCTTACCAGTCTTGGGATCGCGTGTGCACTGCTCGGGCTTGAACTTGTAAGCACCGTGAGAAGTACCGATAGAGATAGCCAGTGAGTCGCAACCTGTGCGAGTAGCGAAGTCGATAACTTCCTCGGGCTTGGTGTAGTGAGACTCCTCAGCAACAACCTCGTCCTCAACACCAGCCAGAACGCCGAGCTCAGCCTCAACAGTTACATCGTACTGGTGAGCGTAGTCAACAACCTTCTTGGTCAGGGCGATGTTCTCCTCGTAGGGCAGTGAAGAACCGTCGATCATAACGCTAGAGAAGCCCATGTCGATACAATCCTTGCAGAGCTCGAAGCTATCACCGTGGTCGAGGTGAAGAACAATCTCAGGATGCTCGCATCCCAGCTCCTTAGCATACTGTACAGCACCCTCAGCCATGTAACGCAGAATAGTAGCGTTAGCATAGTTACGAGCACCCTTAGAAACCTGCATGATAACAGGAGACTTTGTCTCAACAGCAGCCTGAACGATAGCCTGCATCTGCTCCATGGTGTTGAAGTTGAATGCGGGGATAGCGTAACCACCGGCTACAGCCTT
Organism: Xylanibacter brevis P6B11; assembly: GCF_000621825.1. NCBI lineage: Bacteria > Pseudomonadati > Bacteroidota > Bacteroidia > Bacteroidales > Prevotellaceae > Xylanibacter > Xylanibacter brevis. The sequence goes on from NZ_JHXG01000003.1 coordinate 267,166, forward strand.
CTTGAACATCTCGCGAGTATTTACGAGACCCAAATCCTTGTAATTTACCATAATCGTTATTTACTTAAAATGTTTGATTGAAGTTTAATTTTTTCTGCCCGCAAAGGTAGTACATTATTTTTAAATAAAAGAAGGAATTGGATATTTCTTACCTTGTTTTCCAAGGAATAGCAACTCCTTTTAACCTACTTTTATTCTGATTTGGTAAAAATGCAACATGCAGTTGACAAAATCATTCGACCTATTCCGTGATGAGGTTCAGGAAGGCTTGATGCACGCTGGTGTCCTGATCTAATTCCGGATGAAAAGCGGTGACCAGCTGTTTGCCTTGGCGCGCTGCCACGATGTGTCCGTCAACTTCTGCCAGTACCTCGCACTGGGGCGACAGCACTTCCTTGATATAGGGTGCACGGATGAAGGTCATGGGCACGTTTTCGCCAATGCCTTTCACGGCGGCAGTGGTGTGGAAACTGCCCAACTGGCGGCCATAGGCATTGCGCTGCACGCTGATGTCCATGGTGCCCAGGTGCATGGGCGACAGCAGGATCAGGCCGGCGCAGGTGCCAAAGACGGGAAGTCCCTCACTGATGGCCTGGCGGATGGGTTCGAAGAGGCCCAGGTCGTGGAGCAGTTTTCCCTGTGTGGTGGATTCGCCACCGGGAATGATCAGTCCGTCTTTCGGTTGCTGCCAGTCGGCCAACTGGCGCACCTGGAAGGTCTCTACGCCTAAACGGTGGAGCATTTGCTCGTGTTCGGCAAATGCTCCTTGTAGTGCTAATACAGCTATTCTCATGACGCTTATTTTCCTCGTTCTGCCATCAGAAGCTCGATCTCGTGCTCGTTGATACCAACCATTGCCTCGCCAAGATCCTCTGAGAGCTCAGCCAGCATCTTAGAATCCTGATAGTTGGTGACAGCCTTGACGATGGCTGCAGCGCGCTTGCGTGGGTTGCCACTCTTGAAGATACCACTGCCCACAAACACGCCCTCAGCGCCCAACTGCATCATCAGGGCAGCGTCGGCAGGTGTTGCTACGCCACCAGCGGCAAAGTTGACAACGGGCAGTTTTCCATTCTCGTGAACATACTTCACCAGCTCGTAGGGAGCCTGCAACTGCTTGGCAGCCTCGAAGAGCTCGTCCTCGCTCATGCTCACCAGACGGCGAATCTCGCTCTGCATCATGCGCATGTGGCTCACGGCCTGTACCACGTCTCCTGTGCCGGGTTCGCCCTTGGTGCGAATCATGGTAGCACCCTCGGCGATGCGGCGCAATGCCTCACCCAGGTTCTTGGCACCGCAGACGAAGGGCACGTCGAACTTGGTCTTGTCGATGTGGTAGATGTTATCGGCAGGGCTCAGCACCTCGCTCTCGTCGATGTAGTCGATCTCGATGGCCTGCAGAATCTGTGCCTCGGCAATGTGACCGATACGGCATTTAGCCATCACGGGGATGCTCACGGCCTCCTGAATGCCACGAATCATCTTGGGATCACTCATTCTTGACACACCGCCAGCGGCACGGATATCGGCAGGAATGCGCTCCAGCGCCATCACGGCACAAGCACCTGCTTCCTCGGCTATCTTGGCCTGCTCGGGTGTTGTCACATCCATAATCACTCCGCCCTTCAACATCTGGGCTAACTCACGGTTAAGCTTTTGTCTTTCGTTTGTCATTTTCTTATTTCGTTATAGTTGATAATCTGTTGGGGAAACAATCTTTTATATAGTTTTGTTTGCGGTGCAAAGGAACGAAGAAAACGGGAGAATACCCCCGAATGTTCCGTTTATGGTAAAAGAAAGCACAATTTGGTAAAATAATAGCTCGATGGGCATCGAGTGGGGGAGCCAGTTTCTTCCTTCAATAGAGGGCGAATGGCAGGCCTGTTCCTGGCGTTTTGCGGGCTTATATTGTCGCTTTTATGTACCAATAGTTTGGCTCTTATTTCGGTTATAGACTCTAGAAAGGATGATTCCAGACTCTAGAATGGGTAAATCTAGACTCTAGAACGAGTGCATCTAGACTCTAGATAGCGCATTTCCAGACTCTAGATGCGGTGCAAAACTTACCGAATTGCAAGGCAATAGTGCCACTATTAGAAACTAAAACAGCCACTATTACCACGTAAAACAGCCGCTTTCCTTTCGCTTTATAGTGAGAATAACGAAGCCAGCGACCAGTCTTTCCATATCAACCTTTGTACAAAAGAAAAGGGAGTGCGCAAATATGCACACTCCCAGTGAATGGTATCGATTATTTAGTTTACAAGGGATAGTCCTCGAATGCGTAGAGAACGGTAGAGAGGTAGCGCTCGCCGGTGTCGGGCAGCAGCACAACAATCTTCTTACCTTTGTTCTCTGGGCGCTTAGCCACCTGGATGGCTGCGTAGAGAGCAGCACCTGCAGAGATACCTACCAGCAGACCTTCCTGCTGAGCAATCTCGCGGCCCGTGCGAATAGCATCGTCGTTCTCTACATCGAATACCTCGTCGATAACGTCAGAGTTGTAGGTCTTAGGAATAAAACCTGCTCCGATGCCCTGAATCTTGTGAGGTCCGCTCTGACCACCATTCAGCACAGGGCTCGACTTGGGCTCCACAGCGATGATCTTCACGTTGGGGTTCTGCTCCTTCAGGTACTTACCAGTGCCGCTGATGGTACCGCCAGTACCCACACCGCCGATGAAGATGTCAACCTGACCGTCGGTGTCGCGCCAGATCTCAGGACCTGTGGTGGCATAGTGCTTAGCAGGGTTGGCACCATTCTCAAACTGCTGCAGGATCACACTTCCGGGAATGCTGTCGCGCAGCTCCTCGGCAGCGCGGATGGCACCTGGCATACCGTCTTTTCCTGAGGTAAGACGAACCTCGGCTCCATAGGCTTTAACGAGGTTGCGGCGCTCTACACTCATGGTTTCAGGCATGGTAAGGATAAGGTGGTAGCCCTTAACGGCTGATACCAGAGCCAATCCTACGCCCGTGTTTCCGCTGGTGGGTTCGATGATGGTGGCGCCGGGTTTCAGAATACCTTTCTGCTCTGCGTCCTCAATCATCGCCAGTGCGATGCGGTCTTTTACACTACCGCCGGGGTTGAAAAACTCTACTTTGGCAATGACGGGAGTGTCCAGTCCTTGTGCCTTAGAATACTTGTTGAGCTCCAAAAGTGGGGTGTTGCCGACGAGCTCGGTCAGCTGTTTTGCAATTTTACTCATAACCTTATCCTTATTGTTTAATTTGTCCAATGACGTTTTCTTTTGTTGTCTCTCTGTTTTTTTTGTGATGCTTTTAATGATCAATCATCTTGACATCGTGATTATTAATGTTCGACGGTGCAAAGTTACGGCGTTTTTCTCATCCCCACAATACCACGGGTGGGTTATTTGCATACCATGAACGTGGTATTTTGGTGAAAAAAGTCTATAAATCGTGGTCAACCATCGCTGCAACGCACGAGTCAGACCACACGTTTTCGGCTGTTTCCACCATGTCGATAATGGTGTAGATAGGCAGGATGATGCCCAGCACGGCAACAGGTGCACCGATGCCCGACATCAGTGAGAGGGTGAGGAAATAGCATCCCATGGGGACGCCAGCATTACCCACGGCCGACACAACCGATATGACGAGCCATAGGAGGATGGTGCCAAGGGTGATGGGCTCGCCGCCTTGCTGCATCACAAAGAGTGAGGTGACGAGGATAAATGCGGCACAACCGTTCATGTTGATCGTGGTACAGATGGGCAGCACAAAGCGGGCGATGTTTCTCTTGATGCCGAGTCGCTCTTCGGCTGTCTCCATCGTGACGGGTAGGGTGGCTGCACTGCTCTTGGTGAACAGCGCCATCAGTACGGCAGGCACCATGCGGCTCAAGACGTGAACAGGATTCAAGCCCCTCAGCAGCAGGAACAGCGGCAGCACCACGAAGAACTGAATCACGTTGCCACCCAGTACGACCAGGACATACCTGCCAATCGAATCGGCGATGACGCCTGCACTGACCTGTGCGGACAACTGTGCCGAGAAGGCTACGATGCCCAGCGGCAGTGTGGCGATGAGCCAGCGTATCAAGAGGAAGAGCAGTTCCTGCAGCCCGAGCAGTCCTTTGGTGACGACGGCCTTGTTCTCGCTGTCGGGCAGTTTAGAGAGTCCAATGCCGACGGCAAAAGCCAGTAGCAGCAACGACAGGACATTACCCTCGAGCACGGGCTTGACAATATTGTTGGGGATGACCGAGATGAGGTGGTCGGCGTAAGATGTCTGAGGGCTGATGTCCGATGGCTGAGAAACACCACTTAGAGCATCTATGGGCAGTAAGCCAGGAGCCACGATAACATAAAGCACAGCACCTACGGCAGCGGCGGCAATGGTGGTGAGCAGGGTGTAGCTCAGGGTGCGCACGAAGACTTTTCCCGTTCCCTTCGAACCGAATGTGGCCAGTGTGGTGATGACAGCCAGGATGATGGTGGGCACGGCCAACAACTGGAATAAGCGTGTGTAGATGGTAGCAATGAAGTTCATCACATCGTCGAGCCATGTGATGCCCAACATTCCCAAAACGGCACCAACGACGAGTGCCATAATCCAAATAATAGTTCTTTTCATTATAGTTCAAACGATAAATTCACGTAAATATTGCGTCCTTTCTGTGGAATGTGGCACCAGTCGGCATAGGTGGAATAGTATCTGTCGAAGAGGTTCTCCACGCCAGCCCTCAATACAATGTGGCTCCAGGCATATGAGCCCGACAAGCCCACAACCGTCCAGGCGTTTGTCTTCGTCTCGCCATACTTCTCGCCGTAGTTAGACTGCAGCGCATTTCCCTTCACTTCTGCCTGAAAGGCCAACGATCCTGTGGCATAGGAAAGACGTGTCTGGTAACTGAAGGGCGAGATCAGAGGCAGATAGTCTCCCTCGTCGTCGCGTCCGGTGCTGTAGCTGCCTTTGGCTTGCCACCGCAGACCTTTCACTGGTCGCCATTCGGCCGATAAGGTGGTATTGGCTATCGTGGCATGACTGATGTTGCCATACACCTTGACGCCTTCTGCTCCCACGGTCATGGCGCTGAGTCGGTTCTCGAACTGGCCGATGATGTAGTTGGAGAAGAAGAACGCGTTGGCATCAATTGAAAAATTGAAAGATGGAAGAATTGTAAAATTGAAGTTTGTGTTCAGTTCTATCGCACTCTCGTTCTTCAGACGTGGGTTGCCGATGTAGTCATACTGGTCGAATGTGTTGTTCAGGTAGTAACCATAGGCCTCTGTCACCGTGGGCGCACGGCTTCCCCATCCGGCACCAATGTTGAACTGATGATTGACAGTTGATAACTGATAGTTGGCTGCGATGCGACCGGTGGTCTGATGATACTGTTGATGCATGCCTGGAAAGAACACCCGCAAGGCTTTGTAACCTTCTTCGTTGTTCAGTCGCTGGTGCTGCCACGAGAGTTTTCCTGAGAGATGCACCGTGGAATGATCCGTCAAGCGGATGTCGTCGGTGATGGCTGCACCCATGTTCAGCGTGCCCACGTCGGGCCATGTGACCATGTACATGGGGGCGGCTCCGCCGGGATACATCGTCATGTCGGCAAAAAGGCGGTTGTAATAGCCGTCGATGTTCAGCGATACACCATTGGGCACACGAAGCCATGTGAACTGTGAGGTGAGCGTGGAGTAGAAGCCCGATGTCCAACTCTTGCCGGGCATGTCCATATGTATCTGCACGTCGGGGCGTGTGGTGTCGTCCATGATATGGGTGATGTGGTTGTAGTAGCCCTTGGTCTCCCACGATTCCCATATCGAGTTTTCGAACAGATGCTTGTAGGCCAGCGAGGTGATAAATGCTTCGGCCTTAGCCACATCCATGTTCAGTGCGGGATAGCCCACATCTGTGGCCCGGTCGTAGATAAACGTGCCTTCAAGGGCATCGTTGGGGGCCAGGCGATAGCCACTGTTCACAAAGGCGTTTACTTTCTGAAACTGCGAGAAGTCCACCTTGCGACTGCCGCCAGCTTTGTAGTTGTCGGCATGGCGATAGAACGCCCCTCCGTTGACGTAGAACTGTTTCGAAGAGTAAGCCCCGTCAGCGCCATACACCTGCACATGGCCATTCGTCTCGTAGCCGGTGTTTGCGTTGAACTTATAGATGTCGCGTGAATCAAGGTGGTGCAGAAAACCAGCCTTGCGCAGTTTCAGGTCCAGTGCGCCACCGATGTTGCCCGTAGCCTGTGGATTGCCGTTGAGGCCACTGTTCAGGGTGATGCTCTGCAGATTGCTGCTTTCTACATAGGAGGTGACGGGGTCCATCTTGTCCGTGCAAGCATAGAATATCTTCATGCCGTCGATGGTTGTAGATAACCTTTCGGTCTGCATGTTGTTCACCATAGGCTCCCACGCATACGAGCCGCGTCGCACCAGTTCTACATGGTTCAGTTCCTGCAGGTGCTCGTCGATGGTAGCCACCTGTCCTTTCGTAGAACGCTTTCCACCCTGTCCGCGTGATACAACTACCACCTCGTCCAGATTCTGTGACGAGGTGGTGAGGGTGTCTCCTAATAATATGGCTGATAGCAAAATGACTCCTATCATACAATCTCTTTTCTGTTATCGAATAGCTTTCTCTATGATTATATATGGTCGATCAATTATATGGTCACGTCCCAGTAAAGCGAACTCAGCTCGCTGTCGCCAGCCACCACATTGCCCTGTTCATCCTTGACCGTCAGGTGGATACGCCACAGGCCAGTCATCGTCAGGTTGATGGTGCCTTTGTAACTGCCATCCTCTTGTTTCACGAGTGGCGTGTTGTTGGGCGAGGTATGGTTGCCCATGTCTGGCATGCGTGGGTCGATATCCACGATAAACGTCTCGGTGGCAACCTGATACGGATCGGTAGCTTTCGCACTCTTTTTCGATATATAGGCTTGGATCTCGTTGGTTCCCGTCTCGAAGTCAGAGGGGTTCACCAGTGACAGGTAGTATGTGTCGTTGCCTGCCTTAAACGATTTCACCCAGGCCTGTCCGTCGGGTAGGGCGTTGACCACAATCTCGCGCTTGTCAATGCCACCTTTCGTGCCAAGTATCAACGCGTTGTACGACAGAGACCAGGAGCCGGCATCGCTGGTGTTCATGACAAACGAGACCCATGTGCGCTGCACGGCCAGGTAGTTGTCGTTGAAACTTTCTGTTTCGGGTCCCACTGGCGTGCTATGGTACATATCCATTTTCACCATGTGCATCAGTGGTGTCAGTCCAGAAATCTCGAAGTTCTTGATGTAGTTGCCTGTGGCCTTCTTGGTTGCCACAAAGAATACTTCGTTGTAACCATTGTGAAAATCACCAGTCTTCGTATAGGCAAACACGTTGTACTTGCCGTCAACCTCGGTCTGTAGCTCTGGCACGATCTTAAGTGTCTGTAGGAAACGATATACCTGTAGTGCCTCTTCTGCAGAACAGCAATCTATGTCATCCGTGATGGTGATACCGGGAATCTCAATACCCGCCTGCACGCCGTCGTCGTTGCTGTTGCAGGCTGTCAGTGCTACAACGACTAAAACTAAAAACAATCCTTTTACTTTTTTCATATTCCTTACCTTTTTTAAAGTCCCCTAAGTTAGGGGATTAGGGGTCTGAACAGACGAGAACCAGACCAAAAATATTCTTTCTATGGGATGCCTGCGCCTGTTCAGACCCCCATCCCCCTAACTTAGAGGGCTTTTGACGATGCAAAGGTACAATGCTTTTCTCGCCCTCACAATCCCATGTTCAAGGCATTCGCATACCATGATGAAGGTATAAGATAAAGGTGAGGGGGAAATCGACAACCTGCAGTGGTCGATTTCCCCCTCTTTTTTGTATAGTCTTAGGAATTAATTAATATCCAGGGTTCTGTGCAATGCCAAGGTCTTCACCGCTCAGACCTGTGGGAATAGGCTGGCGATAGTGGCGTCCGCGAACGTTGTTGTATTTAGCACGCAGGTGGTTGTGCACCTTGGTGAAGTAGGCCTCCTGGTCGGCATTGTAGGTGTTGCCAAGTGCGGTCTTCCAGTTGTCGGCAAAGTGCTTATAGCTGGCTACCTTCTTAACGCTGCTAATCAGGTCCTTCCAACGATAAGAGTTGAATACCGAGAACTGCTCGTAGGTAAACTCATAGTCCCATTCACGTTTGATCTGTTCGAAGGTGGGAGCGCTGACCTCTGCGATGCCTGCACGGCGACGCAACTGGTTGAAGGGCTCTGCAGCCTCGCTGTTGCGACCCAGTTGTACCAGGGCCTCAGCCTTGATGAGCAGTACCTCTGCATAGCGGATTTCGATGCGGTCAACGCTGTTTTTAGTGATCTCCAGATTCTCGGCGTCTTCGTAGCTCTGATCAACTCCTTTGCCGTTGATGGGCGTATATACGGGTGAGTAGTAATGGTAGATCTTTTGATCTTCAGGGTTTTTGACTTCAATGAGGTAGGTCTCTGCCAGTCGCTTGTCGTTGGGTTGTTCGCGTTTCCAGTCGTCATACAGGTTGTCATCTGCCACCTCGGTGTGGTTCTGTGTGTAACCATTGCCGTTCTCACCATTCTGGAAGGGGAATGTCCACGAGCAGTGTGTCTGGTGGTTGCCCTGGGCATCCACTTTGTCGCCATCGTGAGCAATGGTGAACAGATGCTCGTTGGTGCCGCGCTTGTTGCTCTCGTAGTCACGACCATAGAGTTTGCTGAAGTCGGGGTCGAGTGCCAGCAGACCGCTGTTGATCACTTTGTTTGCATATTCCACAGCCTTCTCCAAACGACTGTCTGTCTTTGTGAACTGAGGGTCTGTCTGGCCGGCAGCAATGGCTTGCACCTCTGCAGCAGAGAGCGGGTTGTCGCCCCATACCAGGTAAGTACGAGCCAGCAGTGCCTGAGCTGCCTGTTTTGACGGTGTGCGTGGGTCGCCGTCGTAGTCTTTCAGCAGTGACTCAGCATCGGTGAAGTCTTTAACCACCTGAGCCAGCACGTTGTCGATGCTCTGTCGTTCTGTTGTAGAGCCGCCATTCTCTGTGAATACGGGCACTTCTCCCCACAATTGGGCCAACTTTAGATAGGCCAAAGCACGCAGAAACTTAGCTTTACCAACTGCAGCGTTGTAGCCTGCTTGTGTGACTTTTCCGGCTTCCACCGAATTGTTGATTGTCGTGATGGCCTCATTGGCCTGAGCAATGCCGAGCAGCAGGTGGTTGAAAATCTTAACTTGATACCACGTGGTGGGCTCCTGTTCGAAACGGCTGTTGACCGGACCAGCTTCACTTTCCTCACCTTCGAAAGAAATGAGCTTGTTTGAGTTCAGCTCAATGATGAATGAGAACGACGATGACAGGGGCTGCCAGTGACTGTAAACACCATTGACGAGCGAGAGGGCTGAGGCGTCATCGGCTACGACATTCTCATCGGTTACCTGATTGTCACTGTCATTGCTAGAGCATGACACAAAACCAAGTGAAAGGGTTGTTGCCAAAGCGGCACTGAGTAGGATTCTTGCTTTCTTCATACTGAAATCTCCTTTTTACCTTTAGTTAATACAATAATGTTTATTTCCTCTTTTTATGTTAGTTGAATGATTACAATGAGATGTTCACGCCAAACACGAAGCTACGCGATGAAGGATAGACACCGCTGTCGGTGCCACTGGCCACTTCGGGGTCGTAGCCCTTATAGGATGTAAGGGTGAAGAGGTTTGATGCCGTTGCATAGAGGCGAAGACTTTCAACTTTCCATTTAGCACTGTCCACTTTAAGATTGTAGCCAATGGTCAGGTTTCTGAGTTTCAAATAGCTGGCATCCTGTACGTAGCGACTGTCTATGTAGCCGATAGGACGAGCATTAGAAGCTAGGGGTAGCGTGTTGCCGCCATGACTTGGTGTCCACGAGTCTTTGATAGTGCTCAGCACGTTGTACGAGTCGTTGGTCAGTTCCAGTCGGCGGCCCAGCGCATTGTACACCTCGTTGCCATAGCTGCCGGCAAACGATGCAGAGAGGTCAAAGTCGTGCCATGTGAGTTGTGTCGAGAAGCCATAGACAACGTCTGGTTGGATGCTACCCAGAATCTGTCGGTCGTTGCCGTCAATGTGACCATTGTCGTCGGTGTCCACGAACTTCAGATCGCCTGGCTTAGGCGTCTGTCCGTTGATGGTGGGCAGCTTGCTTACGTCCTCATCGCTTTGCACGATACCTGCAAACCGCAGTCCGTAGAACGAGCCCAGTGCTTCGCCGCGTCTTAGAATCTGCTGGTTGTCTGAACCTTGGATTACGTTGTTCGTGGTGCCCATGTTGGTGATCTCGTTGTGGTTGTAGGCTACGTTGGCCGATGCTGTCCAGCGCAGTCCCTTGCGCTGCAGCAGTGTTGCGTTGACAGCCAGCTCGACACCCTTGTTCTCCACGTTTCCCACGTTCTGCAGTTGGGTGGTGACACCCGAAGAGAAGCCCATTGGAACCACCAGCAGCAGGTCGCTGGTCTTCTTGTAGTAGGCATCAAACACCACGCTCACACGGTCGTTCCACAACCCCAGGTCTATGCCAAAGTTGTAAGATGCCGTCGTTTCCCACTTCAGTTTGTCGTTGGCCGTGTTCTGTTTGGCGTAGCTACTGCTGCCGCCATATGAGCCAGTGGCGTAACTGGTGGTAAAGGCATAGTCGCTGATTTCCTGATTGCCCACCAGACCACCGGTCAGTCGCACCTTTAGGTAGTCGATATCGTGAATACCCTGCAGAAATTTCTCCCTGTCAACATTCCACGACAGTCCCAGTGAAGGGAAGTAGCCCCAGCGGTGGTCTGCTGCAAAGCGACTGCTGTTGTCTGCACGGAAGGTGGCAGTGGCATTGTAGCGGTCGGCCAGCGTGTAGTTGACGCGGGCGATGAAGCTGTTCAGTTTGGCTTCACTGATACCCGTCTTTGGCGTATATATCTCGGCACCGTCGCCCAGATTGTATTGCTTTAAGCTCTCGTTTGTGAAGTGGTTGGTGCGAATGGCACTATGTGTTGACGTCTGTGTCTGGCGTGTGTATCCGCCCAGAATGTCGATATGCTGCTGGTCGAGGTCCAGGTCGTAGGTCGCTGTGTATTCCTGTTGCCATACGTCCGTCTGGCGGTTGCCTGTACCACCAATACCCTGTGTTGCAAGTCCCAGCGAGGTGTAGGCACCCGAGAAATAGTTCTGTGTGAGTTTCTCGCTGTTTAGTCCAAGAGAGGCCTTAAGGGTGAGGTGGTCGATACGTAGCGTAGTCCAAATGTTGCTCAAAAGGTAGTTGTTAATATTTTCGGCCACGCTCTCCCTCAGGTCATAGACAGGATTTGCGGAATGATCACCTATGGCAAAGTAGGCATATTCGTACGGATTGCCGAAGTTATACGAGCCATCGGCATTGTACACGCTTACCACTGGTGGCATCAGCAGTGCATAGACAAAGCTGTTGGTGATGCCTGCCGAGAAGGGCGATGAGTTAAACACCTTTGCCTCGGCGGTGGTCAGTCCTTGTTGTTTGGAACGTCCGTAGGTGGCATTGACGCCAAAACGCCAGTCTTTCTGCAGCTCCCATTCCACGTTGGTGTGGAAGTTATAGCGCTGGAAATCAGAGTTCAGAATCACGCCATCCTGATCTGTGTAGTTGGCTGAAAAGGCATAGCGGTTTTTCTCTGTACCACCATTGATGCTCACTTCGTGGGTTTGCTGGATGGCCGTGCGTGTCACGGCATCCTGCCAGTCTGTGCCTTTACCCAGTGCTGCAATCTCAGCATCGTTGTAGCCACCTTTATTACTATAGTAGTCTTTCTGATACTGTGCCCATTCGCTGGCGTTCAGCAGACTTAACTTCTTGGCAATGTTGCTCACACCCAGTGAGTAGTTATAGCTCACGTGGGCTTTCCCGTCGCCAGGCTTTCCTTTCTTGGTGGTGATGAGAATCACACCATTGGCACCGCGCGAGCCATAGATAGCTGTGGCAGAGATATCTTTCAGTACCTCAATCGATTCGATATCATTGGGGTTGATGGTTGCCAGCGGATTCAGTGAACCCTCGATGGCTCCGATGCCTGTACTGTTGTTGGCAGCATCTTTGAAGTAGATGAAGCCATCGACCACATAAAGAGGCTCGTTGCTGGCATTCACGGAGTTTCCACCACGGATGCGAATATGGCTGTCGCTGCCAGGCTGTCCGCTACTGGCTGTCACGTTGAGGCCTGCCACTTGTCCGCCCAAGGCAACGTCCAAAGTCGGTGCAGTGACCTTTTCAAAGATGTCGGCTTTCAACTTCGTTACGCTACCAGTCAGTTGCGTGCGTTTCTGCGTGCCATAGCCCACTACCACTACCTCGTTCAGCTTGTGGTCTTCCTCTTTCAGTGCCACCATGATGTTTTTGTCATCGCCCTTCACACGAATGGTCTGCTGTTCGTAACCGATATAACTGATCTTTAACTCTGACGGAAATGATGCCACGTCGATTCTGAAGTGGCCCTCGGCATCGGATACCACACCCACGTGATTGCGGGCGTCATAGATTGTTGCACCAATGATGGCTTCTCCCGTCTCGGCGTCGGCTACCTTACCAATAATGGGGGCAGCCAACGCCGCAAGGTGGGAAACAATGGCCAATGCTAATAAAGTTAATCGTGTTGTCTGAAAACTCTTCATACCTTATCCTTCCTTTTCTGTTTAATACTTTTGACGGTGCAAAGGTACGGCGGTTTCGGGGCTCCCACAATCCCATGTGTGCGGCATTCGCATACCCTGTGTGTGGTATTTGACTGCTGATGGGCAAAAAAAATGCTGCTTATCCGGTTTGATTGGTCGGATAAGCAGCATAAATTCTATTGTGCAAAAAGGTGAAGAACTATGCCTTTGTTCTTCTTAGTTTGCTTTTCAGACGTTTATAGCCCTCGACGCCAAGAATGGTGAGACCACCATATTGGCAGGTCTTGGCCAGTCCGAAGAGCACTGTCCACAGGATGCCTTTGGCCGTTACGCTGATGGGCAACAACATCTGGGCGAAGGATAGGATATAGAATGGTATGCAGCACAGGAGCACGATGACACCTGTTCTGAACGACAAGGACTGCAACCACTGTTTTATTTTCTGGATAGTCTTCATTCGATACTTTCGGCAATGCTTTGTAATACGTAGTCAAGAATCTCGGGCGTGTGAGTCTCAGAGATGAAGTTGCCCTCAAACTGCGACGGACTCACATAGATACCTCGACTCAGCATGTTGCGGAAGTAGCGGGCAAAGCGCTCCTGATTGCTGCACTTGGTATCCTGGAAATTGTTGACAGGCTGATCGTTGAAGAACATGGTGAACATAGAGCCACAGCGATTCAACTGGATGCCCTTGCCTGCAATGATCTGCTCCAGTTTGGCAATGAAGGCATCGCTCTTAGCCTCGAGCTCGGCATAGAAACCAGGGCGCGACAACTGTGTGAGTGTCTCGATACCTGCTGCCATGGCAACAGGGTTGCCACTCAGTGTGCCAGCCTGATAGACAGGTCCTTCGGGGGCCAGCACCTTCATGATGTCCTCGCGACCACCAAAGGCAGCAGCAGGGAATCCACCACCCACGATCTTACCAACGGTGGTCATGTCTGGCTTGATGCCGAAACGCTCCTGGGCACCACCACGCGACAGGCGGAAACCGGTGATCACCTCGTCGAAGATGAGGATGGCGCCATGCTGTTCGGTCACTTGGCGTGCTGTCTTCAGGAAGTCTTCTGTAGGCACCACCACACCCATATTGCAAGCCACAGGCTCCAGGATGAGCGCTGCCACCTGATCGCCATGCTTGGCAAAGAACTGCTTCAGGGCATCGACGTCGTTATAGGGCAGTACAGCCGTATATTTCACAAAACCTTCGGGCACACCGGCCGACGAGGCGTTAGAGATATTGGCTACACCCGAACCTGCTGATACCAGCAAGTGATCGGCATGACCATGATAGTTGCCCTCAAACTTCACCAGGATGTCACGGCCCGTAAAGCCACGAGCCACACGGATGGCCGACATGGTGGCCTCGGTGCCACTGTTCACAAAGCGCAGGCGCTCCATCGAGGGAATAGCCTCGCGCACCTTTTCTGCCAGTGTGGTCTCTGCCAGTGTGGGAATGCCGTAGCTGCTGCCACGACCCACTGCGTCAATGGCTGCCTGACTCACGCGCTCGTTGTTGTGACCCAGGATGAACACACCCCACGACATGCAGAAGTCGATAATCTTATTATCGTCGATGTCGGTGAAGTATGCACCTTTAGCCTCCTTTACAAAGAGGGGCGTGGTGCCCACACTCTTCAGGGCTCTCACCGGACTGTTCACACCGCCGGGAATCACCTTCTGCGCCTGTTCAAAGGCTGCAGCTGATAACTTACGTTCGTTTATGCCCATCGCTGCATGTACTCTTTAGCGTAATACGAAATGATATATTGTGCACCGGCGCGCTTGATGGCGATGAGGCTCTCGAAGACCACGCGCTGTTCGTCGAGATAACCCAACTTGGCAGCTGCTTTCAGCATAGAGTATTCACCGCTCACCTGATAGGCTACCATGGGCACCTGTGGGAAGCGCTCCACACCGCGGGCTATCATGTCAAGATAGGGCATGGCGGGCTTCACCATGGTCCAGTCGGCTCCCTCCTCGATGTCAGCAGCGATCTCCTCCAGACCCTGGTCGTGGGTGCGATAGTCCATCTGGTAGGTCTTGCGGTCGCCAAAGGCAGGAGCTGAATCAGCTGCGTCGCGGAAAGGACCATAGAAGGCAGAAGCATACTTGGCAGAGTAGGCCAGAATCTTACACTTGTCGCGCAGACCAGCCTCGCGCAGACGCTTGTCGAGGGCCTCAATCTGTCCGTCCATCATGGCTGAAGGAGCCACGAAGTCGGCACCGGCCTTGGCGTGAACGTATGCCATCTCGGCCAGCAGGGGCAGGGTAGAGTCGTTCTCCACGTCGTGGTCGTGCAGCAGTCCGCAGTGTCCATGACTGGTGTATTCGCACAGGCAGACGTCGGTGATCACGCATACCTCGGGCTGGGCAGCCTTGATTGCCTTCACAGCACGGCATACCAGTGCATCTTCAGCGTAGGCCAGCGTGCCACGCTCGTCTTTCTGACTGTCCTCGATGACACCAAAGAGCAGCACCTTGTCGATGCCCAGTGCATAGCACTCTTTCACATCTTCTACCAGTGTGTCGATAGAAAAACGATAGATGCCGGGCATGGTACTGATTTCGTCCTTAACGCCCTCACCTTCTACTACGAAGTAAGGATAGATAAAGTCCTTGACGTTCACGGCAACATCGGCATACTTGTCGCGTGTGGCCTGATCCTTGCGGAATTCTCTGAATCGTTTCATAATTGTTGTTGTTTTATTCTTTTTTGTAAGTGTTGTTCGGTTATGGGGCCTCTGGTCTCTAGCTGCTTGTCTGTGGGAATGAAACCATACAAGCGTATGAAGTTGTCGATGGTAGAGGGCGATGTAAACACGATGCGCTCCACCTCGCTGAGATTGACTTTCTCTGCATGCTCGGGCATGCGGTTCACGTAGGCCGTCACGCATTCCACCTCGAAACCTAGCTCTCGGAGACCTTCGGGAATAATGGGCAGCGCCAGGTTGGATCGTGGTATCAGCACGCGTCCACAGGGCTGATGGCGAAACCATTCGATGACACCGTATGAATTGTCTTCCTCCACTTCGCTCATCGCTTCTATCCCTGATTGCTGCAGGGCTGCGGTCGTCGTGCTGCCGATAGAGACGATCTGCCGCGCTTGGGCAAAAAGCTTCCCTACGTATTTGGCGGCATATCTTGATGTGAAAAGCACATAGTCGTAGTTGCTGATGTTGTCAGCAGCACGCTGCAGGGCAGAACGGTCGTCCACTGGTACTATCTCAATCAGTGGCGTGTGGATAAAATCCTTGTTTGGCGAGGTCAACCCTGTGAAGAGTGTTTTCATAAGATGCTCTCTTTAGCAAAAATGGTTTTCAGATCGTCACGTCCTTTGAGTGCCGTGATGGCCAGGCGACCCTGCATGGGGTGGGTGGAGAATGGAAGCACTTCTGTTATCTCATCTTCCATGCCCAGTCGCTTCAGTGCACAAGTGGCCACGATGGCGGCATCCACTTTTCCGCTGCGTACCTGTTCTACGCGGTCTTCTATGCAGCCGCGGATGCTGACAATCTTTAAGTCGGGGCGCAGTTGCAGCAGTTCTGCTCGGCGCAGCGGAGAACTGGTTCCTACAGAGCTTCCTTCTGGCAGGTCGGCCAACGAGATGTGGTCGCGGCTCACCAGCGAGTCGGTTTTGTCGAAGGCTTCGTAGAGCGCAATCACCTCCAGGTCTGGATGCAGGTTCTCTGGCAGGTCCTTGGCCGAGTGAATGGCTATGTCTGCTTTGCCGGTCAGCAGGGCAGTGTCGAGCTCGCGCGTGAACATGTCATCGGGCGCCTCGCCGTTCAGCAGTGATATCTTCTGATGTTTATCGCCATAAGACTGGCGGGTGATGAGTCTGTAAGGAGTATCGGGAAAACGACCGAACACCTCTTTCACCTGTATCTGCGACAGTTTGCTGCTGCGAGCGGTCACGCGAATGGCTTTCTTATAACGTTTGCGGCGCTCCAGTGTCTCACGGAGTTCTGCGATAGCTTCTTCTATGATTTGTTCTGCTTTCTGCACCTCGTCTTGACGGATGGAGATATTCTCTTTTACTTTCAACTCTACGTCATGTAGGTTGTAGAGCTTCACGTTCTCCATCTGTGCCACGGCGGGGTCGATGTCACGAGGGAAAGCTAGGTCAATGGCCAACAGCGAGCGTCCTGGCGTCAGATCATCGGGATGGATAATGGCATCGGGCGCTGAGGTGGCACTGATCAGGATGTCGGTGTCCTTCAGGAAATTATGTTTATCTTCCAAACGGAAGATGTCTATACCGAAAGGTTCGGCCATGCGTCGTGCTTTCTCTTCGGTGCGGTTGGCCAGGAACACCAGCTTCGCTTTCTTGTTTTGCAGAAATTTGATGATCTCCTCGGTCAGCTTGTTGACACCGACGATGGTGATGCGTGCATCTTGCAGGTTGATTTGTTCCTGTTCGATAATCTCAATGGCTGCCAGAGAATGGCTGACAGCACCCTGACTGATCTGTGTTTCGGTGCGTACGCGTTTTCCTACCTGCAGGGCTGTCTCGAAAAGCTTGTGTAGTTCGGTGGGCAACTTCTGTGTCTGCTTGGCCAGAGTGTAGGCCTCTTTTACTTGTCCTTGTACGGCTCGCTCGCCTATGATTGCCGACTCCAATCCGCTGACCACTCTGAATAGATGGCGCGCCACCTCATCAGGAACCTCGCCACTGCCATGGTAAAGTTCCATGCGGTTACAAGTCTGAAGAAATACAGACGGCGTGTCGCTTTCGTGTTTGACCTGTCTGAAGTATTCTTCTCTGTCTGCCAGTGATGTGTGTTGGTGATTGATGGATTCGTATTTTATCATTTCCAGTTTGTGTTTTTAATCCAATCTACAAAAAAATGAACGTTCTCAATGGGGGTGTCGGCCAATACGCCATGGCCCAGATTAATGATCCAGCGGGGATGCTTTCTGAAGAAGGGCTTGTAGGACTCCAGTGTGCGTGCAATGTTGTCTTGCGATGCAAAGAGCAGGTGAGGGTCGAAGTTGCCTTGAAGTCCCACCTCGGGATGAACCATCTCGCGTGCCTCAGTGAGTGATGTCTGCCAGTCGATGCTCACGAAGTCGCAAACGTCGGGCGTGATGTGTCTGAGTCCGCATCCCAATCCTTTCGGGAAGAATATCAGGGGGATGCCCATTGAACGCACGGCATCGGTGATGCGGCAAACGGCGGGCAGGAAGAGCTCGTTGTAGAGTTCTATGGGTACCAAGCCTGAATGACTCTCAAACAGTTGGAACGCATCTATGCCGTGCATGATCTGCTTCTGGGCATAATCGATGGTCAGCTCGGTGATGGCGTTGATGAGTTGTTGGGTCTCTTCACGACGCTCGTAAAAGAATAATTTCGCATCGGGGAAGGTTGACTTGGTGCTGATGCCTTGCAGCATGTAGCAGAGAATGGTGAGCGGCGCACCGCTGAATCCGATGAGAGGCACCTCACTTTGTTCCACCACGTGGTCGATGGCCTGATAGACATAGTCCAGCTTCTCGGGCTTGATGTCCAACTGGCGGAGTGGATGTTGTTGTGCTGCTAGCGGATTGTTGAATCGTGGACCATGGTCGGTCCAGTCTATCTCCATTCCCATAGCCATGGGTATGGTCAGAATGTCGCTAAACAGAATGGCTGCATCGACGCCCAAGTCTTGTACTGGCAGCAGTGTCACTTTAGCAGCTAGTTCTGGGGTGGTTATCAGTTCGGAAAAGGTGTGGTGCTTTCGCATCTCTTGGTAGCTGGGAAGCACGCGACCTGCCTGTCGCATCATCCATACTGGTGGACGATGACACTCCTTGCCGAGCAGTGTTTTCAGAAAAATACTATCCATGTAGTGTTTGTAATATCATTCCAATAGTTTTGCGGCTGCAAAGTTACTTCTTCCGTCCGTCTTGTGCAATCCTCATTTATATGGATTTTGTATTTTCCCCTATGCTCATTTTCCTTAATTAATGTTTATATGAAGTCCATTTGACAGAAAATCAGTACCTTTGCACCCAAAATAAGAACGATGGCAATAGATAGTGCAATATTTCGTAGGAGTGAGTTGCTGCTGGGTAATGAGGCGATGGACCGCATTGCCCAAAAGCGTGTGATTATCTTTGGTGTGGGCGGCGTTGGCTCGTGGTGTGCCGAGAGCCTGGTGCGCAGTGGCATCCGCCAACTGACTATTGTTGACTCCGATCGCGTGTGTATCACCAATATTAACCGTCAGCTGATGGCCACCACCAAGACCGTTGGACAGGTAAAGGTGGATGCTCTGAAGGAGCGCCTGCTCAGCATCAACCCCAACGCCGAGATTACCGCCCTGCAACAAATCTTCTCGGAAGAGACTGCCGACAGTTTCCAGTTGGACACCTATGATTTTATTATTGATGCTATCGATTCGTTGAAAGACAAGGCCTACTTGATACTATTGGCATGTCGCACGCAGGCAAAGCTGTTCTCCTCCATGGGTGCTGCCTTGAAACTGGACCCCACGCGTATCAAGGTGACAGAGTTCTGGAAGGTGCAGGGCGACCCCTTGGCACGTGCGTTGAGAAAAAAGTTCAAGTCACAGAAGCTATTCCCCAAACGCAAGTTCCAGTGCGTCTATAGCGATGAACTGCTGGAGAATCGCGGCCAGAACGCCACTTGTGGCACAGAGCAGTGTATGTGCCCCAAAGCAAAAAATGGTCCAGGCGACCAGAGTCTCCTGAACCATGAGTGGTGTTCTTCGAAAGCCCAGATTAACGGAACCTTAGCTCATATCACAGCCATCTTCGGCTTTATGCTGGCAGGTCTCGTCATTCAGGATGCCACGGCAGAAAAATAAAGCAGCGTCTTTTTTTGTATTTGTAGATATGTCAGCATGTCTTTCTAAAAAGGCAACTTTTTGTGAGTAATAGTAGGGCTTTTATCTCGCAATAGTTATTGTTTTATCTCGCAATAGTTATTGTTTTGCGATGCAATAGTTATTGTTTTGAGTCGAATCTAGCCCCTGGAATGGGTGATTCTAGGGGCTAGATTGTATCTGTCTAGCCCCTAGATTCGTGCTGTCTAGCCCCTAGACGTTGATATTCTAGCCCCTAGAATCAAAACAAGACCTACGCTTTTGCATGGGCAAAGTGTAGGTCTTGGATGATAAAAGGGGAAGTGTTGGAAGTCAAAACGACCCATCTTAGGTGGTTATGTGCTATGTGGTGCAAGCATCTCTCAACTGCTCTAGTGCACGATGAAGCAGGGCACGGGGCGTTCCTACGTTGAGTCGCATGAAGCCTTGGGCATCGGTGCTGCCCTTGGCCGGCCTGTTGCTTTGCGGTGCAAAGAACATGGCGCCGTCGTTCAGGGCTAAATGGGCACGGTTGACAAAGAGATCCACGAGTGCATCGTGGCTGAGCTCCAAGTCGCGACAATCAAGCCAGACGAGGAACGAGGCCTGTGGACGCCAAGGTTTTATCTGAGGCAGATACTCCCTGCAATAATCTTCTACAAAGCGGATGTTGTCTTCTACATAGCTGAGCATCTGGCGTCGCCACTGCTCGCCCTGTTGGAAGGCAGCGATGGTGGCGATGGGCGCAAAGAGTGGTGGGTCGTTCAGCTCGTTGGCCTCAAGCCAGGTGTAGAAACGGCGACGCAGCGAGTCGTTGGGCACGATGGCATAACTGCTCACAATGCCTGCAATGTTGAACGTCTTCGAGGGCGCGCCGAAAGTGATGCTGATTTGGGCGGCCTCGTTGCTTACCGAGGCAAAGGGTGTGTGTTTGTGGCCAAAGAGTGCCATGTCTGAGTGGATCTCGTCGCTGATCACGATGATGTGGTGCTCGTAGCAGAAATGAGCTAGTCGCTGCAACGTTTCCTTAGACCAACAGATGCCGGCAGGGTTGTGGGGATTACTCAAGATGAGCAGTCGGCACTTGTCGTCGACCACCTCGGCCAGTTGCTCAAAGTCCATCTCGTAGGTGCCGTCAACCTCTTTAAGTGGGTTGTAAACCACCTGACGTCCGTTGCCCTCGGGCGTCAGTCGGAAAGGATGATAGACAGGTGTTTGGATGATGACCTTCTCGTCTTCCTTCACAAACACGTTGATGGCCATGCCGATGCCCTTCACGATGCCAGGTATATAGGTGAGCCAACGTCGTTCCACCTGCCACTGATGATGGTCGACAATCCATTGAATGACGGTGGTCCATAGCTCTTCGGGCACCACGGTGTAGCCAAACAGCGAATGGTCCAGTCGGCGGCGCAGCGCATCGGTGATGAATGACGGCGTCTCAAAATCCATATCAGCCACCCATAGTGGCAGCAGGTCACCGCGTCCGTAGCGTTCTTGCAGCACACCGTGCTTCAAGTCGCCACTTCCACTGCGGTCAATAATCTTATCGAAATTATATAGCTTACTCATCCTAAAAATCTAATCATATCTCTCATCTCTCATCTCTCATCTCTCCCCAAGCGCCTGTTTGATGTCTGCGAGAATGTCCTCTTTGTCTTCCAGTCCGATGGACAGGCGAATGGTGGTCTGTCGTACGTCCATAGCCTTTAGCTGTTCCTCTTTGAAGTTGCCAAAAATGGTTGAGGCCGGGTGGATGGCTAGCGTGCGACTGTCAAATAGGTTTGTGGCACGATGCACCAGCTTTAACCGGTTTAGGAAGTGGAAACACGCCTCTTTCGACTCGAGGTCGATGGTGAACATCGCTCCGGAAGTAGCTCCAAACTGCTGTCGGGCCAACGCATGATAGGCATTGTCTTCAAGACCGATGTAGTTGACCTTCACCACGCGGCTCAGCTCTTGTGCTAACCATAGAGCATTGCTGGCCTGACGCTGATAGCGCACATCCAGTGTTTCCAGTCCGAGTGTCTGCATATAGGCAGCCTGCGGCGTCATGTAGGCACCCAGGTTGAAGAGTAGGTCGTACTTCACGCGCTTGTTGATTTCAGGAAAGGTGCCATAGTCAATGACAAGTCCACCTAGCGAGGTGCCACCTCCCGACAGATACTTGGTGCTCGACACCACTTCGATGTCGATGCCCAGTTCTTTCAGGTGCGTTTCTGTAAATGGGATCACCGTAGAGTCGGCAATCACGGGAACGCCTTTCTTGTGGGCAATCTCGGCGATGGCTTTCAGGTCGGCCACTTCCAGTTGGGGGTTGGTGACCACCTCCAGGAATACCGCAGAGGTCTGTTCGTCAATGGCGTCGGCCACGGCCTCCAGATTGGTGAGGTCGCGCAGTCGTGCCTCTACGCCAAAGCGCTTCAGCGTATTAATGAGCAGAGCCAGTGTATTGCCAAACAGATGGTGTGACGACACGATGTTCTTCTGCTGTTCGGCTACGGCCAGCAGTGTGTTGCTGATGGCAGCCATGCCCGAGTTGAAGGCCGTGACGTGGACAGCTCCCGTCAGCGCTCTCACACGATCTTCGAAGTTGGTCACCGTGGGGTTTTCCACACGTGCGTAGTCGGGTGCCTTGATGCGATTGCAGAAGGCATCGGCCATCACGGAGGCATCGTCGAATTCGAATGCCACATTATTATACACAGGTACGGCCAGCGCTCCGTAAGCATCTGGCCGTACGAATGGGTTGTTAATCGCAATAGTTTGTTTCTTCATCCTTACCTATTTAAACCGTTTTGTATTTGCGTTTGTGTGTGTATGTGTATGGTTGATGTTTAGATGTAGAACTCTGACGAGTCGATCAGTCCGGCTCGCAGAGCATATTTGACCACCTCGTGGGCTGTGTTGACGCCCAACTTGCGGAAGATGTTCTTGCGATGGGTGG
This sequence comes from Xylanibacter brevis P6B11, assembly GCF_000621825.1. Lineage (NCBI taxonomy): Bacteria > Pseudomonadati > Bacteroidota > Bacteroidia > Bacteroidales > Prevotellaceae > Xylanibacter > Xylanibacter brevis. The sequence goes on from NZ_JHXG01000003.1 coordinate 289,572, forward strand.
TGATGGTGTGGACACTTGAGAAGCGCTCGGTGGCAATCTCCTTGGTGGTCTTGCCCTGAGCGATGGCTTTCACAATCTCTGTCTCGGTAGCTGTCAGCAGACTGGGTTGTTCTTCTTCCTCCTGTTGCTGACTGATGATGGCTTCAAGGGCACGCTGACTGATGAAGCGCTGGTGGTGACTCACGGATTGCAGCGCGTCGCGCAACTCCTGCAGTGAACCATCCTTGAAAACGATGCTGAACTGGTGCGACGAATAGATGACACGACGCATGAACCTGGAGGTCAGCTCGTCACTGATCAGGATCCATTCAGACAGCGAGAAACGTTCGGCCACTATCAGCAGCTGATCTTCGTCGGTGAAGTCAAACATGGTGTAATCGAGCAGTACAGTGGCGCACTCGTGTTCCTTCAGCAATGCCACAAGTCCAGCCTTGTCTGATGCTTTATACACCGTGTTCTCATTATCTTTTGTGAGTAGGCTCTCCAATGCGAAGCGCGTCAACTCCTGATTGTCTGCTAAGATATACTTCATGGATGATTAATCTATTTATTCTTTCCGACTGCAAAGCTACTACTTTTTTCTAACTTCTCATCATCAATGACACGAATTATACGAATCTGTCATGTAAATGAACAACATCCGTAAAATTCGTGCACACTGAGGATATGGCAAGATTAGATCTTGTCGAGAGCCTGCTTCAAGTCGTCCAGAATATCATCGATATGCTCTGTACCGATGCTCAGACGGATCGTTGCAGGTGTGATGTGCTGCTCAGCCAGTTCCTCGGGCGACAACTGCGAGTGGGTGGTGGTGTAGGGATGAATCACCAGGCTCTTCACGTCGGCCACGTTAGCCAGCAGCGAGAAGATCTGCAGCGCATCGATAAACTTCCACGCCTCTTCCTGTCCGCCCTTGATCTCGAAGGTGAAGATGCTGCCTGCACCATTGGGGAAGTACTTGTTGTACAAGGCATGGTCGCGATGGCTTGCCAGTGCGGGGTGGTTCACCTTAGCCACCTTGGGGTGGTTGGCCAGGAAGTCAACAACCTTCAAGGCATTCTCTACATGGCGCTCTACGCGCAGACTCAGAGTCTCTACGCCCTGCAACAGAATGAATGCGTTGAAAGGAGAGATGGCTGCACCCGTGTCACGCAGAATGACGGCACGAATACGCGTCACATAGGCTGCGGCACCTACTGCATCGGCAAATACGATGCCGTGGTAAGAGGGATCGGGTTTAGCCAGTGTGGGGAACTTGTCGGGATTAGCTTTCCAGTCAAATTTACCACCATCTACAATCACACCGCCCAGCGAGGTGCCATGACCGCCAAGGAACTTGGTAGCCGAATGTACTACGATATCGGCTCCATGTTCCAGCGGACGGATAAGGTATGGCGTTCCGAATGTGTTGTCAACGATGAAGGGGATGCCGTGCTTATGGGCTACAGCGGCTACGCCTTCAAGGTCGAGCACATCACTGTTGGGGTTGCCGAATGTCTCGGCATATACTACTTTTGTGTTGGGTTTGATAGCGGCCTCGAGAGCAGCAAGGTCGTTGACGTTGATAATGGTATTGCTGATGCCCTGTGTGGCCAGCGTGTGGGTGATCAGGTTGTAAGAACCACCATACAGGTTGTCGGCAGCCACGATGTGATCGCCAGCCTGCACGATGTTCTGCAGCGCATAGGTGATGGCAGCGGCGCCAGAAGCTACAGCCAAACCGGCTACACCGCCTTCAAGGGCTGCCACACGGTCTTCGAACACACCCTGGGTGGAGTTGGTCAGGCGACCGTAGATGTTGCCTGCATCGCGAAGACCGAAGCGGTCTGCAGCATGCTGTGAGTTGCGGAACACATAAGAGGTGGTCTGGTAGATGGGCACGGCGCGTGCGTCGGTTGCGGGATCGGCCTGTTCCTGACCTACGTGGAGTTGCAAAGTCTCAAATCGATAATTCTTCTGTGCCATAATCTTTTTCCTTTCTTTTATTTGGTTATTGTTTATGATTTCATTTTTTGTTTTGTCCTTTTGACGTTGCAAAGGTACTATGTTTGGAAAAAACAACCAAATTTCTTGTAGAATCCAGAAGATATTACTAATTTTGCATTTGTAAAAGAATAAAATTCCGAGAAACGGCTTATTTGATACTTCAAACAGAATAAAACTCTAAAAAATGGCAGAAATACTAGATGAAACCGACCTGCAGATACTGAAAACGCTGCAAAAAAACGCGAAATTGACCACAAAAGAACTGGCAGAAGCCGTGCATCTGACGCCTACGCCGGTCTTTGAGCGCCAAAAACGACTGGAGAAGAAGGGCTACATCAAAAAGTATGTGGCAGTGCTCGACCCCGAGAAGTTGGGGCAGGGCTTGCAGGTGTTCTGCAAGGTGAAGTTGCAGCAGATCAACCACGAGATCGCTGATGCCTTCGTGCGTCGCATACAGCGCATACCCGAAGTGACGGAATGCTACAACACCTCAGGCTCGTACGACTATTTATTAAAAGTACGTGCGCGTGATATGAAACAGTATCAGGAGTTTGTGCTCACCAAGTTGGGCGACATCGACCATGTGGGTGCTATTGAAAGCACGTTTGTGATGAGCGAAGTAAAGCAGACTTATGGTATCAATATTTAAACTTTTAAAGCTAAAAAACATAAAAAAAGGGTCACCGCTGTGACCCAACCTTTGTTAACCTTAAATCTAATACTATGAAAAACACGATGCAAAGGTAGGGTAAAAAGTTTCAATCCGCAACGAAAACAATCAAAAAAGTTATTGATTTGTTATTTAATTGATATAAGTCAAGTGAATCGGAAGCGCTATGCTATAGTTTTGGTGTTATCAATGAAAAATATTACCTTTGCAAAACAAATACGAATAGAGATAAATCATCAAGATTAAATGTTAGGATATGGAAAACCCTTATGTGAAGCAATACCCCGAACTGCTCAGTGGTAAAACGTTGATGTATGTGCATGGCTTTGGCTCCAGTGGTCAGTCGGGCACGGTGACGCGTCTGCGTACGGTGTTCCCCAATGCTAAAGTGGTGGCACCCGATCTGCCCGTAGATCCCTTTGAGGCTATGACGCTGCTGAAGCAGTTGTGCAAGGACGAGCAGCCAGCGCTCATCCTGGGTACGTCGATGGGCGGTATGTACACCGAGCAGCTTGCTGGCTTCGACCGCATCTGCATGAATCCGGCCATGAACATAGCCGACACGATGCAGGCTCACGGCATGACGGGCACACAGATGTTCCAGAATCCGCGTCTTGATGGTGTGAATCAGTTTTATGTAGATAAAGCATTGGTGAAAGCCTATCGCACCGTTTCCGAGCAGCGCTTTGCCCATGTTGATGACGAAGAGCGGGTGCGCGTATATGGTCTTTTTGGCGACCGCGACGAGGTGGTGGACACTTTCGATATGTTTCAGCAGCACTATCCCAACGCCATCCACTTTCATGGCGAACACCGCATGGACGACCGTTCGTTCATGCACTCGGTAGTGCCGGTGATTCGATGGATCGACGACCGCCAGGAGAAACGCGAGCGTCCTATCGTATATATAGGTGTGGAATGCTTGTGGGATGACTATAAGAAGCCTACAAGCAGCAGTCAGAAGACGGTGCGCCAACTGGTAGAGAACTATCAGGTGTACTTTGTAGCACCTTCGGCCTCGTCTTGTCCTGCCGACTATGCCGAGGTGGTGGCATGGCTCCGCGAGTATTTCGATGTGATGGCATGGGGACACACCATCTTCACCAATCAGCGACACTTGCTGTATGGCGACTACCTGATTGAGAAGACGATGACTCGCGATTCAATGGCCACCCGTCTGGAGTTTGGTTCGGATACGTTCAAGACGTGGGAGGCCGTGCTGGACTATTTCTCGTTGTTGGGCGGACAGTAGGTGTCTTCCATCTCTTCGTCCAACTTGTTCTCCCAAAGATAGCGTTTTGTTTCTTTGGCCGCCACACCGCTGAGCAACAATAGTGCGATGAGGTTGGGGATGGTCATCAGTGCATTCATGCAGTCGGCAATGTTCCATATGATGTCGAGGTTGATGATGCAGCCAAAGAAAAGCATCACGATGTAGAGGATGCGATAGAAACGATTAGCCTTCTTTTTCTCAATATAGTTCACGGCACTTTCACCATAATAGCTCCATCCTAGGATGGTGCTGAACGCGAAGGTGATAATGCCGAAGGTGAGTATGGGCGCTCCTACGTATGGAATCTTTGAAAAAGCTACTTTTGTCAGGGCAGCACCGTCGCTATAGGTGATCTCGGGATAGGCCAGGATGCTGCTGACCAGTACGATGCCGGTCATGGCACAGATGACGACCGTGTCCCAGAAAGTACCAGTGCTTGACACCAGGGCCTGACGTACGGGGTTGCGTGTCTGGGCGGCTGCAGCCACAATAGGTGCCGAACCCATACCGCTCTCGTTGGAGAATAGACCGCGGGCAATGCCATAGCGGGCGGCCATCATGACCGAAGCACCCACAAAGCCACTGCCGGCAGCCTCGGGGTTAAAGGCGGAACGAACGATGAGTTGGATGGCAGGCCACACATAGGAGCTGTTCATACAGAGAATGATGATGCACCCTAAGACATAGAGGATAGCCATGAAAGGCACCAAGATGGTGCATACCTTTGAGATGGACTTCACACCGCCAAGGATGACCGAGGCCGTGAGCACGCAGACGGAGATGCCAATAGCCCAGGTGGGGATGCCAAAAGTCTCGTTGGTGAGCAGGGCAATGGAGTTGGCCTGCACCGTACAACCGATGCCAAACGAGGCCAGGGCGGTGAATACGGCAAACAGGATAGCCAGCCATTTCATGCCAAGACCACGCTCCAGGGCATACATCGGTCCACCATAGTAGTGACCGTCTTCTGCCTTGACGCGGTACTCGACGGCCAACAGTCCTTCAGCATATTTCGTGGCCATGCCAAAGATGCCCGTCAACCAGCACCACAACACTGCACCCGGACCGCCCAGGGCTACAGCAGTGGCCACGCCCACGATGTTTCCCGTTCCAATAGTGGCAGCCATGGCTGTTGCCAATGCACCAAACTGGCTGACGTCGCCGGTGGCTCCTTTGTCTTTGCGCAGTGACATGCAGATGCCCGTCAGTATCTTGCGCTGCGGTATGCGCAGTCTGAATGTCAGAAAGATATGTGTACCTAGCAGTAGTATGATCATGGGCCATCCCCAGAGGAAAGCGCCCATAGCGGTAAAGAACTCGTTGATTGCGTCCATTGTCTTTAGGGTATGTTTATCAGTTTATGCGTCTGCAGTGACAGGTGCCAGTGCGGGTGCTGCTGGATGTATGTCACGCATTGTTCAGTAAGTTGTTGGTTTCTTGTGTTGTCGCCAGTGTCGCAAGGTTGCAGACACAGGTAGGCATCTTTAGCTTCACTGGCATATCGTTCGGGATCGTGTAGACCGTCGAACACTACTTTCACTTCGTTAATCTTGTTTAGTTGGGGTGCTGGCACATGGTCGGCAAACTGATCTTTAGGCGACCATGTGATCCAGTCGATGCTGACTGGCAGCGTGTGAGTACCGTTGGTCTCTATGGCTACATAGAAACCGGCCTGATGCAGCTTTTCTATCAGTGCATCATCGACCTGCAGCGATGGCTCGCCACCTGTGAGAACGACAAAGCCGCACGAGCGCCACTGACTGATGGCCTCGATAATCTCGTCGGCCGTCATCGGTTGATAGTGGCTGAAGTCAGTGTCGCAGAAAGGACAGCGCAGGTTGCAACCGCTGAAGCGTACAAAGACCGCGGCACGTCCGGTGTGTCGGCCCTCACCCTGAAGGGTATAGAATATTTCGTTGACTCTATACATCACAGCAGATAGCGGGCGTCGATGGGAAAATCATTGTCGTAGGCTTGTGCTACGTTGCCAAACGACTCTTCTACGATGGCTTTATAGCACTGGGGAAACTGCTTCACCACCCAGGCGGCGATATTCTCGGCCGTGGGGTTGAAGGGCAACAGGTCGTTGAGATTGCCGTGGTCCAGATAGCCGTGAATGGCTTTCTTGATGTGTGAATAGTCAATCACCATGCCGTCGGCATTGACATCTTCCGAGGCCAGAAAAACGGTGATTGTCCAGTTGTGACCGTGCAAGCGGCTGCACTTGCTGTCGTACGATAATGATAGTTGGTGGCTACCAGCCACGTCCATTTTCTTTGATATACAATAAATCATAGTTTAAAAAGCTTCCACCATCATGGCTTTCGCCCAGTGGGTAGGGAAAAAAGCTCGTTATTTTTTTTCAGTTGTCTTGCAATATTGCGCTGCAAAGGTAGCACAATTATCTGACAGTGCCAAAACCGCTATAAGATTTTTTGGCAAGCATAAAACAAATAAAGGCCAAAATTCATGGAATTCTGGCCTTTATTGATGACACCTTCAGAAGGTGTTTAGATGATCGATGCGAAGTCTTTCTCGCAGATATAGTTCAGTCCGTTTGACTTGATGACCTCCTTCGCCTTGTCGGTGTCGTCGGTGCGGAAAATCAGGATGCCCTTACCTGCCAACAGGAATGAATAGAGGTAGGTGATGCCCAGACCTGCATCGCTGAATGTCTTGACGGCGTCGGCAGCACGACCGGGCTCGTTGTCCAGCTGGATGGCGAACACCTTTGATAGGGCTACGGCCACGCCTGCATTCTTCAGCTCCTCATAGGCGCGTGCAGGTTCGCTGCAGATGATGCGATAGATGCCATACTCTGCCGTGTCGGCAATGGTGGAAGCAATGATCTGGATGTTTGACTGCTTCAGCAGGTCGAGAACTTTAACGAGTGTGCCCGAACGGTTCTCAATGAAGATGGATAGTTGGTTAATTGTCATAATACTAGTATTTTACTTGGTTATGCTGTTTCTTTATTGTTGTCTCTATAGCTTACTGGTACACCTTGCGCTTATCTACCACGCGCACGGCTTTACCTTCGCTGACGGGCAGTGTGCCGCGGGGCACCAGTTTGACACGTGGCGTGAGCAGTATCTCGTCCTTCAAGGCACGGGTGATGTCCTTGTTGAGCTGCTGCAAGCGACTGTAGTCGTCGGTGAACATGTCGGCCAGCTCCACCTCTACGGTCATGTTGTCGTTGTTGTCGTCGGTGGTCAGGGTGATGAGATAGTTGTTGCCCAGTTCTTTGAACTGCATCAAGATCTTCTCAATCTGGATGGGGAAGATGTTGACACCGCGCAGCACCATCATATCGTCGGAACGTCCGCGCATGCGGTCCAGGCGTACATGGTTGCGACCGCAGGGACAGCTGCGTCCCAGCACGCGGGTGAGGTCGCGGGTGCGGTAGCGCAACAGCGGCATGGCCTCGCGACATAGGGTGGTGAGTATCAGTTCGCCAATCTCGCCATCGGGCACAGGCTCCAGGGTCTCGGGGTTGACAATCTCTACGATGTAGTAGTCTTCCCAGAAGTGCAGACCATTCTGCTCGGGACATTCGAAGCCCACACCAGGTCCACACATCTCACTCATGCCAAACGAGTTGTAGGCTTTCACACCCATCATCTCCTCGATGCGCTTACGCTGTTCCTCGCTGTGAGGCTCGGCACCGATGGCCAGCACCTTCAGTTTGGTGTCGCGACGCGGGTCAACGCCCTGCTCCTGCATCACCTCGTAGAGGCGGGTTACGTATGAGGGTACGGCATGGATGGCCGTGGTGCCAAAGTCCTTGATGAACTTAATCTGGCGCAGAGAGTTGCCGGCAGCAGCGGGAACGGTGAGCATGCCCAGGCGCTCGGCGCCATACTGGAAACCCAGTCCGCCGGTGAACATGCCATAGCCCGATGAGTTCTGGAATACATCGTCGGGGCGCAGACCCACCATCCACAGGTTGCGTGCCACCTGGTTGGCCCACTCGTCGAGGTCCTTTTGCGTGTGCAGTATCACGGTAGGATTGCCGGTGGTGCCGCTGGATGAGTGCAGCCGCACGCAGTCGCGCAGGGGCACGCAACTCATACCAAAAGGATAGGTGTCGCGCAGGTCTTGTTTGGTGGTAAAAGGCAGTTTGCGAATGTCGGCCAGCGACTGTATGTCGTCGGGCGTGATGCCTGCCTCCTTGAATTTCTTCTGATAGAACGCGTTGCTCATGCAGTGGTGCACAGTCTCTTTGAGACGCTCCAACTGGAAGGCCTCAATCTGCTGGCGTGTCATGGTCTCGCGTTCTGGATTGAAGTAGGGGCTCTCTGGCATTATGTTATTATCTTGTTTCATTGAGTAATATTTGAAATAGTTTATAAAGGTTTCAGAAATAACTCCCACCCCTCGCGGTGAGGGGTGGGGGAAAGGTTGTTTTTCTACAGTTTTCGGTTGTCAATCACGTGTGCGCTCTTGCCCTGACTGCGCTCAATGGTGTTGGGGGCTTTCAGTTGTACCTTGGCTACGATGCTGAGCACGCTCTTCAACTTGTTGCTGAGCTTCTTCTCGAGTTCGGCAACGGCAGCGGGCGTATCGAAGGTGGCGGTGAAGTATTCCTGGCGCAGCTCTACCTGTACCTGCAGCGTGTCGAGGTTGTTGACGCGGTCCACCACCAGCATGTAGCGTGGCGCAAACTCTGGCATAGAGAGAATGACGCTCTCCACCTGTGAGGGGAAGACGTTGATACCGCGGATGATGAGCATGTCGTCTGAACGACCTTCGATGCGGCCCATACGGATGTTGGTGCGACCACATTCGCAGACGCCGGGCAACAGCGAACAGAGGTCGCGGGTGCGGTAGCGCAGCAGTGGCATGCCCTCCTTGGTCAGCGTGGTGAACACCAGTTCGCCGGTCTCGCCGTTGGGCAGGGGCTCGAGGGTTACGGGGTCGATGATTTCAGGATAGAAGTGGTCTTCGTTGATGTGGCTGCCGTGTTGCATCTCACACTCGTAGCTCACGCTAGGACCCATGATCTCGCTCAGTCCATAGATGTTATAACCCTTCAGTCCCAGACGCGCCTCAATCTCCTGTCGCATCTGCTCGGTCCATGGCTCAGCACCGAAGGCACCAATCTTCAAACGGATGTCTTCCTTCTTGATGCCCATCTTCTCCATGGTCTCAGCCAGATAGAGGGCGTAAGACGGCGTACAGGCAATGCCCGTGATACCCAGGTCGCGAATCAGCTTCAGGTGCTTCTCGGTGTTGCCCGTTCCTGCGGGAATGACAGAGGCTCCCATATGCTCCACACCGTAGTGCGCACCCAGACCGCCAGTGAACAGTCCGTAGCCGTAGGCCACAGAGAAAATGTCGTCGCGGGTCACGCCAAAAGCTGTGAGACAGCGGGCCATGGTCTCGCTCCAGATACCGATGTCCTTGCGGGTGTAACCCACGATGGTGGGATTGCCAGTGGTGCCCGAAGAGGCATGCACGCGGATGATCTCGCTCTGAGGTGCTGCCTGCAGACCAAAGGGATAGTTGTCGCGCAAGTCCTGTTTGGTGGTAAAGGGCAACTTCTTGATATCTTCGATGGTTTGGATGTCGTCGGGGCGGATGTCCAAAGCCTGAAGTTTGTTACGATAAAAGGGTACATTGTGGTACACGTACTCCACAATCTTGTGAAGTCGTTTACCTTGCAGAGCGCTCATTTCATCGCGGCTCATGCATTCTTTGTTGGGATTCCAAATCATGTCTAAGTTTTTAGGTTTGTGTGTTGCAAAAGTACAATATTTATTGCTTTTCGCCAAAAAATAGTCACGAAACTTATTGTCTTCTCCTTAAATTGTATTATTTTTGCAACAAAATACAAAAAAGCTATGATAAACAGACAACTACTAAAACCAGAGAGCATTGTGGTGATTGGTGGATCTAACAATGTGCATAAACCCGGTGGTGCCGTGGTGCGAAATTTGTTGAGTGGAGGATTTGAAGGTACGCTGCGCGTAGTGAACCCCAAAGAGGACGAGGTGCAGGGTATCAAGGCTTTCCACGACCCCAAGGAACTGCCGCCCACCGACCTGGCTATCCTGGTAGTGGCTGCCAAGTTCTGTCCAGACTATGTGGAACTGTTGGCCCGCGAGAAGCAGGTACGTGCCTTTATTATCATATCGGCCGGTTTTAGCGAGGAGACACAAGAGGGTGCACAGCTGGAAAAACGCATCCTGGACACTTGCCAGCAGTATGATTGTGCGCTGATAGGCCCTAACTGTATAGGTCTGCTTACGCGTTGGCATCACTCCGTATTCACCAAACCTATTCCTCACCTGAATGCCAAGGGCGTGGACTTCATCTCGGGGTCGGGTGCTACGGCAGTGTTTATTCTGGAGAGTGCTGTCAGCAAAGGCCTGCAGTTCAACAGCGTGTGGTCTATAGGCAATGGTAAACAAATAGGTATCGAGAGCGTACTGGAATATATGGACGAGCATTTCGATGCTGAAAACGACTCCCACGTCAAACTGCTCTATATCGAGAATATTACCGATCCAGATAAGTTGCTTTATCATGCTACGTCCTTGATTAAGAAGGGCTGCAGAATTGCAGCTATCAAAGCCGGTTCTTCGACGGCAGGAAGCCGTGCGGCCAGCAGCCACACGGGCGCCATTGCTTCGAGTGACTCGGCTGTTGAGGCTCTGTTCCGCAAGGCCGGCATCGTGCGTTGCTTCTCGCGTGAAGAACTGACCACCGTGGGCTGTATCTTCACGTTGCCCCGCTTCACGGGCAATAACTTCGCCATCGTGACGCACGCCGGAGGTCCAGGTGTGATGCTCACCGATGCACTGGCAAAAGGAGGCATGAACGTGCCACCGCTGACTGGTCCTGTGGCCGAGGAACTGAAATCGAAGCTTCTGCCAGGCAGTAGTGTGTCGAACCCCATCGATATTCTGGCTACAGGTACGGCCGAGCATCTTGGCATAGCCATTGACTATTGCGAGAAGATGGCCGACATCGATGCTATCATGGTTATTTTCGGTACACCGGGACTGGTCAAGATCTTCGAGGTCTATGATGTGCTGCATAAGAAGATTATGGAATGCAAGAAACCTATTTTCCCCATTCTGCCCAGTCTGAGCACGGCAGGTCCCGAGGTGCAGGAGTTCTTGAAACGTGGTCATGTGAACTTCTGCGATGAGGTGACGCTGGCTACTGCACTGACACAGGTCATGAAGACACCGGCACCCGCCGAACAGAACGTGGTGGTGAACGGTGTGGATGTGCCGCAGATAAGGAGAATCATTGATGGTATTCAGACCCACCCCCAACCCCTCCCTGAAGGGAGGGGAGAGGATAGTTCTTCTACTGAGAAAACTGACGATAAGACTATATATTCCCCTCCATCACAGGGAGGGGTAAAGGGGTGGGTCTCTCCTTCGATTGTTAATGCCCTCCTTTCAGCTGCCGGCATTCCTACGGTGCCCGAGTTTGTGAGTGACAACAAGGAACAGGTGGTGGCCTTTGCCGAGAGGTGTGGCTTCCCCGTGGTGGTCAAGGTGGTAGGTCCTGTCCATAAGAGTGATGTGGGCGGCGTGTCGCTGAACATCCGTTCAAAGGAGGTGTTGGTGGCCGAGTTCGAGCGAATGATGCAGATACCTGGGGCAACGGCCGTGATGGTTCAGAAGATGCTAAAGGGCCGCGAACTGTTTATTGGCGCTAAATACGAACCGCGTTTCGGTCATGTGGTGCTCTGCGGCCTGGGTGGCATTTTTGTGGAGGTGCTGAAGGATGTGTCGTCAGGATTGGCGCCTTTGTCCTATGAGGAGGCCTACTCCATGATTCACTCGCTGCGTGCATATAAGATATTAAAAGGTACACGCGGACAAAAAGGCATCAACGAGCGAAAGTATGCCGAGATTATCGTGCGCCTGAGCACCTTGCTTCGCTTTGCCACAGAGATCAAAGAGATGGATATCAACCCGCTGTTGGCCGACGAAAATGATGTGACTGCCGTCGATGCCCGCATTCTGGTTGAGAAATAGAAAAGACGTCTATATAAAAAACAAAGATAGCTATCATCCGCAAGATGGTAGCTATCTTTGTTTTTATACGATTGATGAATTATGCGGGATTGTTTTCTGCAAAGATCTTCATGCGCTCATCCAACTGTGCATACTGATGATCTTCGATGAACGAAGTGCAGACACGCAGACCTTCCTGATGCGAACCCGTGGTGACAAGGCAGATGGCCGACACACCATAGTACATCAGCTCGCGGGCCAGTTGGCCGCTGGTCATGCCTTTATAGCCAATGGTGAAATAGAAGCCATCGGCCACGGGACGATCCAGGTCGCGGTCGTAAACCACGTGGAACCCGTGACGCAGGAAGATCTCTTTCAACTTATGGGCACGCTCGCCATAGACCTTGACTTCGTCGCGGAAGTGGTACTCACCATCACAAGCGGCACGGAACATCTCGGCCAGTGCATACTGAGCCGAATGGCTGGTGCCACTACTCAGTGCGTAAAGCATGCGGGTAGAGAATACCAGACCGAAGGGCAGACCTTCATAGCGTGCTGCCAGGTCGGGGAAGTGGCGATGGAAAAGCTGGTCGCTGATGCAAACCACACCGATGCGCTCACCAGCATAGCTGAATGCCTTAGAACCGCTGATCAGCAACATGTAGTTGTCGGTGTAACGGGCCACGGTGGGCTGATAGGGTGGCTGGAAGGGTACGCTCAGGTCCTCGCGGAAGTCCATGGCGAAGTAGGCCAGGTCTTCCATCACAATGGCATCATACTTGGTGGCCAGTGTGCCAATGGTTTGCAACTCGCTCTCTGTCAGGCAGACCCAAGAGGGGTTGTTGGGATTGGAATAGACAATAGCGCAGATGTTACCCTTGCTGAGATAGCTCTCGAGTTTGGCTTGCAACTTATCGCCGCGGAAGTCATAGACGTCGAACGTCTCGTACTTCACGCCTTGCACCTGTAGCTGCATCTTCTGCACAGGGAAGCCCGGGTCGATAAACAGGACGGTGTCTTTCTGCTTGTTGGCCTGCGAACAGGTGAGGAACGAAGCAAAGGTGCCCTGCATAGAGCCGCAAACGGGTACGCAACCCTCGGCGGCAATGTCCACGCCGATGAAGGCTTTCACAAAGCGCGAGGCCTGCTTCTTCAGTTCGGGATAGCCCTGAATGTCGGGATAAGAGTGAGCAATGCCGCTCTGTAGGGCTTTGATCTGAGCCTCGACACCCACCTTGGCGGCAGGCAGACCGGGGATGCCCATCTCCATCTTGATATACTCCACGCCGCTATCTTTCTCGGCGGTGGCTGCCACCTGCTTCACTTCGCGGATGGTAGCTTTAGCAAAGTCCTGAATGCCCATCTTGGCAATCAGTGCGTCAACGATTTCTTTCTTTATTGGTGTTGGTTTCATAATCATGCAAACAGGTCGAGCACGAAGCGTGTGCCCTTAGTGAACTGTGGGTCAATTTCCAGGTCGCCCTTCATCTTCAGTGCCATCTGCTTGCAGATAGGCAGTCCCAGACCGTCGCCTGTGGTGAGGTCGCGGACTTCACGGAAAGGCTTGAAGAGCTCGTCGCGCTGCTCTTCGGGGATGCTCTCGCCGGTGTTGGATACCAGGAACTGGAACTTATGCACGCTGCGCTTCTTGAACTCGAGGGTGATATGTCCGCCCTCTGGGGTGTGCTCAGCGGCATTGCTCAGCAGGTGGAAAATGATGTGAGAGACGTAGGCGCGATTGATGTTGGCAAACATCTTGGGCACGTTGACGGTCAGTTCTACGTCCTTGCGCACCTTGTCGCGAATCTCATCCATCAGTGCCTCACAGTATTGGGTCAGCGCGGTCTCCTCCAGTTCTACTTCCTCGTCCATCGAGTTCTCGATGTCTGAGAGTGTCTGAATGTGCGAAGAGAACTCGAGCAGAGCCTTGATCTCTGGCTGTTGTCCGTCAATCTTGCGCAGTGTGGGTTCCAGCTGGGCCGAGATGTTGCTGATGAACTTAGCCTTCAGCGCATTATTCTCGTTGGCCAACTTGATGGTCTTCTTCTGCTTGCGGGTGAGCAGGATGAAGCGCATGAGGGTGATGCCGCCCACGGCCAGTGCGATGACCAGTGCTACGACGACCACGATGAGGGCAATGATGAAGCCCATGCGCAGGGACAGCGTGCTGTCTTTGTCGGCAATAGAGGCCTCGTTGTCGGCTATCTGCTGTTTCAGCGAGTCAATCTCCTCGGCAGTCTTCAGGGCGCTGACAGAGTCTTTCCACACCATATAGCTGCGATAAGACTCGGCCACCAAGCTGGCACTGTTGCTGCGACGGCCGTTGGCAATCAGCATCTTGTAGGCTTCGTCCACCTTGTCGTACTCCTTCTGGGCGGTGAGCTTCTTCGACATCTGTGTGAACATGGCATCGCCCAGCTCGTTCTGTCCGAAGGTGTAATAGTAGATGGTCTTGTTGTAGAGCAGGTCGTTCTTCAAGCTCTCGTCGTTGGCCCTGGCTGCATAGACCTCCATGTTCTTGATATGGTCCATCGCGCTGGCGCTGCGACGCATTCTGACGTACATCTGCATGCGCTCCTTCGAGGTGAGGTAGCGCATGCCAGCCTTAGTCTGTTCGTTGGCGCTGGCATTACTGATCGTTGCATCGATGTCGCGCAGCAACTCGAAGGCTTCTTTGAAAGCGTTCTCTTTGTAGTACAGCGATGCGGCCTTGACGCCACACTCCACGCCCGACTTCAGTTGACCTTTGCTGGCATAGTCGCGGAAGGCCTTGATGTAGGAAGAGCGCGCGGCTGTTATGTTGGTGCCTTCTTCTTCGAGGGCACGCTGGTGGTACTCACTCTTGTCCTGTGCAAACGCGATGATGCTACAGGTGAGAATGGCCATTATGAATACATAAAATCTTTTCATCATGTTATTAGTTCTTTTTGTTCTTATTGTTATTTCTGAGCTTCACGTCCCAGTGCCAGAGCCTTGATGTTGGCCTCGACGATGGCTTCGCCTTTACGACCAAACACGCGGCGGATGGCATCTTCCAACTTCTGGTACTCGATGCCTAATGCCTTCTGGGCAGCACCCAGCAGGATGACGTTGGCCGAGCGGGGCACGCCATTGTCCTTAGCCATCTGCTCAATGTTGAGGCTGATGACGTGGGGCAACTTGGCCAGGTCGCCTTCGATGGTGGCCATATCGGGATAGTTGGGGATGTTGACAAAAGGAGTAGCAGAGGTGATGATCCATCCGTCCTTTTTCAGATAGGGCAGATAGCGCAATGCTTCCATGGGCTCCATCGATATGATAACGTCGGCACTGCCTTTAGCTATCAGGTCGCTATGGATAGGATTGCTGGATATGCGCAGGTTCGACTGTACGTCGCCGCCGCGCTGGCTCATGCCGTGTACCTCGGCCTGTTTGATATAGAGGTTCTCGTTCATGGCGGCTTCGCCAATGATGGTGGCGATAGAGAGGATGCCTTGTCCGCCTACGCCGCAAAGGATGATATCTGTTTTCATTTCTGTGCTTTCTTTTGTTTCAAGTGACGTTGTAGTGTTTGCATGCATTCGCGACGGGGAATGATGACGCTCGTTCCCTTGTAGTTGATCTCGTCGCGGATGATCTGTGTAATCTCTGGCATGTTCTTGGGCAGGGGAACCACCACCTTCAGGTGCTCGTCGGAAAGACCAAGACCGCGGCAGATGGCCTCAAACTTATTGGTGCCGGCAGAGTCTTGTCCACCAGTCATGCCTGTGGTGAGATTGTCTGAGATGATGACGGTGATGTTGGCATTCTCGTTGATGGCATCCAGCAGGCCCGTCATGCCGCTGTGCGTGAAGGTAGAGTCGCCAATGATGGCTACGGCTGGCCACTGACCTGCGTCGGCAGCACCTTTGGCCATGGTGATTGAAGCACCCATATCTACACACGAATGGATGGCACGGAAGGGGGGCAGGAAGCCCAGCGTGTAGCAGCCAATGTCGCCAAAGACGCGCGGGTTCTCGTATTCCTTCAGCACTTCGTTGAGGGCTGCATACACATCGCGGTGGCCACAACCCTGACAGAGTGCAGGTGGGCGTGGGGCAACGTCGGCACATGGATCGAAGCATTCGCCAATCTCCATGCCCAGCGCCTTCTTCACGATGTCGGGTGTCAGCTCGCCCGTGCGGGGGAGCGTGCCGTCCAACTTGCCATGAACGTTCTTCATATCAGCCACGCCACGCACCATATCCTCGATGAATGGCTGTCCTTCCTCTACAATCAGCACCTCCTGGCACTCGTCCATCAGGCGGCGCACCAGCTTCTTGGGCAGGGGATACTGTGAGATCTTCAGGATGGGGTAGGGGCTTCCCTCAGGGAAACACTCGTTGACATAGTTGAAACCGATGCCGCTGGCAATGACACCCAGCTTGCGGTCGTGACCCTCTACGTATATATTATATGGTGAGTTGGCAGCGTCTTCCTCGAGAGTGGCCTGCTGAGCCGTCACCACGTCGTTGCGCTTGCGGGCGTTGGCAGGCAGCAATACCCAGTTGGAAGCGATGGCATCGTAGTTCATCTCGTTTTCAGGGCGAGCCTCGCTAGCCACCTCGACCACTGCACGAGAGTGGGCCATGCGGGTGGTGACACGCATCAGCACAGGCAATTTCTGCTGCTCGCTGTACTCAAAGGCGCGTGCCATCATGTCGTAGGCTTCCTGCTGATTAGAGGGCTCGAAAGTGGGAATCAGGGCAAACTTTCCATAAAAGCGCGAGTCTTGCTCGTCTTGCGAAGAGTGCATCGAGGGGTCGTCGGCTACCAGAACGATGACGCCGCCGTTGACACCCGTCATACCGCTGTTGACAAACGGGTCGGCACAGACGTTCAGTCCCACGTGCTTCATGCATACCAGTGCTCGTTTGCCCATGAACGACATGCCCAGTGCAGCCTCCATGGCTGTCTTCTCGTTGGTGCTCCAGCGACTGTGGATGCCGCGTTCCTGTGCTAATGGATTGTTCTGTATAAACTCAGTGATTTCGGTCGAGGGCGTACCCGGATATGCATAAACGCCAGAGAGACCTGCGTGGATAGCTCCCAGCGCTATGGCCTCGTCGCCTAGTAAAAGTTTCTTGTTTGCCATGATTCTTATTAAGTTGTGTAATTTAATGACTGCAAATATAGACATTTTTTTTATAACAGCCAAGATAAAATGCTTTTTTTGCTTAAGGGCGGGGAGTAATTCATATTTATTCTGTAACTTTGCAACTGCAAAACAATAACTTTTCCAGTGCAGGAGTAAAGCTATTACATTCTAAAAGCGTTACTATTAGCATGGAAAACCAATGCTTTATGGATATGAGAGGCAATGAGATAAAAGTGGTGGCGATAGATGCCGACGATACGTTGTGGGACTGTCAGGGCTTTTTCGACGAGGTGGAAAAGCACCTGTATCGTCTGATAGCGCCTTATTGTGAGGATCCTAAACGTGAGCTTTTTAAGACAGAGTCGGCCAATATGGCGGATATGGGCTATGGCTGTAAGGCCTTTACTATCAGCATCCTGGAGACGGCCATGCGTGTGGGCGGCTCTCATCTGTCGATAGACGAACTGAACAATCTGTTGAAGGATTGTAAGTCATTGCTACGTCTGCCTGCAACACCACTGAAAGGCGTGGCCGAAACGCTCGAGAAACTGCAGGATAGTCCCTATAAGTTGGTGTGCTTCACCAAGGGCGAACTGCAGGATCAGGAGAACAAACTGAAGCGTTCGGGACTGCTGAAATACTTTGACGATGTGGAGATCACTTCCGATAAGACCCAACGCGAGTTTCTGGCGCTGTGTGAACACCAGCATATCCATCCCTCAGAACTACTCATGATTGGCAACTCGCTGAAGAGCGACATCGCGCCAGCGCTGGCTATTGGTGCCTGGGGCATCCATATCCCCTTTCATGTGACGTGGCAATTGGAGCATTTCGACGATATTGACCACGAACGACTGATCAAAGTGGAACACTTCAGCGATATTCTGCGCTACCTTTAAAACTGCCATCAGCATTTCATTTGAGCTAACCGAACGACCTATTCAGGCCCTACGGCTGATCAAGAGTGGCCCTTTTGCTGACTAAGAGTGGCCCTTTTGCTCTCCAATAGTGGCCCTTTTGCTTTCTAATAGTGGCACTTTTACTCCGCATCTAGACTCTAGAACTCCTCATTCCAGACTCTAGATTGATCGATTCTAGACTCTAGATTGCACCGTTCTAGACTCTAGATTCAACACCATACTGCCACTCTTGCTTCATTGCTCATTAACTATTGACCATTAAAAATGCTACTCTTGCTCTACAAAACGAGTGCTTTTCCCTTCTCACCTCTCACCTCTCATCTCTCATCTTGCGGCAACGCCGCACATCTCTCATCTCTCATCTTGCGGCAACGCCGCACCCCTCTCCATACGCTTTGTATTTGTATTTTAATACAAGAAATCCCACAGATATTTTGCCATCTGTGGGGTTTTTTGTACCTTTGTGGCCAAAATAAGAATAAATACGTATTTAACAAAGATGGAAAACAAGAATTATAAGCGTACGACGGTGACGTCGGCGCTGCCCTATGCTAATGGTGGCGTGCATATCGGACACTTGGCCGGTGTGTATGTGCCTGCTGATATTTATGTGCGCTATCTTCGCCTGAAGAAGCGCGACGTACTGTTTATCGGAGGTAGCGATGAGCACGGTGTGCCCATCACAGTACGTGCCCGCAAGGAGGGTATCACACCTCAGGATGTGGTAGATCGCTATCACAAGATGATTAAGGACTCGTTCGAGGAGTTTGGTATCTCGTTCGATATCTATAGCCGCACCACCTCAGAGACACATCATAAGTTTGCTGCAGAGTGGTTCAAGAAACTCTATGACGAGGGCAAGTTGACCGAGGAAACAACCGAGCAGCTCTACGACGAGGAGGCTAAGCAATTCCTGGCCGACCGCTATGTGACTGGCGAGTGCCCCCACTGTCATGCGCAGGGAGCTTATGGCGACCAGTGCGAGAAGTGCGGCCGCGACCTTTCGCCCACAGAACTCATCAATCCTAAGTCAACCATCTCTGGTTCTACACCTGTGCTGAAAAAGACCAAGAACTGGTATCTGCCCTTGAACGAGTATCAGGACTGGTTGAAGCAGTGGATTCTGGAGGAGCACAAGGAGTGGCGCCCCAACGTTTACGGTCAGTGCAAGAGCTGGCTGGATATGGACCTGCAGCCACGTGCCATGACTCGCGACCTGGATTGGGGTATTCCTGTGCCTGTGAAGGATGCAGAAGGCAAGGTGCTCTACGTATGGTTTGATGCACCTATCGGCTATGTGTCAAACACTAAGGAACTCTGCGAGAAGGAGCCCGAGAAGTGGGGCAACTGGGAGAAGTGGTGGCAGGATGAGGACACCCGTCTGGTGCACTTCATTGGTAAGGACAACATCGTGTTCCACTGCATCATCTTCCCTGTGATGATGAAGGCCCACGGCAAGTATATCATGCCCGACAATGTGCCTGCCAACGAGTTCCTGAATCTGGAAAACGACAAGATCTCTACTTCGCGCAACTGGGCTGTATGGCTCCACGAGTATCTGGTAGATATGCCTGGCAAACAGGATGTGCTGCGCTATGTGCTGACTGCCAATGCACCTGAGACCAAGGACAATAACTTCACCTGGAAGGACTTCCAGGATCGCAATAACAACGAACTCGTTGCTGTTTATGGTAACTTCGTCAACCGTGCACTTCAGCTCACCAAGAAGTATTGGAACGGTGTCGTTCCTGCTTGTGGCGAACTGCAGGAGGTGGATAAGCAGGCCCTCGAGGAGTTTAAGGACGTGAAGGCCAAGGTAGAGGCACTGCTGGAGCAGTTTAAGTTCCGTGATGCCCAGTTTGAGGCCATGAACCTGGCTCGTATAGGCAACCGCTACATCACCGAGTGCGAGCCTTGGAAGGTATGGAAGACCGATCCCAAGCGCTGCGAGACCATCCTGAACATCTGCTTGCAGCTCACCGCCAACCTGGCTATTGCCTTCGAACCATTCTTACCTTTCAGCAGCAAGAAACTGCGCGAGATGCTGAACATCGACAACTTCGAGTGGGAGCAGTTGGGCAGCACCAACCTCCTGGAGGCTGGACACCAATTGGGCGAGCCTGCACTGCTGTTCGAGAAGATCGAGGATGAGGTCATCCAGAAGCAGCTCGACAAGTTGGAGGCTACCAAGAAGGCAAACCAGGCAGCTGCTTATAAGGCCGCTCCTATCAAGGATACCGTATCGTTCGAGGACTTCGAGAAGCTTGATATTCGTGTAGGTCTGGTGAAGGATTGTCAGAAGGTGAAGAAGTCGAAGAAGCTGTTGCAGTTCACCATTGATGATGGTTCAGGCACCGATCGCACCATTTGCTCGGGCATTGCCGCCTTCTACGAGAACCCCGAAGAACTGATTGGAAAGCGCATTCTCTTCGTGGCCAACTTTGCTCCTCGCACCATGATGGGCATCGAGAGCCAGGGCATGATTCTTTCTGCCGTTGATGCCGACGAGAGTCTGAGCGTTGTAACCACAACAAAAGATGTGAAACCTGGTAGTCAGGTGGGATAAATAAGAGAAACTGCGAGTAAATGAAGAATATTTGGGTAACAAACATACAACAACCTCAAATCGAGCAATTAGGCATTTCTCCTTCAGATTGTATCGAATGGGCTAAGTATGCTTTCCTCATCAAGGATAAAGCCCAAATGCCAGCTAAACTGAGTGTTGTGCCTCAGCGTTCTGATTTTATCACGTCTATGCCTTGTTTGCTTCCTGATGAGGGCGGAAATAGATATTTTGGAATTAAAGTGGTAAATCGTATTGAGGGACAAACACCCACCTTGCAGAGTATCATTTACCTATATGAGGCTGCAACAGGACAACTCCTGGCGCTTATCGATGGTAACTGGATAACAGCGATGCGTACCGGGGCTGTAGCAGCATTGGCTGTCAGACAACTGCAGCGCAAGGGAGTTGACACCTACTCAGTGATGGGATTGGGCAATATTGCTCGTGCTGTGGCATTATGTCTGATAGATGATAATAGGGAAAGACCAATCAAGTTCCGCCTGATGCGCTATAAGAATCAGGCGGACTTGTTTGTTGATCGCTTTAAGTCTTTTAAGAATGTGTCTTTTGAAATCATTGATGATAGACGGACATTCTTATCTGAAGCCGACGTACTTTTATCGTGTGTCACTGTGGCTACAGAATTGCTTTTCCCCGATGATGCGTGGTTTAAGCCAGGCTTGACACTTGTTCCTGTGCATACACGTGGCTTCCAGAATTGCGATCTTTTCTTTGATAAGGTATTTGGAGATGATACGGAGCAAATACAAAAGTTCAAGTACTTTAGTAGATTTCGTCAATATGCAGAATTAAAAGAGGTCTTGGAGGGAAAGATCATAGGACGTGCTGACGATGAAGAGCGAATCATTAGCTATAATTACGGCATGGCACTTCATGATATTGTCTTTGCGACAAAGATTTATGAACGTATAAAAGGTCACTCTGTAGGCTTTGAATTGTCAATTCAAGATAAGAAAATCTGGGTTTAATGATGGCTGAGACGCTGAAAGAGAAAACTGCTAAAGGTCTATTCTGGGGTGGGCTGAGCAATGGCGTTCAGCAGGTGTTGGCATTGGTGTTCGGCATCATCCTTGCCCGAAAGCTGGATCGTGGTGACTATGGTATGATTGCCATGATTGCCATCTTCTCGGTGATAGCCACAGAACTGCAGTCCAGCGGCTTCAAGACGGCTTTGCTGAAGACAAAGAATCCGCAGCACGAGGATTACAACTCGGTGTTCTGGTTCAATGTTTTTGCCGGATTGATACTCTATGCGATCCTCTTTTTCTCTGCGCCTTTCATTGCTGACTTCTATCATAAGCCCGAACTGGTGTTGCTTTGTCGCTATGCTTTCCTGGGCTTTGTGTTCTCTAGTTGGGGAATGGCTCAGTCGGCCTATCTCACGAAAAACCTGAAGATCAAGGAGGTGGCCAAATGTACGATGATAGCTACATTGGCATCATGCGTCATTGGTGTTGTGATGGCCTACTGTCATTGCTCCTATTGGTCGCTGGCTACGCAGAGCTTGACGTTGATACTCATCAACACCCTGCTTCTGTGGTATTACAGTCCTTGGCGCCCAACGCTGCATATCGACTTCGGTCCCGTGAAGCGTATGTTCCCCTTCAGTGTGAATATCATGCTCTCGGCCATTCTCATGCAGGTCAACGCCAATATCATGAGTATCTTGCTGGGGCGCTATTTCACTAAAGAGGAGACGGGCGATTATAGTCAGGCTTATAAGTGGAGCTCCATGAGCATGTTGCTGTTGCAAGGCATGCTCAAGCAGGTAGATGTGCCCGTGCTGGCCGGTTTGCAGGACGAGCGCGAACGACAGTTGCGGGTGCTGCGCAAGATGATGCGCTTCACGGCCTTTATCTCATTCCCCGTTTTGTTCGGTTTCGCATTGGTGTCTCACGAGTTTATCATGATCACCATTGGTCAGAAGTGGGAGCAGTCTGCTCAGCTTTTGCCCTACCTTTGTCTCAGTTGTGCCTTTGTTCCGCTTGTCACACTGATGCAGGATGCCATCGTGGCGCGTGGCAAGAGCAACATCTATATGGTGAATACCTGTCTGTTGGGATTGGCTCAGTTGGCACTGCTCTATACGCTCTGGCCCTACGGTCTCAGGGTGATGGTTTGTGTGTTCGTGGCTGTCAATCTGCTGTGGGTGCCCATCTGGTTCTTCTTCCTGAAGCGACTGACGGGCTATCGCTGGACGTCGTTCTTTGCCGACTTTGCACCTTTTGCCCTCTCGGCTTTTGGCGTGATGGGACTTACTTATCTGCTGACGTGTGGTCTTGAGAATGATTATCTGCTGTTGTCGAGTCGCATCTTGATTGCTGCACTATTATACTATGCCGTGATGCGCATCGCAAAGGTGAAGATACTGGACGAGTGCCAGCAGTTCGTGTTACAAAAGATAAGAAAGAATGATGCCAACCATTAACTCCAAGATCATATCCATACTGCGTTTCCCATTGACCTTTCTGGTCGTAGTGATACACTCGCGAGGCGAAGTGACGCACGTCTCAGATTGGTCGCATCTCACGATGGCGGATGTTTGCAGCTTGGTCAAGGTGTTCCTGAGTGATGGTGTTGCCCAGATAGCCGTGCCCACATTCTTTTTTATCTCAGGCTATCTGTTCTTTTATCAGTTGGAGAAGCTCGACCTTTCCACTTACAAGCGCAAGTTGAAGAGTCGTTTCCACACGCTCTTCGTGCCTTTCGTCTTGTGGAATCTGTTGTGTATTCCTCTGACGATGCTCGTGTTCTATGGCGAGAGTCTTGGGGGAACCAGTCTTCCCACAAAGGCTGTTGACTATTGGAACAACATCCCGTGGGGACACATCTTCTGGGATTACACCTCGCACCATGCCGAATATCCCAATCTACTTGGCATGCCCTTGCTCCTCAATGGTCCTGTATTAGGCACCTTTTGGTATGTGCGAGACTTGATATTGATTGTTCTGCTTTCGCCAGTCTTCTATTGGTTCTTGAAGCGCACGGGAAAGTATGGCGCCATGCTCCTTCTTTTGCTGTTGTGCTTCAGGGTGTGGCCCTACATGACGTTGCGTGTGCAATGTCTTTACTTCGTGTTGGGTGGCTATTGGAGCATGAACAAGCACAATCTGTATATAGAGAATAAGGTGTTGAGAAAGCTCAACTACCTGTTGACCGTTGGTTTGCTGCTATTCCTCACGGCTGTGGGAAGCTACGAGCATTTCTGGGGTTTCCAGCTGATCACGCTTTATGCGCTTTCAGGCATGGCAACAGCCTTTTGTTTGGCTCACAAGTTGCTACAGCATCGTCCCGATTTCCGGTTCCCAAAGATACTCAATGACAGCAGCTTCTTTGTATATGCCTTGCACATTGAGTTCTCATTGCCGTTGGCTTTCTTCGTGGTAAAGGCTGTCTTCAAGCATCTTCCTGCCGACCTGCTGCTCTTCCAGTATTTGTTGGTTCCCGTTGTTATCTATGCTATCAGCGTGGGTGCTTATTGGCTGATGCAGAAGCTTACGCCAGGCTTCCTTCGTCTGCTCACTGGTAATCGTTAAGGAAGGCAATAGGAAACCCCAAAAGGAAAAAAGACGAAGCATCATTCGCCGCCTATTGAAGTCCCAGCGAACGAATGATTTCTTCATAGGTATTCTCTGCAACGCTCTTGCCGTTGCCTGGGAGCAGCGTCTTTTGCAGGAACTCTGTACGTTCCTCTCGTTTGGTGTCGTTGCCAGCCAGCACCACCTCTTCAACGAATCTTTGAATGTCGTTTTGATCTTTTCCGATGTAATGCTCGTCGTAGGCCATTTGGCTGAGCTTGCTCACCTCTCTCTTAATCAGGCTGACGTCCCTGCTGATAAACATGACGGGCTTGTTGAAGTACAGATAGTCAATGACAAACGAACCGCTGTCATGGACCATGGCGTCTGAACCGCGGAAGAGATCCACGAAGTCGCCAGTTTCCAACTGCGTGTTGGGCATCGTGGCCCATTTCTGGTAGTAGGCATCTGCACGCTCCTGTCCCCATTCCGGATGTTTGCAAAGCTCGCGATAGAGACTGGGATGAGGCTTGAACGCTATCTGCAGTCGGTCCTGGTTGCGCTCGGCCAGTTCCACCATGAAGTCGCAAAGATTCAGGAAGTTTGATCGTGAGAACGAGGTTCCGGCATTTGCCAGGGTGAAATGTGGCGCCCAGATCAGATGCTTACGCTGATGATGCTCGTCGTGCCAGGCCGTGGAGGGGGCGTCTTGCGTGAAAATATCCGAACTTGGATAGCCCGTAACCACCGCATTGCGTGCTTTGTTCTTCGCAAAGTGCTGAGCATCTTGCAGACTATAGCGGTCGAAGTAGAACAATTTCCATGCAATGTTCTGGAAAGGTCCATCGTAGTTATAGGCTGTTGATGCCTGCAGATAGCAATAGGGATAATATGCAATCAGACGGTCGGTGAACTGCAGGAAGCAGTGCTTGGGATGGAACACGCCATGGTAGGGTTGCGTGTAGAGCACGATGTCGGGGTCGATGTCGCGTCTCACGTCCATGGGTGGCTCGTTGTCTTCCAGTCGCCAGTCGTGGAAAGGCATGTGTTGCTCAGTGAAGAAAGTGCGCATCTTCTGCAGGTTGCTCAGCTTCTGCTTGTATTCATGATAGATGGCTGGCGACAGGATGATGTGCAGTTCAAATCGCTTGTCGGCCTCCAGTTGGCGGTACAGTCCCTGATACTTCCACATGGCGATGTCGGTGACGAAGAAAGCCACACGGATGGTCTGTCGCTTCTGCAGCTTCTTGATGAATCGTTTCTGTCTGGCGGGCATCACTTTGAAGCCCCAATGCTCCAACCAGTACTCTTCTACGTATTGGCCAAGGATGGTCAGTTTGTCTCTGAACGATGTTGCCATAAGGAAGTTTTTTGAATCTTTATTGATGCGGTTTGGTGTGCAAAAGTACTATAATTTGTTTGAAGTTCAAAATTTTATTTGTACTTTTGCACCTACTAATTTTTACAGAAATATCATGGAGTACTATTCAGCCAAGACTGATATTGCAGTGCTGGTTCTGTTTTTCAACAGACCCGACATGCTTCAGCGCCTGTTCGAACAGATTAAGAAGGCACGCCCTTCCAAGCTATTGCTGTATCAGGACGGTCCGCGCAACGAGGCTGATATGGAGAAGATGATGCAGTGCAGGGAGATTGTGGCCGATGCGCAGATAGACTGGCACTGCAAGGTGCATCGAAACTATAGCGAGGTGAACCGCGGATGCGATCCCTCCAACTATCTGTCGGTGAAATGGGCCTTCTCGCTCTATGACAAGTGTATCAAGTTTGAGGACGACGACTGTCCTTCACTCTCGTTTTTCCCCTTTTGCAAAGAGATGCTCGATCGCTACGAGAATGACCAGCGCATCAGCATCATCACGGGTATGAACTACGACGAGCGCACACCCGACATGCCCTACGACTATTTCTTCACCACCACGTTCAGCATCAACGGCTGGGCCACCTGGCGCCGTGTTGTTGACCAGTGGGACGACGAGCATTATGCCTTCCTGGATGATGCATACAACATGCACCAGCTGGAGGCACTCATCAAGGAGAGAAAGTATCAGAAAGACTTCGTGAAGTTCTGCCGCTATCACCGTTCTCTTGGCAAGGCCTACTACGAGACCCTCTTCCACGCGTCTATGTTCTTCAACTCCGGCCTGAGCATCATACCTCGTGTGAACATGATTTCTAATGCTGGCGCTACAGACGAGGGTACACATTATTCCGGTAGTAACGATACCATTCCGAGCGGACTGCGACGCATCTTCACCATGCGCCATCACGAGCTGACGTTCCCGTTGCGCCATCCTAAGTATGTCATCGAGAATGTGGAGTATAAGCAACGTGCTTTCCGCATCATGGCGTGGGGACATCCTTGGGTGAAGATGTGGCGCTCTGTGGAGGAACTATGGCTGAATCTGCGTCATGGCAACCTGCGTCGCATCGTGGAGGCAATCGCCAACCGCGTAAAAATCTGGACGGGGCATTCTAAGTTCGACTAATCCCTTTGCTTTATTTGTAATAGCGTGCTACCAATGGTTCAATGGCCGTTGGTATCATCCCTGCTATGCTCTTGCCGGCTTTCACTCGCTGGCGTATCTCGGTGCTGCTGATGTCCAGCAGTTCCGTGTCCACCACCTTCACGTTCTGTGGCACCTCGGCAATGGTGCTGCCCCTGCGGGGATAGACCACCAGTTGATGGTGCTTCAGGATGTCGTCGGCGTGATACCATCTCGAGAAGTTCTGCCAGTTGTCGCCACCTATTAATAATATAAAGGTGTCATTGGGGAAGTCTTCATGTAGTCGTTGCAGTGTGTTCCATGTGTAAGAAGGCCTGGGCATGTGGAACTCATAGTCGCAGGCCTTAAGTCCTTCTTCACCGAGAAGGGCTACTTCTGTCATTTCAAAGCGCAGCTTTTCGTCGAGCAGGTCGCTGCTTTCCTTCAGTGGGTTTTGTGGAGAAACCATAAACCATATCTCGTCGAGTCCAGCCAGTTGCTTCAGCTGTTTGGCTAACGAGATATGGCCTATGTGTATGGGGTTGAATGAACCGCCGAAGAGGCCGATGGACCTCCCCCGGCCCCTCCCAAGGAGGGGAGCGCCTTGCGGGTATGTGTAATTTTCGCTTTCCATTTCCTCAAGCCCCTGATTCTGTTTACACTCCCTCCTCTTAGATGAGCTCGGGCGCGTTTAGGAATCTTGCTATGATTTCCAGTGTCTCCTGCTTGGCCTTTTCCAGGTCGTCGTTCACGATGATATGGTCAAACTGGGGCGCAAACGTCATTTCGTATTCTGCCTTTGCCAGTCGTTCGGCAATAGCCTCGGGTGTATCCGTGGCACGACCTTCCAGGCGGCGGCGCAGTTCCTCTACCGAGGGTGGCTGAATGAACAGGCTGAGTGCCTCTTCGCCATAGAACTTCTTGATGTTGATGCCACCTTTCACGTCAACGTCGAACACCACGTTCTGTCCGGCCTCGCGTTGGCGCTCCACCTGCTGCTTCAAGGTGCCGTAGAAGCGATCTTGATAAACCTCTTCATACTCCAGAAACTCATCGTTCTGAATCTTCGCCTTAAACTCCTCGGGTGTCAGGAAGAAGTATTCCACACCATTCTGCTCAGTGCCACGAGGTGCACGCGAGGTGCAAGAGATTGAAAAATACAATTTCAGCTCAGGATGCTCCTTCATCAGCCACTGCACGATGGTTGATTTGCCGCTGCCGGAGGGGGCAGAGACAATTAGGAGCCTCCCCCGACCCCTCCGAGGGAGGGGAGTGGCTGTCGCGTTATTGTTTGTCGTTATTGTTGGTTGACTATCCATTATTTCTCTAATCTTTTTGATTACATTTTCTGTGTTGCCTATCACTTCATCGTTGGTAAGACGAAGCACTTCAAATCCACGCTGATTCAGATAATCAGTACGTTCTTGGTCGCTTAACAGTTGGTCACCGATATAATGATATCCTCCATCTACTTCTATCACCAGTCGTTTAGGTAGGCAAACGAAATCGGGAATATACTCACCAATAGGATGTTGTCGTCTGAATCGATAGCCGAACTGTTTTCCGCGTAGCACCTCCCATAATGCCGACTCTGCTGGAGTCATGTATCGTCGATTGTCTTTAGAGAATCGACGCAGGAGATCATAGCCAAGTCCTGCTGTTTCGTATCCGTAACAAATGTCTTTCCCCATTTCTATATGAAACTTTCTGATGGTCCATGGGAGTTATAGATCCCCTCCTTCGGAGGGGTTGGGGGAGGCCCCGCTTCTTACAGCGCGTTCAGCACCTGTTCCTTGATCTGCTCCAGCTCGTCTTTCATCTGTACCACGATGTTTTGCATCTCGGCCTGATTAGACTTCGAACCAGTGGTGTTGATCTCGCGACCCATCTCCTGAGCAATGAAGCCCAGCTTCTTGCCCTGACCATGACCGTTAGCCATGGTCTCGCGGAAGTATTTCAGGTGGTTGGTCAGGCGCTGCTTCTCTTCACTGATGTCCAGCTTCTCAATATAGTAGATGAGCTCCTGTTCCAGACGGTTCTTGTCGTACTCCACGCCGGGAATCTGCTGCAGGCCTTCCACGATGCGCTGACGAATCTTCTCTACGCGGCTCTTCTCGTAGGGCTCAATCTCTGCCAGCAGACGCTCGATGTTGTCCACCTTCTCGGTGAACTTCTTCTCCAGTGCGGCACCCTCCTGCTTGCGGAAGTCCACCAGTGCAGTAATGGCACTCTCTACGGCTTGGCGTGCAGCCACCCATTCCTCATCGCTGAGCACCTCCTGTTCGGTCTTTGTCAGCACGTCGGGCATGCGGGTCAGCGTGTAGAGCCAGTCGGTTGGTTCGGGTATGCCCACCTTCTCAGCCACGCTCTTCAGCTGGTGGTAGTAGTTCTCCACCAGTGCAGTGTTGATAGGTGTGGCATCTACGCCAGCATTTTTCTCTATCCAGAGTGCGAAGTCCACCTTACCGCGTTCCAGCTGGGCGGCAATCATCTGGCGTATCTCCATCTCCTTCTCGCGATAGAGTGGGGTGATGCGTGTGGTCAAATCCAATTGCTTGGAGTTGAGTGATTTTATTTCGGCAGTGATTTTTTTGTCTTTGAATGCTACGACTGCCTTGCCGTAGCCCGTCATTGATTGTATCATTATCCTTTATTGCTAAAAAATATTCTTATTTCATCTTCCACTCTCCCTCGTGCTCTATCATCTGGACAACAATCTCTTCCTTGGTAGAGTCGGCGAAGTTGAGGTTCATGAATACCTGCATGACATTCAGCGTAGAGTCCATGCAGGCGCGGTTTGCCTCGATGCTGACCACGCCGCCATGCTCCTCCTGTTGTCTGACCAGAAACTGCTGGTAGATCTTCAGCAGTCCTTCGCGATAGCTGTCGGGCAGACTGTCTGTGAAGGCACGTCCGCCCAGGAATGCTGCGTAGTCGCCTGCCAGCAGACTGTTATAGTAGGCCAGTGCTGCCTCCTGCGCTTTCTCCTCTGGCGTCAGCTCTTTGCTGCAGCCTGCGAAGACCAGCACCAGTGTGGCAATTGCAAAAATGGTCTTCTTCATCGGCTTTTATTTCTGTCGCACAAACACGTTGATAGGCGAACCTGTCAGCGTCCAGTTCTCACGAATCTTGTTCTCCAGGAAGCGCTTGTAGGGCTCCTTGATGTACTGTGGCAGGTTGGCGTAGAAGATAAACGTAGGTATCTGTGTGTCGGGCACCTGCGATACGTACTTAATCTTGATATACTTACCCTTGATTGAGGGTGGGGGTGTTGCTTCCACGATGGGCAGCATCACCTCGTTCAGCTTCGAGGTGCCAATCTTCACCTTGCGGTTCAGGTAAACCTCCTTAGCAGTTTCCAGCACCTTGAAGATGCGCTGCTTGGTCAGTGCCGAGGCAAAGATGATGGGGAAATCAACGAATGGAGCCATGCGCTTGCGGATGGCCTGCTCGAAGGTGTCGATGACCACCTGTGACTTCTCTTCCACCAGGTCCCACTTGTTGACCACCACTACCAAGCTCTTGTTGTTCTTCTGAATCAGCTGGAAGATGTTCATGTCCTGAGCCTCGATGCCGCGTGTGGCATCGATCATCAGGATGCACACATCGCTGTTTTCGATGGCGCGGAAAGAGCGCATGACGCTGTAGAACTCCAAGTCTTCCGACACCTTGTTCTTACGACGGATACCGGCGGTGTCCACCAGGTAGAAGTCGAATCCGAACTTGTCGTAACGAGTATAGATAGAGTCACGTGTCGTGCCGGCAATGTCGGTCACGATGTGACGGTCCTCGCCGATAAAGGCGTTGATGATGCTCGACTTACCAGCGTTTGGACGACCAACCACCGCAAAGCGGGGGATGCCGTCTTCAGCCTCGTCCTTCTGCTTCTCGGGCAGTGCCTCCAGCACCTTGTCCAGCAGGTCGCCCGTACCGCTACCTGTGGCAGCGCTGATGCAGTAGGGATCGCCCAGTCCCAACTTGTAGAAGTCGTACTGGCCGTACAGGTCTTTACCATCGTCGGCCTTGTTGGCCACCAGTATCACTGGCAGCTTGGCACGGCGCAGAATCTGAGCCACATCCATGTCCCAGTCTGTCACACCGTTCTTGATGTCGCAAAGGAACAGCACCAGGTCGGCCTCTTCTGTGGCCACCAGCACCTGCTTGCGAATCTCTTCTTCAAAAACGTCATCGCTGTTGACTACCCAACCGCCGGTATCTACTACCGAGAACTCGCGTCCGCACCACTCACACTTACCATACTGACGGTCGCGTGTGGTACCAGCTTCGTCGCTCACAATAGCCTGTCGGCTGTTAGTCAGTCTATTGAATAACGTGGACTTTCCCACATTGGGACGTCCTACAATTGCTACTAAATTTCCCATAATACGTATTATTTGGGTGCAAAGTTACGAAAAAACGAGTGAAACGCAAAAGGAAAGCAAGCTTTTCTTTTCATTTCCGAGTGCTGAGTAAGTTCAGTGAAGCTAAAGTTACGAAAAATATTCCGAAACACATCGTGCTTCAGAATATTTCTTATTGTTAATCAGGATTATAGCCAAAATTGTCGAGTTCTTTTTTCGACGAGCGCCAGTCCTTATCAACCTTGACGAAAATCTCCAGGAAGATATGTTTGTCGAAGAACTTCTCCAGCGTCTTGCGGGCTTCTGTAGATACCTTCTTCAGTGCCACCCCTTGATGGCCAATGATGATGCCCTTCTGCGAGTCGCGCTCCACGTAGATCACGGCGTTGATGTGTATCTGTCGGTCGTCTTCCTTGAAACGCTCCACCACCACCTCCACCGAGTAGGGTATCTCCTTGTCGTAGTACAGCAGAATCTTCTCGCGGATAATCTCGCTGACAAAGAAGCGGGCTGGCTTGTCGGTCAACTGGTCTTTGTCGAAGAAGGCCGGACTCTCGGGCAGCAACTCCTGGATGCGCTTCAGCAGGATGTCGGTGCCGAACTTGTTCTTGGCCGAGATGGGCAGAATCTCTGCGTTGGGCAGTAGCGAGTGCCACTTCGTGACAATGTCGCCTAGCGTCTTCTGGTCGCTCTCGTCAATCTTGTTGATCAGCAGAATCACGGGGATGGTCATCTTCTGCACCTTCTCCAGGAAGTCCATGTTCTTCTCGGGGTTTTCCACCACGTCGGTCACATAGAGCAGCACGTCGGCATCGGTCAGCGCACTCTCCGAGAAAGCCAGCATCGACTCTTGCAACTTGTAGTTGGGTTTCAGCACACCGGGGGTGTCAGAAAACACAATCTGCATGTCGTCGGTGTTCACAATACCCATAATGCGGTGGCGTGTGGTTTGTGCCTTAAAGGTGGCGATGCTGATGCGCTCACCCACCAGCTGGTTCATCAGTGTCGACTTACCCACGTTGGGGTTTCCTACAATGTTTACAAATCCTGCTTTATGTTTCATATCATCTGTTTAAGTGTTGCAAATTTCGGTATTTTTCTTGTAATATGCAAATTATGTGCATCCTTTTTCACAATAATCGCCTTTCTTCCGTTTTATTTTGTACCTTTGCACCGGCAAACTTGATTATCAAAAGAATCACCAAACAGCATATCAATGAAAACAAAACATATCCTCTACGAGACACAGGGCACCTGTTCAAAACTGATTGACGTCACAGCCGATGAGAACAATATCATCCAGCAGGTGTTCTTTGTGGGTGGTTGCAATGGCAACCTGCAGGGCGTCAGCAAGTTGGTCACCGGTCAGCACATCGACGATGTCATCAGCAAGCTCAATGGCATCCATTGCGGTGCGCGCAGCACCTCGTGCCCCGATCAGCTCTGTCGTGCGCTGGAACAACTCAAGGCTGCTCCTTTGGCATAACGATATTTGTTAGCCCTTTTTCTTACTTCATCCACGCCGTTTGAACAGCCAATAGTGGTACTCTCGACGTGTAGTAGTGGCACTCTCGACGTGCGATAGTGGCGCTCTTGTTTCCGTTCTAGAGTCTAGAATTGTCATTTCTAGACTTTAGACAGCCCTCATCTAGAGTCTAGAAACGTGCATTCTAGAGTCTAGAAACCTCCTTTCTAAACTCTAGATTCAAATCAAAACAGTAACTTTTGCAAGCAGAAAGCGCCACTTTTGCACATCAATAGTGCCACTCTTGACGTGCAAAAGTGGCACTATTGTCCTCGTTCTAGCCCCTAGAAATGTCGATTCTAGCCCCTAGATACATCCATTCTAGCCCCTGGACGCCCTCATTCTAGCCCCTAGAAATACCGTTTCTAGCCCCTAGAATCAAATTCAAACAATCGCTTCCGCAACTAGAAAGCCCCAGTATTAAGCATCAATAGTGCCACTCTTAGCATGCAAAAGTGCCACTATTGTTATGTGTTGATGCTTTATTCTCTGCGTAAAAAGAATAACAAAAAATAAAAAGAACAGCAAAAATTTGGAACTTATAGAAATTGTTCTTATCTTTGCAACGTCAAAAGTTTCCTTTTTTGACTATCCGGTAAATCCGAGAGGAGCAAGCCTTTATCGACACTACTCCATAAAAAAAGAGTTGCATTGATGTGCAACTCTTTTTTGTCATATATCCTACGAAAAGTAACTGTAAATGCAAGTTCAATGATAGGACAATTATCTTAAAGTGCCAAATTCCGTAGATGATTTTTACTTGGATCCGGATGGAAAGTGATATTCCACAAATGCCTCCATGGCTTCGTAGCAGGCAAGGCCCAATTCGTCGTAGCGGCGGGCGGTGTCGCGGTTGCGGTCTTCGGCTCGCTGCCAGAACAGGCGCTCGTCGTTGCCCAGGAAGGGGGCACTCTCCATCTGACTCTGATGGCGCAGAATGGCATTGCGCTTCTCGCGCAGTTCCTCAGGCGACATGGGCACACACATCTCAATGTCGGCCACGTCCCATTCTGCCCACGCACCACGATACATCCAGATGCGACAGTCGTTGAGCCAGGCAGCACCAGCCTGTCTCTCCTGGTCGATGGCGGCCAGCACCACGTTGGTACACTTGCGGTGGGTGCCATGTGGGTCGGCCAGGTCGGCAGCCACGTAGATCTGGTGTGGCTGGATGTCGGCAATGAGCTTCTGTACGATGTGCACGTCGCGCTCGGTGACGGGCAACTTTTCTATCTTTCCACTCTCATAGAAAGGCAGGTCGAGGAAGTGTGTGTGGTCTTTGGTGATGCCGTTGTAGCCACAGGCATTGCGTGCCTCGCCACGGCGTATCAACTTCTTGACGGTGAGCACAGCAGCCGTGTCGAGGTCGCCCTCGCTCTTCTGCTTGATATAGCCCATGATGTTGCGATAGTAGCTCTTGATGACCTCGTCGCTATCGTTGGCAAAGAGCTTATTGAAACCGTTGATGAAGTGCATGTAGAGGCGCACCTCCTCGTCGGCCACGGCAATGTTGCCACTGGTCTGATAAGCAATGTGTACATCATGATGCTGCTGTATCAGTCGGCGGATGGTGCCACCCATCGAGATGACATCATCGTCGGGATGCGGCGAGAACACGATGACGCGCTTGGGGTAGGGCAGTGCCCGCTCAGGGCGTGTGCTGTCGTCGGCATTCGGTTTGCCGCCAGGCCATCCGGTGATGGTGTGCTGCAGCTCGTTGAACACGGCGATGTTGACCAGTCCGGCCTGTCCGTCGAACTGTTGCACCAGGTGCCCCAGTCCGTTGTCTTCATAGTCTTTTGTCGATAGCTTCAGCACGGGTTTCCCCACCTTGCGGCATAGCTCGATGACGGCCCGACGCAAGGCGTGGTCGGGCATCTGAATAGTAGTAGTTAGATTGAGATTCAACATAGGTATTGTTTTTAGTTTTCTTCAGGTAACAGGACGACGCCCTGCTGCTTCTTGCCGTCCATCATGATCTTCAGCGGCCGGTCAAAGCGCACGTGGCGCACGTATTCGGTCTCTTCGACGGCAGGCATAGCATCGAGGATGTCTTTTTGCAGCACACCATCGCCTGTGTAGGTGTTGATGGTGAAGTAGCCCACACCAAAAGAGGTGAGGTTCTGGAAGAAGTGAGTGCCCTGCGAGGGGTCCACATGATAGTTCTTCAAGCCCGCCTCTACAATGACGCGAGCGGCAGAGATATGCGGCCACTTCACGGGGATGCCCAGCCAGTAGTCGCTGGAGCCCCAGCGACCTGGACCAATCAGAATGTAGTTCTTGCCTTCGTCCAGGAACTTGCGGTTGATCTTCTCAATGTCGCAAGCAATCATCGGGTTGTTAGAGGCCGTGAAGTTCTCGTCGGTTTTGACGTAAACCACATCGACCACATCTTCGGAGATGCCGTGTCCCAACGAGTTGTGAGAACGCATGAGGCACTGCTCGTCGGAAATCTTCTGCAGGTCTTCGTCAAGCACCTGCTTAGAGTCAACGATAGGACGAATCTGAAGCAGATAGAACGAACCAGTAGCACCGCCCGAAGGATTGGTGGAAGTGGTGTCCAGATTGCAAGCAAACTCAATCTCTACGGGGCGACGCATCTCCTCGGCACCGAACTTCTGAGCCAGTTGCAGAATCTCGGGCAGTGGGAATACACCCTGCTGCAGCACACCGTCGAAGGTGATGACCTTGCGTCCGCCCTCGTAGATGCCAGGACGGATGATCTGGTCCATAGGGTCGAACGTAGAAGCGATGTAGCGCAGCGAACCGTCCTGGTCGGCCTGTTTCACGCGCAGGCTCTTGATGTTGAATCCGTCGTCGACCTTGAAGTCGGTGCCTACGTGCGACATGTCGAGCGCATAGAAGCGTGTCTGCGTGTCGCGTAGCGCCGTCTCCATCTCGCTGGTCTGCAGAATCTGATGCGGATGATAGGGCGATACACGCAGCGTCTGTCCGCCATCCACGATGTATTTTCCCAGTCCCAGCGCCAGTGAAGCAATGCCCTCTTCGGCCGTCTCGTCGCCAATGGGGTAGTAGTTCAGCGAGCGCAGCACACCTGAGAAGGTGGGGTAGTAGAGGTCGCCATACTGTTGGCCCACCACCTCCTGGATGATGACTGCCATTTTTTCCTGGTCGATGACGTTCTGCGTGGCCGTCATATAGGCTTTCGAGTCGCGATAGTAAACCGAGGCATAGACACTCTTAATGGCGCATGCCAGCATGCTCAGCATCTCGTACTTGTCGTCGAGCCAGGGAATCATATAGGTGGAATAGATACCAGCGAAAGGCTGGTAGTGAGAGTCTTCGAGCAGCGATGACGAACGGATAGCGATAGGCTTCTTGATGGCTTCGAAGAAGATGAAGAAGTCCTCTATCAGTGCATCGGGCAACTGCGCCTTCAGGAAGTGTTGAAGGATGACATCGTCGGGGGCATCGCTCAGGGCAATGCTCCACAGATTGTTGGAGTCCATGAACTCGTCGAAGAAGTCGGTGCAGAGCACCACCGTCTTCGGAATCTGTACAGGTGCATTCTCGAACTTGTTGAGCTCGGGATGGCGCTTGATAATATTGTCGAGAAAAGCCAAACCACGACCTTTTCCGCCCAGCGAACCATCGCCGATGCGGGCAAAGTGGGCATAGCGGTCGAACTTAGCACGGTCGAAGACGGCCACCACGCCAATGTTCTTCATCTTGCGATACTGCACGATGGCATCGAAGATGATCTGACGGTGGGCATCAACATCCTGCAACTTGTGCCAGGTGACGTGCTTCAGAAATTGCGATACAGGGAAGATGGCACGTGCACACAACCAGCGACTCATGTGGTTGCGGCGGATGTGGTGCATCAGCGAGTCGTGAGGAATCTTGAAGATGTTGTCTTGCAACTCTTTCAATGAGCGCACGCGCATCACCTCCTCTTTGGTTTCCGGGTCGCGGAAGATGAAGTCGCCAAAGCCCAGATGCTCCTCCAGCAGATTGCGCAGATCCACATTGAACTTCTTAGAGTTCTTGTCTATGAAGTCATAGCCCTCGGCCTCAGCCTTCTGCTTGTTGACGGTCTCTGAGCTCTGCAGAATCAATGGCACGAACTCGTCGTGCTTGCGAATCTCGCGAAACAGTTTCAGTCCGGCCTCGGGGTCGCCCTCTTCCATGTGCGAGAGGCGGTTCACCGATGCTTTCATGGGAAAGCGGGTATCGCTGATGACGCCCTGCACGTTGTCTTTATACTTCAGGTAGAAAGACATGGCCTCCTCGTAGTTGGTGGCCAGCACCACCTTGGGGCGTCCGCGTTTGCGCTGGGCCGCAGCATGAGGGTTCAGTGCCTCGGTCGAGAAACGCTTGCTCTGTGCTAGGATATAGTTGTAGAGGTTGGGCAGGATAGACGAGTAGAAACGAATATTGTCCTCCACCAGCAGAATCATCTGCACATCGGCCTCGCGGATGTCGTGGTCAATGTTCATCTGGTCCTCAATCAGTTTGATGATGGAGAGGATGAGGTTGGTGTTGCCCAACCAGCAGAACACGTAGTCGAAGATAGACATATCCTCGTCTTGCATGCGGCGTGTGATGCCGTGTGAGAAAGGCGTCAGCACCACGCAAGGAATCTGCGGGTGAACCTGTTTCACCTCGCGAGCCACGGTGAAGGCATCGTTGTCGGCATTACCAGGCATGCAAATCACCAGGTCGATGTCGGTGGTCTTCAGCACCTCATTGGCCTCTTCGGTGGTAGAAACCTGCGTGAAGGTGGGTGGGTAGCGCATGCCCAGTTCGGTATATTCGTCGAACACTTTCTCATCGACGCGCCCGTCGTCTTCCAGCATGAAGGCATCATAAGGGTTAGCCACGATGAGTACGTTGAAGATACGGCGAGTCATCAGGTTGATGAACGATACATCCTTCAGGTAGAAAGAATTGAATTCTTGTGGTATGTTAGCCATAATGAGTCGTATTTATAGTTTTAGCAGGGCATCGCGGCACTGTTCCATGAGCCACTTAGGTGTGCTGGTGGCACCACAGATGCCAATGGTCTCGATGTCTTTCAGCCATTCGGAGTTGATCTCTTCAGGTCCTTCGATAAGGTGCGAGTTGGGGTTCACGCGCAGACACTCGTTGAACAGCACTTTGCCATTAGAACTCTTGCGCCCGCAGACAAAGAGAATCAGGTCGTGGCGGGTGGCAAACTGCGATATGTTGGGCATGCGGTTGGCCACCGAGCGGCAAATCGTGTCGAAGCTCTTAAAGGTGGCCTCGGGCGAGATATGCGCCTGGATATACTCGATGATGCGATGAAACTCGTCGAGCGACTTGGTGGTCTGACTATACAGATAGATGTCGTGCGTGAAGTCAAGCTGTTTCACCTCTTCAAAGTTCTCGATGACGATGGCCGAGCCCTCGGTCTGACCGACAAGTCCAAGCACCTCGGCATGACCTTTCTTGCCGAAGATGACAATCTGGCTCTTGGCCGTGTCGTACTGCTGCTTGATGCGGTTCTGTAACTTCAGTACCACTGGGCAGGTGGCATCGATGATCTCGATGTTGTTCTGGCGCGCCAGTTCGTAGGTGGCGGGGGGCTCGCCATGCGCACGCAATAGTACTTTCACGTCGTGCAGCTGCTTCATATCCTCGTGCGTGATGGTGATGAGGCCCATCTGTTTCAGTCGTTCGCACTCCATGCCATTATGGACAATGTCGCCCAGGCAGTAGAGCGTCTTGCCTTTTTTCAGTTCCTCCTCAGCTTTCTTGATGGCGGTGGTCACTCCGAAGCAGAAGCCACTGCCTTCATCTATTTCAACTTGTAACATTAAGCTTTACTGTTTTAGCAATTTAAAATAATCGTCGAGCAGATCCTGGGCGGCAACGAATGACGTCTTCTGCCCGGCCAGTACCGTCTGCTCGGCAGCGTTGAGTTGTGCTTTGATCTGCGGATTGTTGTAGAAACTCAGGCGCAGATGTTCGTTGATGCTCTCGTACATCCAGTATTTAGCCTGCTCGTTGCGGCGATGGTCGAAATAGCCATTCTGCTTCACAAAGGCGAAATACTCGTAGATCATGTCCCAGACCTCCTTGACACCAGTGCCATAGAAGCCACTGTAGCACAGCACCTTGGGCGTCCAACCGCTTTCGGGCATGGGGAAGAAGTGCAGCGCGTTGAGGAAGTTGGTGGCTGCCATTTGACAGCGGTCCACATTGTCGCCGTCACATTTGTTGATGACAATACCATCGCTGATTTCCATGATGCCTCGCTTGATGCCTTGCAGCTCGTCGCCAGTGCCAGCCACCTGGATGAGCAGGAAGAAATCGACCATCGAGTGACAGGCTGTCTCGCTCTGTCCTACGCCCACGGTCTCGACGAAAATCTTGTCGAAGCCGGCGGCCTCGCAGAGGATGATAGTCTCGCGCGTCTTACGCGCTACGCCACCCAGTGACCCTGCCGATGGGCTAGGGCGAATGAAGGAGTCGGGATGTACGGCCAACTTCTCCATGCGGGTCTTGTCGCCCAGGATGCTTCCCTTGGTTCGTTCGGAAGAAGGGTCGATAGCCAGTACGGCCAGGCGACCGCCTTTCTCTTTCAGCAGGTGGATGCCAAACTCATCAATAGAGGTGGACTTGCCGGCGCCGGGAACGCCACTGATGCCGATGCGCACCGACTTGCCGCTGTAGGGCAGACATTTGTTGATCACCTCCTGAGCCTTAGCTTGGTGGGCGGGGTTGGTGCTCTCTATCAGCGTGACAGCCTGCGAAAGAATGGTGACATCGCCTTTCAGGATGCCCTCCACCATCTCGTCGGCCGTGAGTTCACGACGGCGTATGCGGTTGCGCTTCAGGTAAGGATTGATGATGGAGGGTTGCTCCACACCGCTGTTCACCTGCAGACCTGCATATTCAGAACTGTTCTCGGGGTGCTCCATAGTCTTCTTTATTTGTAGTTGATGCTGATGACCACTTTCGCATGGTCAGGATCATTGGTAATCATGAGAATACGTGGCTTAGAGCGCACCTTCTTCAGGTCGTTAGGATAGACCTTGGCTTTCAGGGTGGCTACCTCGCCAGGTTGCAGCTCGCTCTTGTTGAGTTGCACTTTCACACCCTTGGTGAAGAGCTGCATGGACGAAATCTTGAGTGGGGTGCGTCCCTGGTTGGTGATGGTGATGACGCCGCTCTTGTGCTTGGCATCCAGTGACAGTTCGCTGGATGACAGCTGCATCTTGGGCGCAAACTGCTTGTTGTTGCCGTCGAACTTAGACATGTCGGGCAGCAACACCACCGATACGGGAATCTCAATCTCGGAACGGATAGACTCGCCCAGAGTGCTGGCCAGATAGATGGATGTCTGGGTGAGTCCCATGCCATAGACCTTCTGGCTATTCAGCGTTACAATCATCTTACCCGTGCGATAAGGGCTCAGCTTCTCGGGGATGGCCTTTGCCGCGAGGTAGGGAGGCAGATGTAGCATGTTGGGTGTGATGACCGAGCTGGTGTTGTTGTAGATGTTGAACTCAGCCTGGCGCACATCGCCCTTGTTCAC
Source organism: Xylanibacter brevis P6B11 (assembly GCF_000621825.1). Lineage (NCBI taxonomy): Bacteria > Pseudomonadati > Bacteroidota > Bacteroidia > Bacteroidales > Prevotellaceae > Xylanibacter > Xylanibacter brevis. Next base: position 329,536 of record NZ_JHXG01000003.1, read on the forward strand.
ATCGTCGAACTCCAGATTGTTGATGTCTGCGCGCAGTCCATTCAGGTCGTAGGGATATTTCTCGGCCATGTTCTCGGTAGAAGCCTCGGCCAGGACCACACCTTTCATCTTCAGATAGACAGGTTTTATCTCCGTCTTCGACGTGCGACCGCTGGTGCGGCAATAAACGGCGATCTGCTTGTTGAAATGTCCCAGCATGCGGGCATCGTAGGTCATCGAGATGGTGAACTTCTCGCCCGAAGAGATGCTCCTCTTGGGCCATTCCGTCTTGGTGCAGCCACAGTCGGCTTTGACATTGGTGATGACGATGCTCCTGGGACCTCTGTTCTTCAGCTCAAAGGTGCCGGTGATGGGGACTTCGTAGGCCGTCTTGCCTACGTCTATCGTTTGCTTGCTGATGGTCAGCTTCTGTGCCTGAATGGTGAATGCAGTCAGGCAAAACAAGGTGAGAGTCAGTATCTTTTTCATTTTACGATGATTGTTTCTGATGCTGTTTGGCCGCGGAACTCGGGAGCATAGGCACAGCCAGCGGTGAGCGCGCCTGTCTCGTAGGTGCCGGGGCGGTCGATATAGTATTCTGTCTCGATGACGCGCTTGCCCTTGGGCAGACGGTCGAAATAATAATAGGTGGCATTGTCTTTGGGTGCGCAGTAGTAGCCATTGCGGTAGCCACTCAGTTGGTTGACGGGCTCCATGCAGGCGGCACGCTTGTCGATGACCTCGACGAAGTCCAGATCGCGCTCAGTCTTGATGATGATGCGCACTTTTACGCGGTTGCCCACCTTCAGGGGCTGGTCGGCGATGATCTCGCGCTTCACGCTGATCTCGCTGCCCTCCGACTGGATGTTGGCAGCAGGCTGCAAGAACTGTGCATAGACGGCTCCCCAACTGGTGCCAGTGGTGGTCTTTTCGGCGGTGAAGGTCTTAGCACCCTGATAGTCCTGTGTGCTCTTGACGTAGCCCAGACCAGCGGTGGCCTTTGGCATGTCGATGAGCTGATTATCTACTTTTAAGACGGTCTGAGAACGCTGGTTGCCCTGTAAGGTCTGTGAAGACTGCTGACCTAAGAAGGCATGGATGGCATTGACGCTGTTGATAGGTGTGTCCCAAGCCTGTGTACGCTTCTGCTGCAGGAGCCAGCGGCGCATCTCGTCGATCGTCGTCGTGTCGGCAGGCGTCAGGCGTTGCAGGGCTTCGATGACAGCCACCTGGGTGGGAATGCGATAGTCGCGCCAAGAGTAGGTGGCGCGTGGCGTGTCGAAGTAGCGTCCCATGTCCTCCTTGTATACCGTGTGCTCCTTGATACTCTTGAGGTAAGCAGGCGACTCGAGGCTGATGGCGGTGAGCGCTTTCTCGTAGATGGTTTGGCGCTTGATGTCTTTCTTCAGTAGTTTCTTGAGGTAGCTTTGTGCCTCGCTGACCTTGGCAGAGAGCGTTCTGCCGCTGAGCTTCGACATGTATAGATACTGCAGCGCCTTGTAGGAGGGGAACGACTGGCGATGACCCTTCTTCTCGTCTTGCTTCATCTCCTTGACCATCTTGATGATTTCCTGATCCATGAAAGAGAACGAGGCTTTCAGCATCTTCTTGACATCTTCCTGCTCGCCTGCCATCTGGTTCAGGCGTACCAGCATCTCGCTGACCTCAACGGTGATGAAGAACGACCCACTCATGCCAGGCCACCAGCTCCATGAACCATCAAACTGCTGTAGCATGTCGAGCTGTCTGGTGGCCGATGCGATGCGGGCGTTCATCAGTGAGTTGTCGAAGAAGTCGGAGAGCTGGCGCTTCTGCTCGGTCTCATGGCGGGCATCAGCCATCCAGGGCGTCTCGCTGAGTAGCAGATCCTTCAGTTCTTCGTTTTTCTCGAGAGCGCTCATCAGCGATGTCTCGTCGGTAGTCTCTTGCTTCCAGGCCTCGATGAGGTGCTTGGCCTGCGGGTTCTGCTCCAGGATGTGGCGTCCCACGGTATTAGAGTAGAGCGCAGCAGCCTGGCAGATGGCGCACTGGTCGTCGGCATGAGCCACGGTGGGCAGGGCCTGGATCATGAGCCATGCAGGATTATTGGTGTATTCGAACGTGAGTCGGGGATGTGTGGCATCGGCAGGGATCATGGCAGCCAGGTCGATGGTCTTGGTGCCAGGAACCGTCTGTGTGAATGGGATGGTGACGGTCATCTGCTCTTTGTCGGACAGGATGGGAAGGTAGTGCTGTTCGCCGTCGCTGAAGCCTTCGCCGGCAAAGGATAACTTTGCTACTACCAAACCCTGACTTTGGTTACGGCAAACATAAGGGAAAGTTACGGCAAAGGTGGAGTTTGCCGTAACCAAAGTGGTACGGCTGTCGGCGTGCAGAACTTGCATCGTTTCGGGATCGAGCAATTCCAGTTGGGCGGTGCCCTCTACAGCGTGGTCGCTGGTGTTGAAGATGCGTGCGCTGATGGTGGCCTCGTCGCCCATGCGAATGAAGCGGGGCAGGTTGGGCTGGATCATCACATCCTTCTTAGCCACGGCTTCACCCTCCAGCAGTCCATATTTCATATCTTTGGTATGAGCCAGTCCGATGAAGCGCCAGGAGGTGAGACTCTCGGGCAAAGTGAACTTCATAGAGATGCGACCATCAGCATCTGCCAGCATCTGTGGATAGAAGAAGGCCGTCTCCTGCAGGTTTTCACGCATGGAAACTTGAGGGGTAGCGCTTGTGGCCTGTGCTGACTGTGCATTGTTGGCAGTATTTTTCTTTAAACCAGCACTTCCGGTGGTAATAACATTGCCGAAAGAGCCTATTAGAGCATCGGAAGCCTCAAGGCATGCATATACTTTGGAGTCGGCATTAGTCCTTTTGACAGGAACTTCGGCCAGATTTAATCCACGTCTTGTCACGGTCGTGGCGTGAGGATACCACATGCTGGGATAGCATGAGTTGTCGAAATGACTCAACTTGAGATCCTCTACTTTCAGAAGGGTGAGCTTGCGTGTGGCAAATCTCTGAGCATTATATCCCTCCTTATAGTTCCAGCTTAGGAATGGCACAGAGAAACTGGTGAAGGGCTCGAAGCTCCATTCGTGCTTGGTGAGCTGGTCGAGACTCTTGTCGAACAGGGTGGCCATGAGCTGGGTACCTCCCGCTGTGACAGGGTCAACCTTCAGGGTCCATTCCTCTTGCTGACCAGGTGTGAGCCTGTCGCGGAACGTCTCCCAGTGCAGTTTCAGTTTCTTGTCTTCCATCGGGCGGAGGATGGTGAAACTGTGAGTGTAAACGCGTCCCTCCTTGGCCCATGCGTAGCTCAGGGATAGACCATCGCCATAAGTGGGCTTGTAGGTCAGCTTGCGGTTGATAAGCTCGTTGGACTTGTCAACAGAGCCTTGCTCGATGATGGCGTCGCCTGCTGCAATGGTGTAGATGATGTGTACATCCTTGGCAGAAGAGCCTATCTGGAGGGTAACGGGCGTGCCGTCATTCGGGAAACGTTCGTCGGAGAGGTAGAACCAGTCGTCGGTCTCTTCTGCCGGCTTCGTATCGTTGAGTGAGAAGATGACGAACGACTTTTCAACGACCTCATCTTCGTATTCAGCCTTGAGTGTGTGCTTACCGCTCTTCAGGTGGGGCAGGTTGATAGCTGCACGGGTCTCTATGGTTCTCCATTTTCCGCCATCCAACTGGTAGCGAACCTTGCGTATAAGGTCGTTGCCAGCAGCATTTCTGAGGTGTAATGTGGGCAGTGTCATCTTCTCGGCCAGCATCTTGTCTTCCACGTCAATGCTCAGTGCAGTCTTGCGATTGCCAAGAGGAACCGTGAGTTCGCCGTGGCGTGTCTCGCCAGCCATGTCTGTGACGTCGGCAGTCACAATGAAGTTGCAGAAGAAAGGATGCTCGGTTTCGGGCATCGTCAGTGGTAGCTTGACCTCGAACTGGCCGTTGGTATCGGTCGTGGCCTTGCCCGTGGCGATGGTCTCGTCTTGCAGTTGGTTGCCAAACCACAGGGTGTCCCAATAGCGCATGTTGGCAAACCACCACCAGGCACGACGACGCTCTACGCGATAGGTCACCTTGGCGTTTTGAACAGGTATGCCGGCATAGTTCTTGGCCGATGCGTTGATGGTAAGTGTATCGCCAGCTTTGTAGTCTTGCTCCACCTTGGGAAACTCGACCAGGAACGTGGGGCGCTTGTATTCTTCCACGCGGAAGTAATGGTTCTTGCCGTCAACACGCAAGTGATAATGACCTGTCATGCCCTTGGTGGGCAGGGCAAATTCGGTGCTGACGGTGCCAAACGAATCGGTGAGAAGTTGTTTCTCCTCCAAAAGGGTGCTGTTGGCATCATATAAAGAGGCTGTGAGCTTCTTGCCGCTTAGCACACGGTGGGCGTTGTCTTTAGTGGTGAGATAGGCAATGGCAGCCATGTGAACTTTCTGACCAGGACGATAGATGGCCCGGTCGGTCATGATCTCGACAAAGTTGATGTCGCGTGTTTCTTTCTTGGAGGAATAAAGACGGTAGGAGTAAGAACTTGGAAAGAATGGGTCGTCCTTAGTCGAAGCATATGCTTCTGCGCGCTGATCGTCCTTGAACTGATAGAAACATTCACCCTTTGCGCCAGTGGTGAGTGTGGTGACCTTGTCATTTGTAGTCAGACGGACAGAAGCACCAGCTATAGGTTGGCCCGTGGTGGCGTTGACAACCACATAGCGCGTGTAGTTGTTGGGCTGGCTTTGCGAAAGCAAACGGACGTTGCTGACGAAATAGAGAAATCGTGCGGTAGATGTAGTGGGACGCGATGTGAACTCAAGCAGATAGATGCCTGCTGGCAGACCAGGAAGTGTGAGGGAGTCGTTAAGTAGCTCGTATCCTTTCCAGTCTGAATACTGACGCTTACAACTGAAAGGTGTTGTGGTGAGAAGTGGCTTAAGTTTCTCATAGTCACCGACATTGTTGGGATTCAACGTGATGTTTCCATCGGCTTTCACCTTGTAGATCTGCATCGACAGCTGGTTGATGCCTCTCAGATTTTGGATGGCAATCTTCTGCTCATGGTCAGGGATGGTGATGTGCTTGCCGATACTGACGGAGAACCGTTCCTGGACCAGTCGCATGCGGGCATTGCGCAATTCGTTCATGCGTGGCCAATTGCCCCAGCGCTGCAGCGCATTGTCGATGAAGGCAATGCGCTCGGCGACATCGGCATACGACATCTTCTCATAGCGGCTGATGGCTGCTTCGCCGCAAACGTCCAGGTCGCCATAGCAGGTCATGAGCGAGTCGAGCTGCCGGGGGGTGGCGTCGACGATGGCCGTGAGAAGCTGTGCCTCGCGGTTGGACGTGGTCAGATAGTATTTGTGAAGTTTCTTGGTCTGACCGGTTTCGTAGCCAATGATACTCAGCAGATCGTCGTTGAAGAAATGGCTATCTTTCCCTTTGATGACAAAAGGCGTATAGTCTGTTGTCTTTGTGGCGGCTAAAACGTCTGGGTGGGAAAGTGCCTTCTCGCGATAGCTCGCGGCTTGTTGTCTGGCATCGTCGAAAGACTGCGCATTGTTTTCATATATCGTTGTGAGTACAGCATCATAGACGGCTTGAAGCGCCCACTTGCCTTCTGCCTTCTGCTCGCGTTGCTCCAAGCGTTCAACGGCAGACTTCAGTGAGTCAACAGAGATGGTGGTGATGGCTTTGGCTTCTGAAAGTTCGGCTTTCAGCAGTTGGCCGTAGTTCTTTTCTTTCTCTGCTTTATGGGCAATTTTTTTAAGAATGGTGATCTGTGTGCGAGGCAAATCTTTTTCTTCAGCATCGTTGGCCTGTTTCCAAAGATTAGCATAGGTCAATTTGGATTGACCATACAATAAGGTGGTTGATGCCATCAGCAGGATGGCTGTAATCATTATATACTTCTTCATTGGAGCTCACATTTTGAGCAAAGTTACAAATAAATATTGATACACGGGGGGAATGTAGCGTTAAAAAAAGAAAGTTTAACGAAATAAGACGAGTGCTTGGCTGCTGAGGGCGCTTGTCTGGTGGTGACAAATTGTCATACATGATTGTCGTTTTGTCTGTGTTTGGGCTTGGGCATACAGTTTGAGGAACTTGGGTAGAACGAATTAAATAATTGGAAAGGAGAATATTATGACATTTGAAAAGTTTACAATCAAAGCGCAGGAGACTATTCAGCAGGCTGTGAACATAGCTCGCAAGAACAGTCAACAGTCCATTGAGCCTGTTCACTTGTTGAAGGCACTGATGGATAAGGCGCAAGACATCACCAACTTCGTGTTCCAGAAGTTGGGTATCAATGTGCAGCAGTTAGACGTGCTGGTTTCGCAAGAGCTCCAGCACCTGGCACGTGTGCAGGGCGGGGAGCCCTATTTGTCGAACGACAGCCAGAAGGTTTTGCAGAAGGCGGAAGATCTTTCTAAGGAGATGGGCGACGAGTATGTGTCTTGTGAACCCATTCTATTGGCACTGCTTGTCGTTAACTCAACGGTGAGTCGTATGCTGAAAGATACCGGTGCTAATGAGAAAGACATGCGTCAGGCCATTCTGGAACTACGTCGTGGACAGAAGGTGCAAAGCCAGAGTGCAGATGATAACTATCAGTCGTTGGAGAAGTACGCCAAGAACCTGGTGGACCTGGCCCGTGCAGGAAAGCTCGACCCAGTGATTGGTCGTGATGATGAAATCCGTCGTGTGCTGCAGATCCTCTCACGTCGTACGAAGAATAATCCTATTTTAATAGGTGAACCTGGTACGGGTAAAACGGCTATTGTGGAAGGACTGGCTCAGCGTATTGTACGTGGTGACGTGCCAGAGAACTTGAAAGACAAGCAGCTCTTCTCGCTTGACATGGGTGCTCTGGTGGCTGGCGCGAAGTATAAGGGTGAGTTCGAGGAACGCCTGAAGAGTGTTGTCAATGAGGTCACGGCTTCTGAGGGCCGCATCATCCTGTTTATCGATGAGATACACACCTTGGTAGGTGCAGGAAAGGGTGAAGGCGCGATGGATGCTGCTAACATTCTGAAACCTGCGTTGGCACGAGGTGAACTGCGTTCTATCGGTGCTACGACGCTCAATGAGTATCAGAAGTATTTTGAGAAGGACAAAGCGCTGGAGCGTCGTTTCCAGACGGTGATGGTGGATGAGCCGGATGAACTCTCGGCCATCTCTATTCTGCGTGGTCTGAAAGAGCGCTACGAGAATCATCACAAGGTGAGAATACAGGATGATGCTTGTATTGCAGCCGTACAACTGTCGGAACGCTATATCACAGAGCGTTTCCTGCCGGATAAGGCTATCGACTTGATGGATGAGGCTGCTGCCAAGTTGCGTATGGAGCGCGACTCGGTGCCTGAGGAACTGGACGAGATTATGCGTCGTTTGGCTCAGTTGGAGATAGAGCGGGAAGCGATCAAACGTGAGGGCGATCAGCCTAAGATCGCTCAGTTGGATAAAGAGATTGCAGAACTGAAAGAGCAAGAGACGCAATTCCGTGCCAAGTGGGAAGGCGAACGCCAACTTATTAATAAGATCCAACAGGATAAACAGGAAATGGAGAACCTGAAGTTGGAGGCTGAGCGTGCTGAGCGCGAGGGCGACTATGGTAAGGTGGCAGAGATCCGCTATTCGAAACTGAAGGTTCTGGAGGATGATATCAAGGCTATTCAAAATCAGCTGTCCAGCGCACAAGGCGGTAACTCGCTGGTGCGTGAAGAGGTTACGGCCGATGATATAGCTGAGGTGGTGAGCCGTTGGACGGGCATCCCCGTGACCCGCATGATGCAGAGCGAACGCGAGAAACTGTTGCATCTGGAGGAGGAACTGCATAAACGTGTGATTGGTCAGGAGAAGGCTATCACGGCCGTGAGTGATGCTGTGCGTCGTTCACGTGCAGGACTGCAAGATCCCAAGCGACCGATTGCTTCATTCATCTTCCTTGGTACCACGGGTGTTGGTAAGACGGAGCTGGCAAAGGCACTGGCAGAATACCTGTTCAATGATGAGACGATGATGACGCGTATCGACATGTCTGAGTATCAGGAGAAACATACGGTCAGCCGACTCATTGGTGCGCCTCCGGGATACATTGGTTATGATGAGGGTGGACAACTGACGGAGGCTGTGCGTCGCAAGCCTTATAGTGTGGTGCTCTTCGACGAGATAGAGAAGGCACATCCCGATGTGTTCAACATCTTGTTGCAGGTGCTGGACGACGGTCGTCTGACGGATAACAAGGGACGTACGGCCGATTTCAAGAACACCATTATCATAATGACAAGTAATGCTTCGCGCGAGCAGCTCCGACTGAACATGCGTCCCGAGTTCCTGAATCGTATTGACGAGATCATCACCTTCCAGCAGCTGTCAAAAGAAGAGATAGCTCAGGTGGTTCGTCTGCAACTAGGACGTGTACAGAAGATGTTGGAGCCACAAGGTTTCCAGTTGCAAGTCAGCGATCATGCTGTGGCATGGCTAGCGGAAGAGGGCTACGATCCCGACTTTGGAGCACGACCCGTGAAGCGAGCTATCCAACAGTATCTGCTCAACGACCTGTCGAAGAAGATTCTGGCAGAGGAAATAGACCGAGAAAAACCGATTGTGGTCGATGAGTTTGGAGATGGATTGGTGTTCCATAACTAAAAAAAGACGTTTGGTTTTCTGAAAAAAGTAAAAAAGAACACTTTCCGTGACGGAAAAGTTTTGCGCAAAGCAAATTAATTGCTAACTTTGCCGCATCATATGAGAAGGATAACACAAAGATTAAGAATGTCAGCCATCTTGCTAATACTGCTGATGCTGATGGTAGCTGTTGAAGCACAGGCTCAGATTACGGGACACGTAATAGATGCCGGTAATGGTAAGCCTGTTTCAATGGCTAGCATCATTTATCGCAGCAACAAGGTGGCTGTTCGCGCTGATAGCTTAGGATATTTTAAGATTGAACGTCATCATGGATGGCGATTGACGGTCAGCGCTGTTGGCTATAGCCCCAAGGTGATAAATATAGATAGTAAGACACCTGCAAATCTGGTGGTTCGTTTGAAACCCAACTCGAAGGTGCTTCAGGAAGTGAAGGTCAGTTCGAAGAAAAGATCGAAGTACAGTCGTAAGAACAACCCTGCTGTAGAACTGATGAAGAAAGTGATTGCAGCAAGGAAGAAGACCGATCTAAAGAATCATGACTATTATCAGTATAACAACTATCAGAAGATTATGTTCGGACTGAACGATCTGAAGTTGGATACCCTCGAGTCGAAACTGTTTCAGCGTCATCCCTGGTTGCTTAATCAGGTGGAGGTGAGCTCCTATAACAATAAGCTCATATTGCCACTGTCGGTAGAAGAAAAGGTAACGCAGGAGATCTATCGTCGCGACCCGCATACAGAGAAAAGTATCATCAAAGGTGAGACGTCAACGGGTGTCAACGACCTTTTCCAGACGGGCGATATTATCAATCAGGTAATGGCCGAATGTTTTACGGATATCGACATCTACGAGGATGATATCCGTCTGTTCCAATATCCGTTTACTAGTCCTATAGGAAAAGACGCTATAGCATTTTATCGTTATTATATCTCGGATACTACGATGGTAGGCACTGATCGTTGTATCATGCTTGACTTTACCCCCAACAATCAGCAGGACTTTGGTTTTCGTGGTCGTTTGTATGTGCTTGATGACTCCAGTTATCAGGTGAAGCGTTGCGAGCTGACCATTCCGAAGACTACCAGTGTGAACTGGGTGGAGAACATGCAGAGCATTCAGGAATACACCAAGCAACCTAATGGCGACTGGGTCCTGACGGTAGATGACATGATGGTGGAACTCTATCTCTCTAAGCTATTGTCGAAGTTCATTGTGGTGCGTACGACACGCCATAGTGACTATGATTTCACAGAGGTGCCGCGCCAGTTGTTGAGAGGTAAGAAGAAGGTGCTAAAGGATGCCTATGCCGAGATGCAAGATGATGATTTCTGGGCTAAATATCGACAGGTAGAACTGACAAAGAGTGAAAGCTCAATGGATAGTTTTGTGAAGAACCTGCAGCAGATCAAAGGATTCAAGTATGCCATCTTTGCTTTGAGAGCTCTTGTAGAGAACTTCGTAGATACTGGCACTAAGGACCATCCATCGAAGGTGGATATCGGACCTATCAATACGATCGTTTCCCAGAATTTCTTTGATAAGTGGCGCTTGCGTGCTTCGGCCCAGACAACGGCAAACCTGCATCCGCATCTGTTCTTGAAAGGCTATTATGCCCGTGGTATGGAGTCGAATCAGAACTACTATGATGCACAGCTCACTTATACGTTCAACCGTCCTGGCTATCTGCCTCGCGAGTTCCCGCGTAAGGCATTATACGTAGAGTCCATGCGCGACGTGATGCTGGCTAGTGATAAGTTTATTCAGACGGATAAAGATAACCTGTTCACCTCGTTGAAGTTTGCCGAGATGGACAAGATGTTCCTCTATAACAGACAGCAGCTTGGTATTGACTATGAGATGGAGTGGGGACTGAAGCTCTTTGGTAATGTGAAAACTGAAAAGTTGCAGCCTATTGGCAACTTGTCTTTTACGACGCTCCATGACATGGCTAATCCTACAACGTATTATGAGCAGCCCAAGATGACGGGACTGAGCCATCAGTCTATGCGCTATACCGAAGCTACTGTGGGATTCCGACTGGCTCCTGGCGAGACCTTCATCAATACCAAACAGCACCGTTGGCCGCTCTCACTTGACGCACCAGTGTTCCGCTTGCAGCATACCATGGGTTTCGATGGCGTGCTGGGTGGACAGTATCGTTATAACTTCACTGAGGGTGAGTTCTACAAACGCTTCTGGCTGCCCATGAACTGGGGTAAGTTTGGTGTCAGAACCAAGTTTGGTGCCCAGTGGAATCAGGTGCCTTATCCCTTGCTGATTATGCCTGTGGCTAACTTAGGCTATGTGCTCGAGGACGAGACTTTCAACCTGATTAATAATATGGAGTTCCTGAACGACCGTTACATCTCTGTGATGGCCGACTGGGACCTTAACGGCAAACTGTTTAACCGCATTCCTTTCCTCAAGCGTCTGAAATGGCGCGAGTTTATCAGCGCCAAGATGTTGTGGGGAAGCTTGTCGGATAAAAACAATCCATTCTTGGCAGAGAACCAGTCGAGCGATGTCCTGATGATGTTCCCCGAGGGTAGTCATGTGATGGATAAGAGCCGTCCTTACTGGGAGGTATCTGTAGGCATACACAACATTTTCAAACTCCTCCATGTGGAGTATATTCGCCGACTCAGCTATAATGAGTTGCCCACCGCTCATAAGCAGATTGTGAAATTTACGTTTAGGGCGTCATTCTAAGATAGATAATAGTAAGTAATGTTTATTTAACCAATACAAATTAAAACAATGAAACAATCAACTGTAAAACCAGCCGAGGGTAAACTCGGCATCATGGTTGTGGGTAATGGTGCTGTCGCCACAACTTTCATGACTGGTGTTCTGATGGCTCGTAAAGGCCTGACTAAGCCCATTGGTTCTATGACGCAGTATGACAAGATGCGCGTGGGCCGTGGTGCAGATGCAAAGTACTTGAAGTATGATGAGATCGTGCCAATGGCCAAGCTCGATGATATTGTGTTTGGCTGTTGGGATGTCTATCCTCAGAATGCTTTCCAGAGTGCTATGTATTGCGAGGTGCTCAAGGAAAAGGACATCATGCCGGTACATGAGGAACTGGAGAAGATCGTTCCCATGCCTGCCGCTTTCGACAAGAACTATGCTAAAAGACTAGATGGTGACAACGTGAAGGACTGCAAGACACGTTGGGAGATGGTAGAGCAGTTGCGTGAGGATATCCGCAACTTCAAGGCTGCCAACAACTGCGCACGTATCGTAGTGCTCTGGGCTGCTTCTACCGAGATCTATGTGCCTGTTTATGAGCCTGTACATGGTACACTTGAAGCACTCGAGAAGGCTATGAAGGCCGACGATCGCGAGCATGTGGCTCCCTCTATGTGTTATGCCTATGCTGCCCTTACCGAGGGTGCTCCCTTCATCATGGGTGCTCCCAACACCACTGTCGATATTCCTGCTATGTGGGAGTTGGCTGAAAAGACAAAGATGCCTATTGCCGGTAAGGACTTTAAGACAGGTCAGACATTGGTGAAGAGTGGCTTCTCGCCCATTATTGGCACACGTTGCCTGGGCTTGAATGGTTGGTTCTCTACCAATATCCTGGGCAACCGCGATGGTCTGGTGCTCGACGAGCCTGCTAACTTCCGTACGAAAGAGGTTTCCAAGTTGTCAACCCTCGAGACCATCCTGCGTCCTGATTTGCAGCCCGACCTCTATGGTCATGGCAACGATGAGGACACACAGTATTATCATAAGGTGCGCATCAACTATTATCCCCCTCGCAACGACAATAAGGAAGGATGGGATAATATTGATATCTTTGGCTGGATGGGCTATCCCATGCAGATCAAGATCAACTTCCTCTGCCGCGACTCTATCTTGGCCGCACCACTCTGTCTGGACCTCTGTCTGCTGAGTGACTTGGCTGCTCGTGCCGGTCGTTATGGCATACAGCGCTTCCTCAGCTTCTTCCTGAAGAGCCCTATGCACGACTATACAAAAGGCGAGCTCCCCGTCAACCACCTCTATCAGCAATATACGATGCTGAAAAATGCCATCCGCGAAATGGGAGGCTACGAGGCTGACGAAGAGCTCGACTAATTTCTATCTTAATAACCTGCTGTTTGATTACAGCAGGTTATTTTTTTCAATATCCTTGAAGTAACGGTAGGTGCCCACCTTCAGTTCTTCGCAGGCAGCATCATCTGCCACGATGATGCCGTGCTGGTGCATCTGCAGAGCACTGATGGTCCACATGTGGTTTACACTTCCTTCTACAGCTGCCTGCAGAGCGCGACATTTAGCATGACCGTTTACCAGGATCATCACTTCCTTGGCAGCCATCACAGTTCCAACACCTACGGTCAGAGCGGTCTTAGGCACCTTGTTGATGTCGTTGTCAAAGAAACGACTGTTGGCAATGATGGTATCGGTGGTCAGTGTCTTCTGGCGTGTGCGGCTGGTCAAGCTTGAGCCAGGCTCGTTGAAGGCAATGTGTCCGTCGGGACCAATACCACCCAGGAAGAGGTCAATGCCGCCAGCTTCCTCAATCATCTGCTCATAGTGTGCGCACTCGGCCTCCAAATCCTTGGCGTTACCATTCAGAATATGGATATTCTCTTTGGGACAGTCGATGTGATCAAAGAGGTTGCTGAACATGAATGAGTGATAGCTTTCGGGGTGATCCTCAGGCAGACCTACATATTCGTCCATGTTGAATGTCACCACGTTCTTGAACGATACTCTTTCATCCAGATAGGCTTTTACCAAGGCTCTATACATGCCGATAGGCGAAGAACCGGTAGGAAGTCCTAATACAAAAGGCTTTTCTTTTGTAGGGTTAGCAGCGTTAATTCTCTCAATCACATGATTTGCTGCCCATTGTGACATCAAATCATAATTAGGTTCAATAATTAATCTCATGATTTTTACAGTTTTGTTTGGTTGCTATTTTACGAATTTAATCATTTTTCCGTCTTCTCTTCTTAGGATATAAATCCCTTTCTTGCTATTTTCATGGCGTAAAGTGCCGTCTAATTGATAGTAAAGTGCCACTTTACGATTGTTAAATGGGTGCTTTACTTCCAGTATTTCGGGATCACCTCCCATGAAGTTGAAAGAGATGAGGCCATCTTCCGTCATTCGTATATCCGTAATAGGCTTAGACAGTAGGTTCTCGCCTGCAGCATTTCTGGTAATCATCACGCTGGCGGGCACCGACGTATTTGTCAGGCTGTCGTTCCTCAAAGAAATAGAATCTGTGATACAGGGGTAGGCAGAAGAGCTAAGGTGATAATTGTTTCGCCTGCGGCTATTCTGATAAGCGCTCCAATCTCTTTGTTTCAGCAATTGTTCCCATTCGCTGAAGTCCAGATCGTCGGCATTTACCAGCTCGTAGTGCAGTTGGCCTTCCGTGTTGTTTACGGTATTTCCTGCCCATTCGTTGGGAAGGTAATAGACGTGATAGATCACCAATCCTTTTCCTGGCAAAGCAGCATCCCAACCATCCCATTGTCTGTTTTCCAACAGGTAGAATTCGTCGTCCGAATGGCTGATCTTGTAGAATTCGCCACCTTGCGAAACAGGTTTCAGGTTGACGATGCTTGTCGGATTGGTCAACTCAATAGGCTTAGCCCATCCCAGCAGCATCTTCTGTATGGGAGAGTAGTTGGGCGGGCACCATCCGTAGTTTGTGAAGTTGCCACCGTCCATCAGGTCCCATTCATCGACGGCAGAATACCGCCAACCATTCACAGGGTAAAGGTCGGGTAATCCCAAAAAGTGGCTGTATTCATGACAAATAGTGCCTAAGCCGTAAGAAGCGTTGTTAGGCCATATCTCTCCGCTGCAAGTATAGTCTGAAAGTTGATAGCCGCTTTTTGTGGTAATGGTGGTGTCTAAAAAGCTGGTGTGTGGCCAGATGTGGCCCCAGCATAAGGGACTATTGATATTGCCACTGGTGCCTGCATATACAAAGATGACTTGCTCTATGCTCTTGTCGCCGTTCCAGTCATATTGACTAAAATCCAAGTCTGCATTCTCTGCCACAAAAGCATTCAGGGCTTCTCCTAAGGCTTCTTTATTATAGTCTTTGGTGTTTTCTGTCGGGTTCTTTCTGCGTTGTGCTTTCTGTGAAACCTCATAAGGACCAAAGACATCGAATTTTAGGTTTAATAAGCCATTCGACTGTTCACGGAAATAGTCGGCAATACAACCTTTGCCATCACGCTCGTTGAAGCCATGAGCATTAAAAAGCGAGTCGTAATAGGCTTTGGTGTGATTTTTAGTGAAGTAGGTAGAGTCTCCTTTGAAGGATAAAAGCACTACCGGGTGTTTATACACACGAGTGGAATCCCAATCCTTTTTGATAGGAGGAAGCTTCTTTCTTGCACGATGCTGATGCGTTGCTTCTGTATCGAAGTCTGGCATACAGCCACCTCTCTCAACGTTCTGCGCCGTGAGAAGAAGGGGAAAAATTGCCCCTATCAAAAAGGCGGGAATCCTTTTCATGTGAGCTTGATATTATTTCTGACAGGGTGTCCAGGGCTTCAGTGTCTGGAAGAAGTCGTTGCCCTTATCATCTACAAGGATGAATGCGGGGAAGTCTTCTACGTCGATCTTCCAGATAGCCTCCATTCCCAACTCGGGATACTCTACGCATTCGATGCTTTTGATAGAACTCTGCGAGAGAACGGCAGCCACGCCACCGATGGTACCTAGATAGAAACCGCCGTGCTTCTTGCAGGCATCGGTAACCACCTGTGAGCGGTTGCCCTTGGCAATCATTACCAGCGATGCACCATTGTCCTGGAACTCGTCAACGTATGGATCCATGCGGTTGGCAGTTGTTGGGCCCATCGAACCACAGGGATAACCCTCTGGTGTCTTAGCAGGACCAGCATAGAGCACGGGATACTTCTTGAAGTATTCGGGCATGCCTTCGCCAGCATCCAGACGAGCCTTCAGTTTAGCGTGGGCAATATCGCGAGCCACGATGATGGTACCCTTCAGGTTAACACGAGTGCTGACAGGATACTTAGACAGTTCCTTGCGTACAGCGTCGATACCCTCATTCAGGTCAATCTCGATACCCTTAGAACCCTCACCAGGCTTAGCATATTCTGCAGGAATCAGTTCGCAGGGGTTAGAGTCCATCTTCTCCAGCCAGATACCGTCCTTGTTGATCTTTGCCTTGATGTTGCGGTCTGCCGAGCAAGATACACCCATACCGATAGGACAGCTTGCACCGTGACGGGGCAGACGAACCACGCGGATGTCGTGAGCCAGATACTTACCGCCAAACTGTGCGCCGAGTCCAATCTTGTGGGCCTCTTCCAGCAACTTCTTCTCCAAGTCAATATCGCGGAAGGCGCGACCTGTCTCATCACCTGTAGTAGGCAGTGAGTCGTAGTACTTGATAGAAGCCAGCTTCACCGTCAGCAAGTTCTTCTCAGCCGATGTACCACCGATTACAAATGCGATGTGATAAGGAGGACAAGCAGCTGTGCCCAGTGACTTCATCTTCTCTACCAGGAAGGGAATCAGTGTGCCTTCATTTTGAATGGTAGCCTTGGTCATGGGGTAGAAGTAGGTCTTGTTGGCCGAGCCACCACCTTTTGCCACCATCACGAACTTGTATTCAGCACCCTCAGTGGCTTCGATGTCAATCTGTGCGGGCAGGTTGCAACGGGTGTTCACCTCGTCATACATGTTCAGAGGCGCATTCTGCGAGTAGCGCAGGTTGTCCTGTGTGAAGGTGTTGAACACACCCAGGCTCAGTGCCTCTTCGTCTTCAAAGCCAGTCCATACCTGCTGACCCTTCTCACCGTGGATAATAGCAGTACCCGTGTCCTGACAGAAAGGCAGAACGCCCTTAGCTGCCACATCGGCATTGCGCAGGAATTGCAGCGCTACATACTTGTCGTTCTCTGAGGCTTCAGGATCGTTCAGGATCTGAGCCACCTGCAGGTTGTGCTCGCGACGCAGCATGAACTCCACATCGTGGAAGGCCTGCTGAGCCAACAGGGTCAGGGCTTCTTTTGATACTTTTACAATCTCCTTGCCTTCGAACTGGCTGACGCTCACGCCTTCCTTGCTCAAAAGTCTATACTCGGTCTTATCCTCGCCCAACTGAAACATTGGGGCGTACTTGAATTCAACAGGTGTTGCCATAGCTTTTATTTTTTCATATAGTATTTGTTACAGTGGGCAAAGTTACGAATAATCTTCGAAACACCCAAACAAACACACACTTTTTACTTGTTCTTCTTATAGTACTCCAGTGCCAGACGTACGTTGTTCTTCACGGCTTCCGATGAGAAGGTTGCACCAGTGACGCCGTCAACTTTTGCATTCAGCGCATCGTTCACTTTCATACCATTCCATTTGCTGAGCATTTCGCGCTTCACTTTGGCAAAGAACTTAGGCGTCTCCTGGTTCTTCAGTGCCTCAATCTTAACCACTTTGTTTTTTTGAATATATACCTTCAGTGGTGTTGCACCTACATAGCCAGTCACTTTCTTGCCAAGTGTGGTTGTGTTGACCACGTACATACCGTCTTGTTTGGTCATCACTTCGTCGGGTTTCGCACTTTGAAACATGGTAGCCAGCATCAGCAGAGCTGCTGCGCTGACAAGTGTCATCTTTGTTTTCTTCATTTTATCCTTTTTTCTTAGTTTATACAATCATTTTCTTGACGGGCTCAAGGCCTGTCGGTTTAATATCTCAGTTGCCAAAAAATCTTAATTATAGAGTCCGATGCTCAGTCCTATACAGCGACTGTCCATCTGTCCGTTAGCCCTGACATAGCTTCCGTAGGCACGCACAAACCACCAGGACGTCTGTCCTTTCAGCGTCAGTGGGAACTGATAGCTCACAGCCACTTTGCCAGTCCAGTAGTTGGCCCGGTAGTAGTTCATGTCGGTCAGCAGCACCTGTTGGGCATAGTCTGTGTTCATATCACTCAGGCTAAGTGCAACTTCTTGTGACAGGAAACCGCCGGCTTCGGCATCTATCCAAAGCCTTTTGCCGATGGCGGTGCCACCTTCTGTCAGTAGCAACGTGCCTCCGTGTGACAGTCTTGATGTGGGCAACAGGTACTTGTTCTCGTTGTCGTTGAGGGAAATAGAGGCTCCGAAGTAGGCTTTCTCATCTTTTTGACTGGTCAGATGCGCTCTGTAGCGCATGTTTGCCTCGAAACAATTCACCTGGTAACGCTTCTTGAAGGTCATCAGGTTCGTATAATAAAAAGAGGTGAACCCCGTCTTTGCATCCTTTTCCTGTTGCAGCTTCTGCCGGTATTCGTCGGCATAGGCTTGGCGATAGCTCACATGAAGATCCAGCTGATGAAGCAGACGGCCCTCCTTGCTGCGGTGGTGTGCATCAAGTTCATAGGTGAATCCGGTGAAGCGTCCCGGTTCATACTTATATTGACCATACACATACTCGTTGTCTCTCGCTATGCTTGCAGCAACAACGGAATGTCCATCCGCATGTCGATAGCCATAGCTAATCTCTGCTGCAAAGGTGTGATCCACCCATTCACGTGCGAAACTGCTGTATCCGCCTGTGGTTCCATCGGCATGTTCCATGCCTGTCATCAGATAGTATTTCAGAGTAGGGTCTTGTTGAACGGTGGTGACGCCTGTGATTTTCTCCTTGCGGCGCTGGTAGCTGGCGCTGAGACCCACGGTGTGCCTTCCCATGGTATGCACGACCGATGGTGAAAGCTTGTAGTCCAGCAGTTGCGAGCGGGAACGCGGATCGCGCAGGCGGCTCAGGTCGCCCACCTTGTAGTCCAGTCTGAGGCCGTAGCGCCAGTTGTTCAGGTCAACTGTTCCTAAGGCAGCTGTGAAGTCAAAGTCCTGAAAGTCGTATTTCCCCTTGATGGCGCTTCCTGCCATGTATGGGTTTGCATCGTAGGGGCGCATCACGTCGCACCATGCTCTGTTCTTCTCTCTGCCATAGTCGAAGTCAAAGCGACCATAGCCGTGCAGGTATTTGCCAATCGTCTGATAGCGCTCCGTCTTGAATCGCAACTGGTTCGTCGGCAATCCCTCCTGCACCCGTTTATAGTCGCCGCTCTGATGTTCGGCGTTAAAGAGCGCATAGCCCCTGTTCTCCGTAGAGTCCAGTCCCAGTGCAGCCGCATTGTTGGTCAGTCGCCATGCCTGTGTAGCGTCGGCATAGCGGTAGTTGTTCTCCTGTGCCTGTGAATATGCAGCCAGCAGTGCCAGTAGTGATAGTGTCAGTCGTCTATTCATCATATTCACGGGGTTTAATAGTGGTTGAAACTTTGAAGTCGTTCAAGCTGTTGTTCGTGTCCATCAGTATCTTGTGACCATCGGTGGCAATGCTTTCCGTACGACGATACACCACCTCGCCGGTATAACCATTCGTGGCTTCAATATGGGCGTAGCCGGCATCGATGTCAGTATAAAGACGCTTCGCACTGATATCCACGCCGGTGGCTTTGTTCTTCAGATAGTCCACACCGTCGAGTACCAGTTCGCGAGGCACCATCAGGTACATCATGCCCGACGTCTTGCCATAGGCGTAGTCGCGCTTCCAGTCGGTCAGGTCCTCGCTGGTTCTGAAGATGATCACGCCGCAAGGACCGCCCTGCACCAGGTTCATCGTTGCGTTGGCGTTGGTCGATGAGAAGGCAGTCAGCAGTGCCGGCGTGGCAGGGTTGTTGACGGTTTTTCCCGTGGCGTCTTTCGCTTCGAAGTCGGCACCGCTTAGGTCGTGCTCAGTTGCGTTGATGTCACTGTGGTCCGTCGCACTGTTGGTAATCAGTATCGTACCACCGGGAGCCACGGGGTAGGGCTTGTCGGCAGGAATCTGGAACACCTGCTTCACCACCACATAGGCGTCGTTGTACACCTCATGCAGGTTGTCGAGCGTGAAAGGCTGCGGGTTCGTCGAGTCAAGCAGTCCGATATACAGGCCACTGGCATCCACCGTCTCATCGGCCTGGTTGTAGAGTTCCAAATACTTACCGGCCATATAGTTGCGGTTGTTCTGGTCTTTCGAACCAGCTGAGGCTATCTTGCTGATCACAATATCGCGCTTGATGGCCAGGAATGTAGGCAGCACGATGGGTTTACCTTGTTGCGCTTCCGAGATGAGCTGTTCGTTCAGACTGCCCGACACGGTGCATCCGTTGGCTGTCAGCACGTGTCCTGTCAGTTGTTCATATTGCGCCTTGCTGATCGACCACGAAGTAGATATGCCATAGATGTCGGGTATCAGTGCCTTGAAGGTGGCAATGCCGTTGGCATCTGTTTGTGCAGTCAGAGTCTTGTCGCCTATGGTCATCACGATGTCATGGCCCTCGTAGTCATGGCCTTGAGTAAATTCTGCCGGCATCTGCAGTTGCACCTGTGCGTCGATGGCGTGGCTCACGTCCTGATAGTCAACGCAGGCCACGAGCAGTATGGTGGGTAAAAGGGCTAGTATATTCTTCTTCATGTGCTTATAAGTTCAGATAAAGTTCGGCGCCAAAACTCATGCCAACATTTCGCTGACTCAGCGTGCTGGTGTTGTTGCCCTTCATGTAGGGTTCGTAGTAGAGGGCGTTGTTGACGTAGAACGACAGTCCGCCCACCTTGCCCAGTTCCTTTGTCAGTCGGGCCTGCAGGTTCCAGGTGACGGGTGCCTTCGAAGGCTCGTTGTCACTGACGCGTATCAGCAGGTCCTGTATGGCCACGCTGCTTTGTCCGGCAGGCTTCGCTGCATAGTATTTCGCATCCATGCCCAGGAAGCCGTTCAGCATCTCGCTGGTGATGTCATGACGCTGCAGGTCGTTGTCAATCCATCCGATGGGGTCTTTGTCGGCCTGATAGCTGGTGTGCCAGTCTTGCCAGATGGCCTGTGCTGTGAGCGAGGCAACCATACCCAGTTCTGGGATGTGTGTCACCGTGCGCAGTGTGGTCACAAAGCGGCGGTATTTCGAATAGTCCAAGCCCGAGGGATAGATCACCTTGAAAGGCGTTGTGCCGATGCTCGAATAGACTGTGGGCAATAAGGCCGCCTTGGGCGACTGGCTGTTCAGGTCGGTGGACCATGTCTTGGTCTCCTGCCAGGCACCGCTCAGGTAGAACGAGGTGCGCAGCATCTTCACCGTGCCAAAGTCCATGTCGGCTTCCACGCCGCGGTTCACGGTGGTGTTCGTGTTGCCTATCTCGCCTGTTGTCATGGCGATGATGTCCTGACGGTCGTAGCCTCTTGTGAAGTCATAGTTGCCACTGGCATCCAATGGGGGCACGGTGGCAAAGTGGTTGACGGCATAAGTGAAATAGTTGGTCACCGGACCAAACCCGTTGGGTGTCTTGTCACGGTAGGCCAGCAGCGACAGTTTCTTGCCGCCACGCAGTTTGAAGTCCACGCCCAGTTCCACTTTCGTAGTGGTGGCATTCTTCATGTTCTTCGAGTAGGCCACCTCATAGACCTGTGTGTGGTAGGCTAGCAGTTGTGCCGAACCGTCTTGCGGCATGTAGTTGGCCGACACGCGGTCGTTGTATTTCTTGTCAGGATAGAGGTAGCTCAGTCCGGGCGTTTTCGAGTTCATGCCGAAGCCGGCACGCAGGTCCAGCCACTTCGTTACGGTGAAAGAGGCGTTGATACGAGGTGAAAGTGCCATTGTTGCCACCTTGCCAAAAGGTTGCAAGGCCGTGAAGCGCACACCGGCAGTGGCCCTCAGTCGGTTCACCTTATTAATATTCCACGTGAACATGTCCTCGGCATAGGCTGCCAGTTGGTGTAGGGCAGGGATGTCGCTGAAGGCACGCGGGCGTCCGTCGCTGTTGGGGCGCAGCGGATAGCGCTCGTCGCCGTTGTAGTAGCCGCGTCCGTTGTTCCAGTCGTAGTGATAGTCAGCGCCAATCTTAAACGACTGGCGAGTCTTCCCCGAGCGGAAGAAGAACTGATCGCTCACCTTGGCGTAAATATTTCCAGGACGACTCTCCGTGATACCTGTCGCCAGATAAGAGCGAGTCTCAAACGGCACCACGTAGTAGCCAGTCTCTGTGGCCGTGATGATGGGCAAAAGGCCCGAGCTGACGCTGGCAAACGACGCGTTGCGACTGTCGTTCTGCGTCAGACTGACACCGATGGTATAGGAAACGGTGCGTGCCAGCAACTTGTTCAGTTGCAGTTTGCCGTTGTGTGTCAGCGAGAATGTCTGGTTCTTCGACTCCGAGTAGGTGCCGTCGGCAATGGCATCGGGATCCTTGCCCGTCCAGTCTTTGGCCTGCATGTAGCGCACCTTGGTGTTGGTGTGCCAGCGGCTGTTGATGTCGTAGCCCCATCCCAGGGTGGCCGTGTAGCGGTGGAACGAGCGCGTCTTCATGCGTGGGTCGCCCCAAGCCTGTGCGTAGTCCAGACTGCCGTTCACCACGCCCATCTTGCCGATGTTCTCACCCTTGCCCAGGCTGTAGTTCATCATGCCTGGGTTGATCTTGCTCTTAAACTGCCAGGGGGTGACGCCCACCTTCGAGTGCACCACCACCAGTCCGCTGGTCAGGTCGCCATATTCCGCCGAGGGAATACCTCTCACCACTTCCACCTCGTCGATGTCGTCGGCAGCCACCTGGCGCAGGTCGGTACCCGTGAAGGTCGCCGAAGAGAACGAGCCTTGCTGCAGAGCACCATTGTTAGACATGGGCACACCGTCAATCACGATGCTCGAGCCAAAGGCAGACGTGTTGTTGTTCACCAGCTGTCGCAACTGCAGGTTCGAGGCCGATGTCAGGTCGTTGTTGCCCATCAGTTGGCCGGGCACCAACTGCATGATATCTGCCAGCGAGGTGGCCTGCAGGTGGTCGATGGCCTGTCGGCCAATGACGCTCGATGTCGAGGCACCGCTGATGTTCTGGCGAGCGGTGACGCTCACCTCCTTCAGTGTCAGTGACGCCTCTTCCAGCTCCACCTTCATGGCGAGGTCCTTGCCGTCCACGCGTACTTGTATCTGGCGGGTCTGAAAGCCCACGTAGCTCACTGCCAGCGTGTATTGTCCGTTGGGCACGTTGCTGAGCACGGCCACGCCCTCCATATTGGTCACCACGCCCAGTCCGATGGGGTTCAGCATGACGGTACCCATGATGATGGGCTCATGACTTTTCTTCTCCGTCACGGTGATGCGTATGTCGGCAGCCGTCATGGCCACTGCACACAGCAGCAGTAATGAAAATGATAGTAATCGCTTCACGTCTCTGTGGTCAATACTGATTGGTTACTCTTTGCACGTGTGTGGGGCGGGCAGTGTGGCCTTGATGCCAGCGTTGCGCAGTCCTTCCAGCAACTTCTCCTCCGTGGTGTACTTGTTGGCATAGGTGATAGCCAGCGAGTGCTTCTGCTTGTTGGCGTTGGCATCGTCCACCGCCTCCAGCGAGAGTGCCATCTCGATGGCTTCCTCGACGTCGGTGTCTTCCGGAATCAGGAAGTAGGCAAAGCTGATGTCCTTGCTGGTGTAGTAGTTCACGGGCGTGAATCCCATCTCGCCCAGCACTTCGCGGATAGCTGCCTTGCACGTGCGGTTGGCATCGTAGCGGAAGAACACGTAGTGGCTGTCCACATGTGCCGCTATGCTGTCGATACCCACCATGCCCTCCATGCGTTTCATGATGCGGTTGGCACAGTTCTGACAGTGCATGTCGCTCATCTGCAGCCCCATGCCGCGCAGAATGGTATCATTCTCGTTGTAGGGGGATGCCTTGTAGCGCGTACCTTTCAGTATAGACTTGATAGAGTCGGGACTGATCTTCGTCTGGTCGTAACTAATCGTAGCCGTTCTTTTCTCCAGGTCGAACGACAAACTTTCCACACCTTTTTCTTTGAGCAGCCTGGTCTTCACCTTGTGTGCACACTCCTCGCATCTCATCCCTTTGATGCGGATGGTGAATGCGTCTGTATGGTCCTGTGCAGACATGCATGCTGGCATTAATAGCACAGCAAGCGAAAGAAGTAATGTTTTCATAGTTTTTACATTTATTTGGTGCAAAGATACATATTTTATATGTAAGTGCGGTGCGAAATTTGAATTTTTAACTAAATCAGAAGACCACGAAACCACCGTTTGGCTGTACGGTGATGTTCAGTTTTCCCTTCTTCAGGGCCTTGTTCGCAATGCGTGTGATGCTTGTTCCGGTGATGTGTCCTTTCTTGTCGGCCTGGTCGTTGAGCAGCATCTGGTATCCAGCGATGTCGAGTGTCAACTTTAGAGGTTCCTTCTGGGCGTTGAGGCCTGCGATGTACCAGTCGTTGCCGTGGCGACGGGCCAGCACGACATATTTGCCGGGATAGCCGTCGATGAAGCGGGTCTCATCCCATGTGGTGGGCAACTGCTTCAGGAAGTCGAGCTCGTGCTGAGGCAAGTCTTCGAGGTTGTTGGGCTGAACGGCCACACACTGTATGGCAGCCTGATTGATGAAGCCGGTGGCTATCTCAAAACCGTCGGTGGTCTGACGCTGGTGGCGACTTTTGTTGTCGCGACTCATGTATTTGTTCATGATCACGCCACCCCAGTCCATGGTGCCCACGGCGTTGCGACAGAAGGGGTGCATGGTCAGTTGGAAAGACTCCTGCGCAGCATGGTAGTCAGAGAAATACACATTCTCGGAAGCCAGCACGGCCTCGCTCGACACATAGTTGGGATACATGCGCTCCCATCCGCGGGGCAGCGTGCAACCGTGGAAGATCACCTGAATGCCATAGCGGTTGGCATCATACAGGATGTCCTCGTAGAGCTTCATGGTCTCCTGCTTGTCGCCACCGAAGAAGTCCACCTTGATGCCTTTCACGCCAATCTCCTTCAGCCAGCGCATCTCCTTGTCGCGGGCTATGTTGGTGTCCATGCAGCCGCGTGGTGTCTGGGGTGCATCGTTCCAGTGGCCGTTTGAGTTGTACCACAACATCAGGGCCACGCCCTTCTCCTGTGCATATTTCGACAGTGCGGGCATGCGGTCGCGCCCTATCTGCGTGTCCCAGCAGCCGTCCACCAAGCAATATTCGTAGCCCATCTCTGCGGCCAGATCGATAAATGCAATCTGGTCGTCCCAGCACACGGAGTTGTCCTGCCAGATGAGCCAGCTCCAGGTGTAGCGACCAGCCTTGTAGTCTTCCGAAGGCTCGTAGAGCGGCTCCACTACATCATAAGGGATGGTGGTCTCCACGATGGGTTTCAGGGTTTTTCCCACGGTGATGGTGCGCCACGGTGTGGTGCCGGGCAACATGATGCCGGGCTGTGCCGATCCGTTGCCGTTGTTCTCCTTGGCGTCGGGGAAGGCGATGGTGTAGCCCTTGCCAGCTTCATAGTCGGAGAGGTGCGAACCGCAGTACTGGCTGCTGACGCCTGTCTCCGAGATCAGCACCCAGCCCTTGTCACCCTCGTGAAACAAGCAGGGGAAGGTGTAGCCGCGTCCGTATTGCGACTTCACGTTCATCGCAGCGTCGGCCTTGTACTCCTCTTCATAGCTGGGCTTGGTGCGCTCCCAACCGGTGAACGGACCTATCTGCGGACAGATAAACGTGGTGGTCTGTTCGGGCAGTGAGAAGGCAGTGGCTTCCTCCAGTATCAAAGCACATTTGGGGTTGTCGTTCTTCTGACGTGGGATGCTGTAGCGGAAAGCCACATCATTGTCAGACACCGAGAACTGCACCGTGAACTTCTGGTGCTTGGCATTTTCCAGGTCCACATCCAGTTGTGTGGCCACATAGTGCATCTTCGACTGTTTCACCTGTCGCATCTCGTAGCTGCGGTCCACTGGCGTGGCCTTTGTGTTCAGAATCTTCAGTCCCTGGGTGAAGTCGGCAAAGTCGGTCTTCAGTCCCAGTGCCGATGGCAGCACCATCTGCTGTCCGTCCAGAGTGACAGCATAGGAGGCGCAACCATTCTGGTCATTTATTTCCACAAGGAGTTTTCCGTTGGGTGATGTCACTGTTGCTTCGCGTGCAGACAGCATCAAAGGCATCATCAATGCCACTGTCAGTATGATTCTTTTCATAGTCAGGTATGGAGTTTTTATTTTACGTAGTCTTGTTTGTCGGGACCGATGTAGTAGCCCGGTTCCGAAGGTTGGTTGTAGCCCACGTTCTGCGTGGCCACCGACAGGCGGTAGGGGATGTCGCTCATCAGACAGTTGATGCGATAGCCCGTAGGGATGGTTGTGGTATAGATGCGCAACTCGCTCGAGTCCTCGTTGCGGGCCATCACCTCTTCGCGCCAGTCGCCCAGAATGTCGGCCGAAAGACAGGGATTCGACTTCGTGCCGTTGTTGAAGCGGATACCTTCGAAGCGTTTCACCATGTCGATGCTTTTCTTCTCCCAATTATATTTCGTGACGCTCTCATGATCCAGCAGCTCGCGCAGCAGGTCGCCATCCCACCAGATGCCAAAGTTGATGCTCAGCCAGCGTCCCTTCTTCACACCCAATCTGTTTTGGTGCTGTGGGTCCTGTGCATCTTTTGCCGTGGCCACCACGTTGCCTTTCATATCGCGTATGCCGTGGCTGTCGCTGCTCCACAGCTCCCATCCGTAGTTGGTGGGGTCGATGTCGGCAGCCATGGCGCGGCCCACGTCGCTGGTGCTTTTGATCTGAAACACCACCTCGCCCGTCCTGGCATCGCGCAGGTCACTACCGTCTCGACGGTTCTCGTGGCAGTCCCAGATATATAGCTTGTCGGTCAGTGGGTCGGGCACCAGGTGGATGGCATCGCCGTGGCCCATTCCTGTGTTGTAGAGTCCATCGCCGTTGTGGTCCACAGCCATCGAACCATAGGTTATCTCGTCCCATCCGTCGCCGTCAACATCGGCAATGCGCAGGTTGTGGTTGCCCTGTCCGGCGTAGTCGTTCCACTGGGTATCGTCGGTGTCAAAGGTCCAGCGGTTCTGCAGCTGGTGGCCATCCCAGTCCCACAGGGCAATGACGCTGCGGGTGTAGTAGCCACGACAGAAGATGGCGCTGGCCGTGTTGTGGCCAAAGTAGCCCACACCAGCCAGGTAGCGCTCCGAGCGGTTGCCGCGGTCATCGCCCCAGGCGCTCAGTTTTCCTCTTCCGGGCATGTAGGGCTTGGTGTCCATCACCTCGCCAGTCAGACCGTTGAACACGCTGATATACTCTGGTCCCTCCAGGATGCGTCCGCGCAGTTCGCGGTAATCCACCGCCGCATCGCCTATCACGTGGCCTTGGCCGTCGCAGGTGCCGTCGGCCGTCTTTACCATCAGTTCGGCTTTGCCGTCGCCATCCAGGTCATAGACGATGAATGGCGTGTAGTGCGCGCCGCTGCGTATGTTCTTGCCCAGGTCAATGCGCCACAACCGCTGTCCGTTCAGTCGGTAGCAGTCTATCATCGTAGAGCCCGTATAGCCATCGTGCGAGTTGTCGTGCGAGTTCGTCGGATCCCATTTCAGGAATATCTCGTATTGTCCGTCGCCATCCACGTCGCCCACGCTGGCATCGTTGGCCGTATAGCTGAAGGGCCGCCCGTCGGGTGTCGTACCATCGGCCGGTTTGTCAAGTTTCACAGCCACGTAACCATGTGGTGCTTCGCTGCGCAGTGTAAACAGCCCGTTGGCTGCTCCGCCGCGCACCTCGTAGATGTTCACCTTGTCCAGAGGGGTGTTGTCCACAAAGCAGGTGCCACCTTCGGTCAGTGGCTCTTTCGTTAGCAGTTCACCGTTCTTATAAACGTAAAAGGGTTCGTTCTTGCGGTCGCCTTTCAGTGTGCGCCAACTCAGAAACACACTGTTGCCGTCGCGTACAGCCACCACACCTCTGTCCAGGCTGTCTGTGCGCAACTTCTGGTCATCGTAAGCGCATTGTGCTCCGGCGCTCAGGGTCAAGAGGGCCGCCATGCCGTTCAGTAGAAAAGTTTTCATCTTGTTTGTATTGTTAGCTTTCAGTTTTCAGCTGCAAAGTTACATGATTATTTTTAAAAGATGACGACTTTTCTGCTTTTTTGTTGTCTGGTGGCGTGCTTTAATGTTTGAAAAAGAATCCTTTAGTTGAGCCCTATCGCATTCGGTATATCTGTTGTTCCAGCTCGTCGAGGTCGATCGGATCAATGTCTGCGTCGAGGAGCTCACCATTCTGATTAAACAGCTTGTAGGTTGGCCATGTATGCACATTCAAATAGCTCTCAATGGCTTTCTGTTGTTCATCAGGCAGATTGTAGTGAGCCACGTTTGGTCCATAAACCTGATACTCCTTGATAACATTCTCCCATGATTCCTGTGGACTATGGTTGGCCAGATAGAGATACTGAATGTTGTGGTCTTTCAGTCTGGCATACTCCTCACTAGAGTGCGACAGTCTCTCCTTGCAAGGGCTACACCAGGTGCCCCAAATGTCGAGCAGCACCATCTTTCCTTTATAGGGCTCCAGGATTTTCTTGAGTAATGCTTCGCCCTCTGTGATGCCGGCAAGATGGTCTGCCGATTTCAGTACCTGCTTGTCAAATTCTCGATTTTCGATGGCTAGATAGTGCTTGTTGGCCTCCTCTATCAAGGCAGTGCTGTAAGGGTTATTAATGATGGCTGTCATCGAGTCTAAGACAGTTGGCGTTAGCGACGAATGGTCATGCTCAAAGGTATCTAGTACAGTTTGTGTGAGCCAGACGTTCTTGATAAATGGATCAATACCCATTGAGTCAAGAAGATATGAGTCTTTTTCCATTTTATGTAGGGTGTACATGCTGTGAAGGAACTTTTGAACCTTTGGTCTGTTCAGGATCTGACTAATATCTCTGATCAGTGCAGCATTGTCGGCATTGATTTTTTCTACCAGTTTTTTCTTTTCTTCATTGGTTGGAGCAGCATTTATTTTCGCATTTGTCTCGTTAATCCATTTACTCCAGCGTGTCAGAAGCGCCTGCTCCTCATCGTTGGATGTAATATCGTTGATATAGTCAGCAATCTGCAAAGAAGTTGGTTTTGAGTGAGCTCTTAGTACATCATCCAGATAATCGCTCATAAAATAGCTTAGAGAGGAATGCAAAGTGTAGGGATGCTCGAATTTAGTCCAGAAGGTGTCGTGAGCATAGCGGCGGGCATTGTCGGTTAGCATGAAATTACGCATTCTGAAACGTGCCTGCCCGAATGAATGTGCATGATTAGTCAGCATGTTTCCTTTACTGAAAATACGATAGCGTGAAGACAGGGTAGGGTGATGCTCGCAGAAAGCGTCTAATTGGGCCGTTTGAACCTTTAAGAGACTGTCAACCGATGTCATATACTGCTCGAGCTCTTCATCGCTAGCGTGTCCTGCTCCTTCTAAACCAATATAAAAGTTGTTGGAATCCCAACAGGGTGGATACTTGATAAGTTCATTTTGTAGCCTACAGTCGTCGCCCATAAAGTAACGTCGCCCCTCCTTGTAGTCATACAGCAGGAAGTAGGTCTTGCCGGGTTCAAGCATGGTATTAAAATTGCAAAGATTCCAGTCGCATAGAAGCTCCGAACTGTTTAGCAGAGGTATTTTTATCATGAATCGGCCCTTTTCATCCAAGTCGGCATTGACAGTTTCTTCATTATCGGTATAGATATTCCCGTGGCAGATGCCAAAGGTTTTCTGGGGTTTCATGAAGTCGGGCATGTCTTTAATCCAGCCTATGACTGTCACAGTGTCGGTTTTATAGTCTGTATCCACAAAGTCGGTTCGCATGTCCTTTGTGGGGTAGTCGGGCATGTAGCGAGAGGTTATCATAGCTAGTTCTTCTTTTTGGTTGCCCATCTGTATGGTGCGTATGCCTTTCTTGTTCTTTCCAATGCTGACTTTCACTATGTCATTGCCATTCTGCATGACGATGTCAGCCTCGCCTGTCTTTTGGTTCACGCTGCACTGTCTATAGTCCCAGAACTTACATTGGTAGATGGCGCAATCATCCAGAAATGCTATTTTCCAGTTGCCCTGTTTGTCGCTCCAATACGAAGGGAAAAGCTGTTTCCAGCGTTCTTCTGCAGGTTTGATGCCTTTGATCTGATATGTCTCTTGATTGTTGCTGGCGAAAAAGTCGAAAGCCTTTGTGCCTTTTGGAAGTGGTGGGAAGTGGATGGCTAGTTCGTATAGTCCTTTTTCCTTGGTTTCTTTAGGGTCAATCAACACTCTGTAAAAACGCTTTTCGCCCACTTTTAGATAGGTGTCGCCTGTCAGTTGGAAGGCGTAGTCTGTTTCTGCTTGGCGAAGACGTGCTGTGATGTGTACCATCGTCTCGTCGGTTTTCAATTCCACCTTACTTACGTCGAGGTCGAGCAGAAAATTACCATTGCCGTAATGGCTTCCATACTCAGTAGAGGGATTATCCCACACGGTTGTTTTAACTTTTGCCCGTCCTGTTAGGGAGAATAGTAACAGAAGGGCCATGATGACAGCATATTTACTCATTATTATTCAGGTTTTGGTTGGTAATGTTTTTTAGTAGTGCAAATGTAGTAATTAAATAATATATGGTACGTACATTTATAATTTTATTAGGTTAGTTTAACTATTTTGTACTTCCGTTTCGCTGTCAACGATGTATTTTTGCGTTTTTTCTTGTTAGTATTCAAAATAATTTGTATCTTCGCAACGTCAATCGATTAATTACTAAGCTACTATTAACAACATGAATCATCGCATCACTGAAGGCTATATGCCGTTTCTGGGCTATCAGACCTACTATCGCATTGTGGGCGAACCGTCAGACAAGGCACCCTTGTTGTTGCTGCATGGCGGCCCGGGCAGCACGCACAACTATTTCGAGGTGCTCGACGAGCTGGCCGACACGGGCAGACAGATCATCTCCTACGATCAGATAGGCTGTGGCAACTCCTATCTGGACGGACATCCCGAGCTGTGGACACTGCAGAC
Source organism: Xylanibacter brevis P6B11 (assembly GCF_000621825.1). Classification (NCBI taxonomy): domain Bacteria; kingdom Pseudomonadati; phylum Bacteroidota; class Bacteroidia; order Bacteroidales; family Prevotellaceae; genus Xylanibacter; species Xylanibacter brevis. The sequence goes on from NZ_JHXG01000003.1 coordinate 360,000, forward strand.
GTGGATAGACGAGCTCATGGCCATCCGCGAGCATCTGCATCTGCGCGAGGTGCACCTGCTGGGACAGTCGTGGGGCGCCATGCAGGCCATTGCCTATGCCATCGATCAAAAGCCTGTGGGCGTGAAGTCGCTGATTCTCTCCTCTGGCCATGCGTCCAGTTCGCTGTGGGCCAGCGAGCAACATCGGCTCATCACCTATCTCTCGGAAGAAGACCAGGCTGCCATCCGCAGGGCCGAGGCTACGGGCAACTGGGATGACCCCGACTATCTGCGTGCCAACGATCATTACTTCGACCGCTTTGTGACCAGCACCGATGCACTGTCGCCCGAGTGCCTGACGCGCCCGAAGCGTGCAGGCAGAGAGGCCTACCTCTATGGCTGGGGCCCCAACGAGTATCAGCCGTTGGGCAGTTTGAAGGACTTTGAATACACCAGCAAGCTGAACCAAATCACGCAGCCAACGCTCATCTGCAGTGGCACGCAAGACATCTGCACACCCGTTGTGGCTGCTTCGCTCTATGAACACATCCTCAACAGCCGATGGCATCTGTTCCGCCGCTCGCGCCACATGTGCTTCGTCGATGCCCACCGAGAGTATTGCCAAGTGCTGACGGCGTGGCTGCAGGAGCACGATTAAACATTCATTTAAGCCCATTCTCATACCAGTAGTGCCAGTATTGCGTGGCAATAGTGGCACTATTAGCAAGCAATAGTGGCCGTTTTGCGATGCAATTCGGTAAGTTTTGTGTCGGATCTAGACTCTAGAACTGCACATTCTAAAGTCTAGATTCCTCCTTCCTAAAGTCTAGAATTCACTCATCTAGACTCTAGAAATGACAATTCTAAAGTCTAGGTCGATAGTAAGAGTTAAACTAATGGTTTGTAATACCCCCTGTTTTCGTCTTTCAAACGGGCAGTGTGAGCTGTCGATTCGGCCTGAATGAGCCGATGAAAGCCGTATGATGCCACGTTGAGGGGCCTTTTTTTGTGACGTTAAGAAGATGATATGTGGATGCCAATTGTCAGCATCCTGCTATAGCCGAATAATCTTAATAGAACAAAAAACATTTGGCATATCAGGATTAATTTCGTAATTTTGCGCCTTCAATTTATATATATGCTAAAAACAATGAAACACCTAACATTACTTTTCTTTTGTCTCATGGCGTGGAGCCATGTCAATGCCCAAGTGAGCATTTCCTACAACAACGAAACACAGTGGAAAACCTACGACGACTTTAATGCCGTATTCCTTGACACAGATGAGTTTATTTATAAAGCAGACACCAAACAGGCACGAGCTGACCACCGCGGCAACGGCTATCGCGACAACGATGTCTCTGGATGTGCTGCCGCCATCTGGTGCCAGGCCATCTATTACGACATGGTGGTCAATGCCTATAATCGTGCCAAGGCCGAGGGCAACAAGGCGCGCATGAAGAAATACAAGAAACTGCACGACAAAATCTATAATGGTGAGAAGACGCACTATGTGAACTTCGATTTCGACAACCCCAGCACGAACAATGGCTGGTTTGTATATGACGACATCATGTGGTGGACAGGTGCTCTGGCACGTGCTTACGAGACATTTGGAAAAGCCGAGTATCTGAAATACTCAGAGCAGAGCTTCTGCCGCGTGTGGTATGGTTCTGAGAAAGTGGGCGACGATGGTTCTTATGCCGATCCTGCCCGCTTTGCAGGCAAGTCTGGCGGCGGTATGTTCTGGGAGTGGCAGCCCATTGACCACGCTCGTCCTCACAAGCCCGGTGACTTCCGTTCGGCTTGCATCAACTTCCCCACAGTGATTGCTGCTTGCCATCTCTATCAGTTGGTGCCAGAGGGTCGCACACCATCTACAGCGGCACGTCCTACGTATCAGACGAAAGACTGGTATCTGGAAAAAGCTAAGGAAGTGTATGCATGGGCAGATAAAGTGCTCGTCGATGCCAACGGCCGTGTGGCTGACGGTATTCATGGTGGTGCACCAGGCTTCAGCGATCACCTCTACAATCAGGCCACCTATATCGGTGCCAGCTGCATGCTCTATCAGTTGACTCAAGATGCCAGCTACCTGACAAAGGCACAGCGCGCTGCCGACTATATCATAGATCACATGTGCACCAAATCCATTCTCGACTTTGAGAAAGGTTATGAGCAGGGTGTCTATGCAGCCATCTATGCACAGTATATCAAAATGCTGGTTTATGATTGTGGCTTGGATGACGTGGCGAAGCAGAAATACCTGTCACACATTCAGATTAATCTGCAGAGTGCATATGCTAATATGGACAAGACTCGTGGCATCCAGATGGGTAACTTCGCAAAGAAGACCAGCAAGAACGATGTAGTCGAGAGCTATGGTGCCAGCGGTATGCCTGCCCTCATGCTGATGTTCCCTGCAGAGAAGAAATAATCTTATAGCGGTAAGATACAATCTGTATAAATAAAATGTGGGACGACCTGATGGTTATCCCACTTTTTATTTATACCTTTGTACCCGATTATCAGATAATTATATTGAATGAAGGAATTTGTAATATCAGAAGCTAAGGCCGAGACGGCTGTGCTGGTGGGACTGATAACCCCACAACAAGACGAAGCTAAAACCAAGGAATATCTCGACGAACTCGAGTTTCTGGCTGATACGGCTGGCGCCCGCGTGGTGAAACGATTCACGCAGAAAGTGGGCGGACCCAGCAGCGTGACCTATGTGGGTAGCGGTAAGCTGGACGAGATCAGACAATATATCAAGGCGTGTCAGGATGCCTACGACGACTGGATGGATCAGCAGGAAGAACAGCTGATCTCGGCCGATGACATGGGCGAGGCACCACAGCCCGTGGGTATGGTGATATTCGACGACGAACTGAGCGCCAAACAGATACGTAACATCGAGAAGGAACTGCAGGTGAAGATCCTGGATCGCACCTCGCTGATTCTCGACATCTTTGCCATGCGCGCCCAGACGGCCGAGGCAAAGACACAGGTGGAACTGGCACAGCACCGCTACATGCTGCCCCGACTGCAGCGTCTGTGGACCCACTTGGAGCGTCAGGGCGGTGGCTCTGGCTCGGGTGGCGGAAAAGGTAGTGTGGGACTGCGCGGACCTGGTGAGACACAGTTGGAGATGGACCGCCGTATCATCCTGCACCGCATCACTTTGCTGAAGCAGCGACTGGCCGAGATCGACAAACAGAAGACCACGCAGCGCAAGAACCGTGGCCGACTGATACGTGTGGCACTGGTGGGCTATACCAACGTGGGCAAATCGACGCTGATGAACCTGCTGTCGAAGAGCGACGTCTTTGCCGAGAACAAACTCTTCGCCACGCTCGACACCACCGTGCGCAAGGTAACCATCGAGAACCTGCCGTTCTTGTTGGCCGACACCGTGGGCTTCATCCGTAAGTTGCCCTCAGACCTGGTGGAGTCGTTCAAGTCAACACTCGACGAGGTGCGCGAGGCCGACTTGCTGGTGCACGTGGTGGACATCTCGCACCCCGACTTCGAAGACCAGATACGCGTGGTAGAGCAGACGCTGGGCGAACTGGGCTGCTCGGAGACGCCCTCGATGGTGGTGTTCAACAAGATCGATGCCTATAAGTGGACTCCACAGGAGGAAGACGATCTGCGTGAGCCCACCAAGGAGAACATCTCGCTGGACGACTTGAAGCGCACCTGGATGGCCAAGATGCAGGGCGACTGCCTCTTTATCTCGGCAAAACAGAAGGAGAACATCGACGAGCTGAGAAGCGTACTATATAATAAGGTGCGCGAGTTGCATGTGCAGAAATACCCATACAACGACTTCCTGTACAATATTGAAGAACAGTGAAAATCGTTAAAGAATGGCAAATTGAAAGGCAAAGACGAAAGTTTTTGCCTTTTTTCTTGGTCGGTAACGTAATTTTCCCTATATTTGCGGTGTATAAATAAACAATCTGACAACTTTAAAACTATAACACACTATGGAAGTACAGAAAATTATGCAAGAGTTGGAGCGCAAGCATCCCGGTGAGCTGGAATACCTGCAGGCCGTACGCGAAGTGCTCGAATCTATCAAGGATGTATATAACCAGCACCCTGAGTTTGAAAAGGCTAAGATCGTGGAGCGCATCGTGGAGCCCGAACGCATCACCACATTCCGTGTGCCCTGGGTCGATGACAAGGGCGAGGTACAGGTGAACATCGGCTATCGCGTGCAGTTCAACAGCGCCATTGGTCCCTATAAGGGCGGACTGCGTTTCCACCCGTCGGTCAACCTCTCTATTCTGAAGTTCCTGGGCTTCGAGCAGACCTTCAAGAACGCACTGACCACACTGCCCATGGGTGGCGGTAAGGGCGGTAGCGACTTTGCTCCCCGTGGCAAGAGCGATGCCGAGATCATGCGCTTCTGTCAGGCCTTTATGACGGAGCTCTACAAGGTGATAGGTCCCGATATGGACGTGCCCGCCGGCGACATCGGCGTGGGTGGTCGTGAGATTGGCTACCTCTTCGGCATGTATAAGAAACTGACCTCGCAGTTCCATGGCGCCACCCTGACGGGTAAGGGCATGGAGTGGGGCGGCAGCATCCTGCGCCCTGAGGCTACGGGCTATGGTGCTCTCTACTTCGTTCACCAGATGATGGACACCCACGGCATCGATATCAAGGGTAAGACCGTGGCTCTCTCGGGCTTCGGCAACGTGGCTTGGGGTGCTGCCAAGAAGGCTACCGAGCTGGGTGCCAAGGTGATCACCATCAGTGGACCCGACGGTTATATCTACGACCCCGAGGGTCTGGATGCCGAGAAGATAGAATACATGCTGGAACTGCGTGCATCGGGCAACGACGTCTGTCAGCCCTACGAGGAGGAATTCCCCGGCTCGAAGTTCTTTGCAGGTAAGAAGCCCTGGGAGCAGAAGGCCGACATCTATCTGCCTTGTGCCACTCAGAACGAGCTGAACGGCGATGATGCCGACATGATTCTGGCCCAGAAGCCTCTCTGTGTGGCTGAGGTGTCTAACATGGGTTGCACCGCCGAGGCTGTGAATAAGTTTATTGCTGCCGGTCAGCTGTTTGCCCCCGGTAAGGCTGTGAATGCTGGTGGCGTGGCTACCTCTGGTCTGGAGATGACGCAGAACTCTATGCGCATGTCGTGGACAGCCGAGGAGGTGGATCAGCGTCTGCATCAGATCATGTCGGGCATCCACGAGCAGTGCGTGAAGTATGGTCGCGAGGGCAACTATGTGAACTACGTGAAGGGTGCCAACGTGGCAGGCTTTATGAAAGTGGCAAAGGCCATGCTGGCGCAGGGCATCGTATAATTAAAAACTGAATGCAACTTAGAAAGATAACGATATTTCTAATGTTAGTGGCAATAAGCCTTACTGCTTTGGCGCAGAGCCAGAGCGGTAAGGCTTCTTATTATTCTAAACGAATGACCGGCACACGAACGGCCAATGGCGAACGACTGCATCACGACAGTATGACGTGTGCCCATAAGAGCTTTAAGTTTGGCACCTTCCTGAAGGTGACCAACACCGAGACGGGCAAGACGGTGGTGGTGAGGGTGAACGATCGCGGGCCTTACATCCGTGGACGCATCGTTGACTTGAGCTATGGCGCCGCCGCACGACTAGGCATCCTGGGCCATGGCACAGCCCATGTGCGTATAGAACAAACCGAACCTGAAAACACCATTTGGTTTGATGTCAACAGGTTCGATTCTAAGGGCAAAAGCCTGCATTCGCCTTTAGGCCCCTTGCATCTGCCTAAGGCAAAGATCGACTCGACACTGATTGGCCGACCGATGCCCGTGGTCAGATAGTATTCTCTTTTTTTATCTCACAATTTTCTTTCCGTTGTAAATATAGAGCCCTTTGGCAGGGGCAGCTATGCGGCGTCCCATGAGGTCGTAGCACACCCCGCGGGGTGCTGCTGCCTGGTGCTCGTGGATGCCATCGATGGTGTTGCTGTCTTGCAGCAGGCGCACGTTGTCGAGGTAGAGCAGCGTGTTGTTGGCTGCGCCGGCGCTGATTGATGACTTGTAGCCCATGGAGATGGTGACCTCTTGTGGCGCGGTCAGTTCGAAGTCGAAGCACAGCTGCTGCCATGAGGCGTTAGCAGATGGATAGCGGTAGTCGGTCTTGGTGCCAATCTTGACGCCAGTCATCGAAGTGCAGGTGTTGTTGCCGCTGGTGGTGATGGTGGTGCCGCTGTTGTTGGTCTGGTTAGGACATTCGTAGCGAGCATCCATCAGCAGACGGAACTTGCCCTTGGGCAGGGCAACGGTCTGGGTGATGGCGTTAGTGCCGGCATCCCACGAGTTCAGCACGGTGAGCACGCGGTCGCCACAAGCCGTATCGGCCATGGGGCGCGAACAGCGTGCGGTGTAGTTGCCTACCGAACTGGGGCTGGCGCAATACTGTGTGGTGCTGTAGGGCATGGAGTACATGCGACAGAAGTTGGAACCGCCGCTCAGCGCGTTGCCTGCCTTCCAGCCTTTGACGGGCAGAATGTTGGGCCACTTCGCATTGGTGGCACTTACGGTATTCGTGTAACAAGGGTTATAGGTCACACCATTCAGCGTCACATTGCCGTCGGCTTTGCCATAGGTTTCGTCGGCTTCGAAGTTGCCGTTTTCCAAAACCGTCTCCGTGATGTCTTCATACCCCTGCGTGAGATCTTCTTTTTCTTCCATGCTTGGAAACGTGGCACCTTCCTCGATCAGAAGGTCGCCTCCCTCGATTGATGCCTTAACGGTTCCTACGGTCTTGAAAGTCTTTTCTACAATGCCTTTCTCCGTGATGGCGCGAATGGTGTACTCACATTCGCAGTCCGCCATGCTTGTAAAGTAGGCTACGTTGGGATTATCTTTTTCCTGTATGGTTATCAGGCTTGGGTCGTCATAGTAGATCTTCACTACATCAATATGACTATGATTCTCTTCTAAGGCGAAGCTGTAAAAGTGTGACGGAACCGACAGAACGGGATAGCCCAATGGCGTTTCTATAGCAGACAGTTGGAACTGCTTGTCGCTGGCAAAGTTGGACAGGATGAAATAACCAGTGCTATCAGGGTCGAAAGCAAAGACGGCGTTCCATCCGTCGGGTGTTGTAATCGGTGTGAGACAGGAAGAGAGCTGTGAGGTGGTCTTCGCATCGGTGTTTGAGTAATAGACCACGGCACGACGGTCAACCGTCTCGCCGCTCTTCACGCTTCTGCTGGTATTATTGTAGCAGGTGTAAAGCTTGGCCGTCATCACCGAATTGTTGTTGGCGCGTTCACCAAAAGCCATCTGTCCCTTGCCGCTGGTCACAATGCCTAATTGGTTGTCGATGTTCACCCAGGGTGTTGTCATCTTCTTCAGTGTGTTGCCGTCCAGTTCCTGTTCGCCTTCGGCTGTGTAGAAGGTGCGCTTGATCTTTGTAAACTCATCCATGCTGATCGCCATGAGTCCGCCTTTCTCGGCAGTGATGGTGACAGGCGCATTGGCACGCACATAGTCCAGATAGATAACGGCATTGCCGGGGGTGGAATAGATGGCGAAACGATTGTTTAGTACACCATCGTTGGTGTTCAGCTCGCCGTTCATCACATAGCTGTTGCCACGCAGGTCGTAGATGCCGCTCACCACGGGTGTGGCATTGGTCTTCTTGCCGCTCACGTCGTACCAGCCCAGGAAGTTACCGGTATTGTTGGCACGGAAAGGCACGATGAGGTTTGACTGTTCCAAAGCAGAGACGTGGGGCGCAATATAGCCCGTGTAGCTCTGCAGTCCGGTGCTCCACGAGAAGGTGGTGAAACGCTGTGGGCTGGAAGCACGCACAATATTCTGCGATGCAAACACCCTGGCCTCGGCATATTCGCGGTTGAAGTCGTCCCAACGTGTGGGCGTCAGGTCGGCCGTGGAGAGTATCTCGTGCATCAGCCAGGTCATCATCACGCGGTGAGCCTCTACGCCCATACGTCGAGCGCCCACATCAGGACGAAGCAGCCATTGGCCGTCTGTAGTTGTGGCCTGACGAGCCTTAATCATCTGATAGGCTTTCTCCTCAAGCATCAGGGCGTGGGGATCGCGCAGGAAACAGGCATTGGTGGAGTAGGAGGTGATCTGGTCGTAGAGGAACAGGCTCCAGTCGTTGCCGTTAGGCATGGCCAGTTCGCCGTCGCTCAGGGCCAACCAGTAGAGCACTTCGCTCATCACCTTGTCGTTGTTGTGCATCAGGGCGTTGGTATGCCATTTCTCTTCGCCATAGAGTCCCTGCTGAAACAGCTTCAGCGCCAGGGCTGCCTCGCCCAGTTCCTGGATGACCACGTTCTGGTAGGAGGTGTGGAAGTAGTTATGGTTCTGCAGCGTGTAGTCGTCATACAGGTTCTTGCCCTTATAGAGATCCATCACCCGCTTCTGGTCGTAGTCGGGGTCTATCACGGTTTGGTCGGTAGCGTCGTCTTTCTGTGAATAGCTGTTGATGGCAAACTCGCGCAGGCGCTGGAACCAGCGGGGGGCCAGCTCATCGTTAGGAAACAGGCCCAGCGTGGCTGCCAGCACGTCGGCCTCCCAACCGTTCTCCTCGGCTTTGGTGTCGCCATTGTAGCCGGTGGGGATGTTGCGGCCCAACTCATAGTTGCACTCGGCTTTCAACAGATTATAGACGTAGCCTTTCTGGTCGGCAGTCAGCTTATCCCACTGGAAGAAGGCTGAGTAGGCCACAGACATGGCCCACAGCGAACTCTCCCACACGGCATCGCTTGTGGAGATGGACCCCCAGTATTTGTTGCCGGCACACACCTTCAACTTGTTGGCCTTATGCGTAGAGTAGGCAAACACCAGGCTCTTCATGGCCATGGTTTCCAGGTCGTCCCACGTCACGTTGGCAGGGAGTGTCACCTGGTCTTTGCCATACTTCACCAGAAAGGCGCAAATCATTGATAGGTCGGCATTGGGGCGCACACCGCGCTCGTCGTTGCCCATCGTGTTCTCGCCTTTGAAACAGCCACACACCTCGTTGAGGCTGTTGGGGGCTGCACAGTCCTGGAAGTCGTTCTTAAGATAAGTTGAAAAGTTAGCCAACATCTGCATCAAGTCGGCCTTCATGGCTTGTTCTGCATTTTGTGCCATAGCATTTAGTGCCACAGCAAGCCACATGGTTAAGAGCAGTATTTTCTTCATTGTTAGTATTTAGTTATTTGTTTTCGGGCTACAAAAATACAGAATTTTTTTGAAAGAGCGTAAAAGAAGGGGCGCCTTTTGTGTGGTTTTTGAATTTTTTGTTATCTTTGCCGCAGTTATGAGAATGAAAAGACGTTTTATAACGTTGATGTTCATGGGCTTAGCGTTGGTGGCAATGGCAGCCCAACGGGCACGGTTAGGTAAACTGTCGCCAATGTTGCGACGGGCTGTGAGGACTGCTGTGGTTTCACCGCAACGGGTCTGTGCCTTTGTGAAGGTGACGGCAGGCGGACAAGCTGCGTTGCAGGCGCACGGTTGCCAGGTGCTGTTGCGGAAAGGACAACTCTACATCGTGGATATGCCGTTGAATCAGTTGGCTGCGCTGTCGCTGGATCCACGCATCTTGCGCATCGAGGCCAACCGCAGTGCTCAGGTGCTGACAGACGCGATGGCTATCCACCTGAATGCAGTGCCAGTGTACGAGGGACTTGGACTGCCGCAGGCTTTCACCGGCGAGGGCGTTACAGTGGGCGTGATGGATATTGGTTTTGACTTGACTCACCCCAACTTCTATAGTCGCGACATGTCCAGATATCGCATCCGGGCGTTCTGGGATATGCTGTCGCGCGACACGGTGGGAAGTGGTTTCCCCGTTGGGCGCGACTATACGGAGTCCACAGATATCAAGGCGCTGGGATGCTCGACCGATGGACGCGACATGACACATGGTACCCATACGCTGGGCATTGCTGCAGGTGGTGGATACGATACGAAATATAGAGGTATGGCGCCCGATGCCGACATCTGTCTGGTGGCCAACGCGGTGAGCGACAATGCGGTCTATGTGGACTCGGCCGACTATTATAAATATACGTTTGCCACCGATGCACTGGGATTCAAGTACCTTTTCGACCAGGCCGAACGTCTGCACCAGCCATGTGTCATCTCGTTTAGTGAGGGCAGCAGCGAGGACTTCTACGGCTACGACCAGTTGTACTACGAGATGCTGGACAGTCTGGTGGGGCCAGGACGTATCCTGGTGGCATCAGCAGGTAATAAAGGACATGTGAAGACATGGTTTCGCAAGCCTTATGGCGAACTGTCGGATGGTGCTTTCATGTCGTCGAGTGGGAGTGAGGCGGCCTTCACGCTGAAGTCGGCCGATGACTTCGTGGTGCGGATGGTGCTGTATGGCGCCCGCAACGACACGGTGCTGGTGGACAGCCGACTAGTGACGGAACAGTCCGACAGCATGATGCAGATGGCGCTGCGACATGAGGACGACATCTATCTGTTTGACGTGAGTGCTTATGCTTCGTGCTACGATGCACAGGACGTGTGCTACGATGTGGTGGTGAGCAATGAGCGTGGCGTGGGGAAGACAGTGCCTTTCTCGGTGGAGATCGTGGGACGCGAAGCGGAGGTGGATTTCTGGAATATGAAAGGCACTCTGACGGTGAATGGGCAGAACCCCCAACTGGTAGCTGGCGAGCAGACGCACAACGTCCATTCGCCTTCGTCGGCACCGTGCGTCATCAGCGTGGGTGCCACCAGCTATCGGGACAGCATTGAGAACTATCAAGGCGCGTGGAAGGCGTATTGGCATGCTCCTGAAGGCATGCGAGTGCCGTTCTCTTCGGTGGGACCAACGATGGACGGACGCCTCAAGCCCGACGTGATGGCGCCAGGCAATAACATCATTTCGTCGTATAGTAGTTGGTATTTGGAGAAACATCCCGACGCTTCTGATGTGAAATGGGACGTAGCTCATTTTGATTATGACGGGCGTACCTATGCCTGGAATTCCAATAGCGGCACGTCTATGGCCTGCCCGGCAGTGGCTGGCGCCATCGCACTGTGGCTTCAGGCCAAGCCCACACTGACACCTGCCGAGGTGAAGGAGGTGCTGGCTCACACCTGTCGTCAGCCCGATGCCACCTTGACGTATCCTAATAATGAATATGGATATGGTGAGATAGACGTCTATCGCGGACTGCTCTATCTGCTCTGTGCGGATAAGATTAAAGAGGTATCTGAAAAACAGACGCATGCCACCGTCAGATTATCTGCCGATGGCATGCTTCATGTGCGTTTGTCGCAGTCCTTAGAGAAACCAGCTGTTCTTCGTCTGTTCTCGCTTAATGGTACGGTGATTTATTCCTCTTCGTTGTCTGTAGGTCAATCGTCTTATTCTTTCCCTCTGCCTCGTTTGACTTCAGGTGTCTATGTCGTTCAACTTGACGGTCCGCCTTCCGTCAGTGGGTCAACGCTTGTCCGACGTTAACGAACAATCTTTTGTTTTTGAAAGTGATGCGGAATACCGGTGCTATCGGGTTTGGTCTCGTAGAAGGAATGATGACGGTTAGTCCGTCAATACCCTGTGTGAACTCTACATCGCCAACTCCCAGAAGGGTAACTTTCTCTACCTCGCCGCTGTAAGACTTCTCTGCAATTGAGAAAGCCTTGAAGTTGAAGGCGCCAGCCTCTGGCCATGCCATGATGGTGGCATAGACAACACCGTCCTTCTCCACATAGCGAACATCCTGTGCGGAATATGCCTGTCCCTCGTTGAAACCCTGGGCATTCATGGGATTGGCAGCTTCTGCAAGAGGTCCTTCGCCAAAGGTCTTCCATGGACGAGTACCGTAAATGGACTCGCTATTCACATCCATCCAAGCCTTGATGTCGGCCAGTACGATGCGCTCTTTGTCGTCAATAGTGCCATTGCCCTTGACGGGGATGGAGAGCAACAGGTTGCCATTCTTTGAAACCACATCGATGAGCATGCGGATGACGGTGGCACCACTCTTGTAGCCATTACGATTGTACACGTTCTGGTCGTAGTGCCACTGACCGATACAGGTGCATGTCTGCCAGTAGGTATCTTGAGGACGGTCGGGAATACCCCGTTCTACGTCCCACATCATGTAGTTCTTCTGCTCCTTGGTCAGTTGCTTGCCTGTGACCACAACCTCGGCCTTGCCCTGGTGCAGAGCAGCGCTGTGGTTATAATAGTGCTGCAGGATGTTCTGTCCGATGTTGTCATCGCATCCATAGAATGGCATCGCGGTGTCGTCGAAATAGATCATGTCGGGATTGTAGTCGTTGATGAGCTCCAATACACGATTCTGAAACTTCTTTTTGTAGGCTTCAGAGGGCAGAGAAGCACCATTGCCCCAGTCCCATTGGCTGTGAATGGTTCCACTGTTTTCCCATCCTGTGGAATGAGCATGATCCTGTGCATAAAGCTCTTGCGGGTCGAGTCCTTCCCACCATTTGCCCGTGCCATCGGCTTTTGTGAGGTTGCCGTCATACTTCTGTGATGGTTCCAGCCAGGTCCAAGCATGTGAAGCATGAATAGATACGCCCAATGGCAGACCGGCTTTCTGACAAGCTTCGCTCCATCCCTTGATCAGGTCTTTCTTTGGACCTACATTGACAGAGTTCCACTCCTGATAAGGTGAGTTCCATAGGTCGAAATTGTCGTGGTGGTTGCCCAGTGCCATGAAGTAGCGCGCCCCCACACTCTTATATAAGTTGACCAGTTCCTCGGGATTCCATTGGTCTGCCTTCCACGCATTGCAGAGTTCTTTCAGACCGAATTCGCTTGGATTGCCGTAGTGACTCACGTGAAAGTTGTACTGGCCACTGCCTTCATAATACATGAAACGGGCGTACCAGTCGCCGTCTTCTGCCTGACATTGTGGCCCCCAGTGTGCCCAGATGCCAAACTTGGCGTCCTTGAACCATTCGGGACATTCCCATTGTGACAAGCTTTCCCAAGATGAATCGAAGGTTCCTTGTTTCACTGCCACATCGCCTTCCTGGGCACTCATGCCCATAGCTGCTATCGTCAGCAATGCGGTCGTTAATGCTTTTTTCATTTGTAGTATAAATTGTTAGTGATTGGTTTCTGCGTGCAAAAATAGTAAAAAATAATAAATGTGGGTGTCATAATATTGCTTTGTGATAGGACAAAATGAATAAATGTTAATATAGTCCTATAAATAATTCGATAGTTATAGCACAATTGACAGATAATACTTATCTTTGCAAATATGATGCAGATACCTTTAGAATCTCTAAACTTGCAGATGCTGAACGTGGGGCTGGCCTGTCATGATGGTGATTGGAACTGGCAAAACGTTGAATCGCCTTTCACCAGAATATTTCTAGTGAAGGAGGGCGGGGCGAAACTCTGTCTGCCACATGGGGTAATCACCTTGCGACCAGCTCATCTCTATATCGTTCCTGCCTATACGAAGCACTCGTACGTGTGCGACGGTCGCTTTGACCATTATTACCTGCATGTGTACGAAGGTTTTAAGAGCGAGATGAACCTTCAAGAACAATATGACTTCCCTACGGAGGTTGCCGCCTCACGTGAGGATGAGTTGATATTGAAAGGCATGTGTGAACAACATCCGCAGGCGCAGTTGCCGGGGAGTGATCCGCAGGTTTACGACACGATGGCACAGTTCAAGAGCTACATAGAGCGTTATCGTGACATGCCCTTGTGGCAGAAGATGGAACTGCGCGGGGCTATCTTGGTTCTCTTCTCGCGTTTCATGCGTGAGGCTAAGCCTCATGTATGGACGCATGACGACCGTATTCGTCAATCCATTGATTATATTCATAGTCATATCACTGATGACTTGAATATGGACGACTTGGCCAGTGTGGCCTGTGTCACTAAACCTTATTTCATCCGCTTATTTAAAAACGAGATAGGTATTTCGCCACTTCAATATGTGAATAGTAAAAAGGTGGAGCGCGCCCAGTTGCTGCTTTATACCACTGATATGCATGTAAAGGAGGTGGCCTACGCCCTTGGCTTTAGCGATTATAGCTACTTTATCCGCATGTTTCGCAAGATGACGGGATTTACACCACAAGACTATCGATATAAGTCACGATAGACTTGAGGCATACAACACTTGAATGATGAAAAGACAGAAAAAGCCCCCGATAGCAATGAAACGCTGTCGGGGGCTTTCTTATGGATGTGATTATTCTTAATAACCAAATATCTCCTTGGTGGTAACCCGTTTGATGGGGCCATACTGCTGTAGGGCCTTCATGTCGAGTTCCTTCTCATCGCCTAGGATGATGTAGCGGAAGGGCTTCTTAGCCATGCGTTGCTGCTCGAACTTCACAATGTCTTGCATCGTCAGGGCGGGGAGGGCATCGTAGATGCGCTCGTTCATGTCGTAGTCGATGCCGCGCTCTCTGGCCTGCAGCCAGGCATTGATGAGACCAAACTTGGTGGTTCGCTGACTGGCCAGGCGCTTGGTGAGCGACTCTTTGGCAATGTTGAAGGCATGGACACTCTGAGGAATGCTGTCGAGAATGGTGTGGAACTGGTGTACGCAGTCCATCATCTTGTCGTTCTGCGTGATGATGTGTGTGAAGAAATACTCAGTGGCATCGGCATGTTGAGGCTGCAGATAGAGGGCAAGGGCGTTATAGGCCAGACCGCGTGTCTCGCGCAACTCCTGGAATACGATGCTGTTCATTCCACCACCGTAGTACTCGTTGAAGAGTGCCTGGATGGCATCGTCGTCGTGGTTCCACTGGCGGGGTTCGTTGTGGAACATGCGCATGTAGATGTTCTTGGCATCATAGGGCGCGATGAGTATCTCGTTCTGTGGGGTGGGCTGCAGGGTGTAGTGCTTGCCTTGAGGCACTGCAGCCAGTTGACCCGTGGGATGCTGCTCGCTGATGACGGCCGACAGTTCCTGTTCGTCCATGGGACCATAATATAATATGGTGTGCTGGTAGCGCTTCAGGTCGCGCAACAGGTTGAGCAGTTCCTGAGGGTTTGTCTCTGCCAACTGCTGTGCGGTGTACTCGTTGCGATAGGGGTTGTAGGTACCAAACATGCCGTAGCTGAACAGGCGCTGGAAGTTGGCATCCTGGTCTGCCTTCTGGTCCATGCGACCTTTCTCGCGGATGGCGATATACTGCTCGTAGGCGGCGCTATCCACCTTGGCATGTTGCATCACGTGTTCTGTCAGTGCCAGGGCTTCGGCCATGTTCTCGCTCAGTCCGTTCAGGGTCACGAAGATGTCGCGCTCGCCCACGCTGATATTGTAGTTGCAAGCCAACTTATAGAACTGCTGCTTCAACTGCTGGGCAGACAGCGAGTCGGTGCCGAGATAGTTCAGATAGTCGGCTGCATAGTTATAGCGCACGTCGCTCTCTTCGCCAAAGGCATAGTGGAAAGCCAGCGTGAATCGGCCGTTCTCCACGTTCTTCACGTAGATGTATGGCAACTTAGAGTTGGTCTCTCCGAAGGTGAGGTCGCGCTCGAAGTCCACGAACTTAGGTTCTATGGGGGCTACTTCAGCCTTCTGTATGCTCTTGACAAAGCTGGACACCAGTTCACGGTTGGCGGGAATAGGTGTGATGGCAGGCTTCTCAATCTTCTTCTGTGTGGTATCAACGCCTTGACGCTTATAGACAGCCACGTAGTTGTTCTGGAAATGTTGGTTGACAAAAGCCACGATCTGCTCCTTGGTCATGCCTTCCAGACGACTGAGCCACTCAACTTTCTGTTGCCAGGGGGTGCCATTGATGAAAGCATCTACAAACATGCTGGCACGAGCGCGGTTAGACTCAAGTGTATTGTAATATTGGAGCTTCAGGTTGTTGATGACAGAAGGCAACAGGTCGTCGGAGAACTCGCCCTTCTTCAGCTTCTCCATCTCGCTAAGAAGAAGACTGCGTCCCTCGTCGAGTGACTGTCCTTCGCTGGGCGTACCGGCAAGCAGGAACATGGAATAATCCATTTGCGTCTGCAGCATAGCTCCAGCCTCCAGCATCTTCATCTGCTGGTTGATGTCCAGGTCGATAAGACCGGCGGTGCCATTGCTCAACATCTGTTCCACAACCTGCAGCGTGTCGGCCTGCAGTGAGCTGGCCTTGTCGAAGCGCCAACCCAACCAGATGCTCTCGGCCTCCAGTCCTACGACTGTGGTGTCGATGGGTGATGTGATGGCAGGTAGTTCGGGGAAGGTGGGCTGTTCTACATCGTCGCCAGCCTTCCAGTCGCCGAAGTATTTCTTGATGATGCTCATCACCTCGTCGGGGTCAAAGTCACCAGCCATGCAGATAGCCACATTGTTGGGCACATACCATTTCTTAAAGTAGGCTTTGATATTTGAGATAGACGGGTTCTTGAGGTGCTCTTGTGTGCCAATGGTGGTCTGTGTGCCATAAGGGTGGTTGGGGAAAAGTTTGGCAGCCATGGCCACAAACAGCTTGTCTAAATCGTTGGCGAGGTAGATGTTGTATTCCTCATAGACGGCTTCCAGCTCCGTGTGGAAACCACGTATCACCATGTTCTGGAAGCGATCGCCCTGAATCTTGGCCCAGTTCTCAACCTCGTTAGAAGGTATGTCCTCCACATAGCAGGTCACATCTTCGCTGGTGTAGGCATTAGAACCCTCAGAACCGATGATGGCCATCAGCTTGTCGTACTC
Source organism: Xylanibacter brevis P6B11 (assembly GCF_000621825.1). Taxonomy (NCBI): domain Bacteria; kingdom Pseudomonadati; phylum Bacteroidota; class Bacteroidia; order Bacteroidales; family Prevotellaceae; genus Xylanibacter; species Xylanibacter brevis. The sequence continues at coordinate 376,641 of NZ_JHXG01000003.1, forward strand.
GTTGGGGATGAAATACTTGGCAGCCAACTGACTGACCGAGTCTATCTCATGATAGGCCTGACGGCGTGCTTCGGGGTCGGTCAACTTGCGATACTGCTCGTAGCGAACTTCAATATCGTCTAGAAGGGGTGCCTCGGCATTGACATTGGTCACACCAAACTTGTCCGTTCCCTTGAACATCAGGTGCTCCAGATAGTGGGCCAGACCGGTTGTTTCTGCAGGATCATTCTTAGAACCAGTACGTACGGCAATGTAGGTCTGGATACGTGGTGCCTCTTTGTTGACGCTCAGATAGACTTTCAGTCCATTGTCAAGTGTGTAAATTCGTGTTTGAGTGGGATCGCCCTTGACGGTCTCATAGTCCTTACTGCAGCTAGTCAATAAGGAAAGAGCCAGTGTAAGGACACAGGCTCCTGAAAACAGTTTAAAGTTCATTTATCTTTGATTAATTAGTTCTCATAGTCAGTTTCATGATCGAGCTTTGAGAGGAAGTCGTCGAAGACATCCTGCTCCACGTCGCCCATCTGAAACTCTTTCTCTGCGTCCTTGCGTATCTCAGCAATCCACGCACGACGAGCTCGAACATAGTCCTCACGGATACGCTCGCAGGCAGCCTCGTCAAGCTCTTCCAGGTGGTAATAGTCCAGAATCATCTGGTAGCTCCAAGTCCAGCGATAGTCGCTATAGTGGCGGTTGATTTCGTCGAAGCGATCCAGTACCTGCTGGATGTTGTCGATGTTACCTCCCTTGATGTCGTCGATGAGGCGCTGTTCCTCGCTCTGCGGCAGCAGCAGACCGCTCATATCAACCCATGTGCCCTTGCCGATGTCGCTGGTGGGCTTGCCTATATAGCCCTCTTTCTGGGCACGCTTCAGAACGGCACCCATGTAGATGCGCAGGGCTATGTCGTAGTATTTCAGTCCTTTCTTCAGTGATGATGCGTTGATGACGTACTCATGGAAGTTATAGGCCGTTACGTTCTCACCTGATGCGTTGCGCAGCGCTTTCAGTATCTCGATGCCTTGCATGATCTCGCCCACGGTGAAGGGGCTGAGCCAGTCGAAGTTGATGATGCTCTTCTTCGACTGCTTCGAACGCTTGTCGCGCTTAGGCCATTTCTTGATGTCGCGATAGAGTCCTACGGTGGTGATGTTGCGGCCTGGCACCAGGTACATGGTGTCGCCGTAGGCAATCAGATATGAGAACGGCAGACAACGTGTGTCGGGGTGGTGCATCAGTTTGCCGAAGCAAACGCTGAAGGCACCGATCGTGGCAGGCATCAGCACATAAGAGCCCGAGGCGGTCTTGGTTCCGCGCTCCAGGGTGCCATAGTGCATGGGGCCCATCTTGTAGGCGTGGTTCGAGAAGTTGGTGTTAGAACCTGCATTATAGAACGAAAACTCACCTCCAATCAGCAGAGAGCTCTTGTGGTGTGAGGCCGAGAAAGGACCGCAGAAGGCGGCACAAGCCTCACCGTTGGCCATAAACGAGTTGGCAAAGAACAGGCTTGCCTCGGCAGTGAAGCCATTGGTGATCTGACAAGCTTCGCCTACGAAGCAGTCTTGCATCTTCACCGAGTTGTTGATGGAGCATCCATCGCAGATGATAGAGTTCTCACAGATAACGCCTGTGCCGATATATACGCTGGCATCCTCGTTGCTCAGAATGGTACATTCGTTCAGTCGGGCAGCACCACTAATCTCGCAGTCGCCCTTGATCACGGTGTTGGTGATGTCTTTCGTGTTGGTGATCTTGACGCGATTGCCAATGATGCCACGTTCTGGCGTGCTGATGCGTACCTCATCATCGATAAGTTGACGCAGCTGGTTGATGAGAGCCTTGTCGCTATGATGCTTCACCATGAACGAAGCCAGTTGTGAGTTCAGTTCGCGAAACAACGTCACGTTACCGTCGCCCATTTCGTTCAGCACAGAAATGGTTGAACCGGCACCATAGCTGGCCCCCTCAAGCGTCTCCATGGTAGAGATGTTAGAGATGTAACAGTCGTCACCGATGGTATAGTTATTGATAAAGTTGCCAACCTTTTCTATCAGACAGTCGTTGCCAACGCTGACATTGCGCAGTGTGGCATCGTTGATGCCTGAATGCTTAAAAAAGCCGGAACTAACCTCAACCTGCTTGTTGAACGATCCCAGGCATATGTCGCCATAGAAAATCACACGGTGAAAGTTATATGGTTTAAAATCAGATGCCACCTGTATGCGGCTCCAGTCTTCTGCCCAACAACCGTTGGCTTCAAGCACGTTAATTTCGTCTTGGTTCAGTAATCTATACTCTCTCATAAAAGGTCTTTAATAGTGTCTTTTGTTGATTCGGTTGCAAAAATAGATATTTTTTTTCACAAACGACATATTTTTGTCGTTTTTTTAATAGGCATGCTCGTCGTTGGCTATCTCTTCCTGGTCGATAGGCTTACTGTCAATCTTGCGCCATGCGTAGCAGATGTAGGCCAGTACGAACGGAATGAGTAGAGAAACATAGAACATCGTGTTGAGCGTAAAATAGCTGCTGCACGAGTTTTCGAGTGTCAGCGACGACTGAAGATCTGCCGTGGAAGGGTAGTAGGCGGTGTGGTTCCATGCGCTCATCAGAAGAAGTGACAGTACCGTCAGTACCGTCCCAACGCCAGCTGGCCAGATGCCTGCAAACTTAAAGAGAGAGGAATGGCGCGAACAGAATTTGCTGTCGCGCAGTATCTCTGTGACTATTCCCCAAAGCACGAGCACGATGCCCACCAGCATCACCACGGTGATATACCACATGTCCACCATGTTATGGAGGTATTTGTTGGGCTCTATGAAGATCTCGCCGTTCTCAGGCTTCCAGGCATAGCCGTCTTTCAGTAGCAGGTGGACCAGATAGCTCACAAAGAGAATGACGAACGGAATGGCCGTACCCACCAGTCGTACCCTGCCACGACTGCGTATGTTCTCGTCGTTCACGTTGTTGATGACGTAGAGAATGCCCAGTGTGCGTGCCAGAAACATCACTGCTAAGCCAAACGCCAGCACCCAGGGATTCAGCAAGGCGTCGAGTCCGTGTGAGGCATTAGCCCAACGACTGATGATGGGGGTGATAGCATCAGCGTTGATCAGGTTGCCTTTCTCTACGATAAAGTTTGACCCCTCGAAGAAGGTGGCCACAGCTCCTCCCAGTAACAGCGGACCAAAGATGCCGTTGATGACCAGGAAGCACTGGAAGGTGCGCGGTCCCAGCAGGTTGCCTATCTTGTTTTGAAACTCATAGCTCACTGCTTGTAGTACAAACGTAAAGAGAATGAGCATCCACAACCAGTAGGCCCCACCGAAAGAGGTGGAGTAGAACAGTGGGAACGAGGCGAAGAACGCGCCACCAAAGGTTACCAGGGTGGTAAACGTGAACTCCCATTTGCGTCCTGTTGAGTTGATTAGCAGCCGACGCTCGTTGTCATTCTGTCCTAATGAGAATATAATGGAGTTGGCACCTTGAACAAACAGCAGGAATACCAGCAGGGCTCCTAATAGCGACACCAGGAAGCACCAGTAATGTTGCAGAAATGAATATGTTAGCATAGTGATTTCGTTTTTGACAGTTAGCAGTAATAATCAACGTGTGATGCTCAGCTCTTTGGCCCCTTCTTGATCTGTTTAAAGAGAATACTGATTTCCACAGCCAGCATGGTGGTGAACAAGATCAGGAACAGGAAGAACGTGATGATGACGCTCGACGACTGCAGGTCGCTCACCGCTGCCCACGTGGGAAGCATGTCTTGGATGGTCCAAGGCTGTCGGCCGAATTCGGCTACCAGCCATCCACATTCCGAACCGAGATAGCTGAGAGGCACCAGCATGATGGCAGCCCAGTAGTGCCACGCAGGCAACTTCGTGATGTCGCGTTTGGCAAATAGGAACTTTGGCCAATGATACAACGTGGCCAGCACTACTGCGAAGAACAGGATGAGCAGGCATCCCACGCCTACCATCACGCGGAAAGCCCAGAAGTTCACCAGCACCGGTGGCACCAGCTCCTCTTTGTTGCGCACATAGCCATAACCAAAGTATTTCATGTGTTCCTGTAGCGTGGCCAGGTGTGCGGCACCATCCTCGCCATTAGCCTTCGCCTTGCGATAGGCAGCCAGAGCGTTGATGGCCTTCTTGCCGCGTTCTATCTTCTCGTCGGCCGATGGCTCCACGCGCCCATCAGGCGTTGTATAGCCATTCAGAATGTCGTTGATGCCAGGCACAAAACCCTGAGGGTCGTTGGTGGCCATGATGGATAGGCCATAAGGCACCTCGATACCCTCAATCAGTTTAAGTCCTTGTTCGGTGCCTCCGTCGTAGAGTGCCTCCATGGCTGCCAGTTTCATGGGCTGCACCCTGGCTACATCCATGCCCGACTTATGCCCTGTGGCACCAGCCAGCAGGGCTGCCACCAGTCCTACTGCAGCTCCAATCTTCATACTCTCCACAGCCATCCTCTCGTGTTGCTTCTTCAACAGATACCAGCAGCACACACCAACGCAAAAGATGCCTCCGATGATCCATGCCGAAGTCACCGTGTGGCAGAACTTAGACACCGCAAAAGGCGAGAGAGCCACCTCGGAAAAAGACACCATCTCGTTGCGCATCGTGTCGGGGTTGAACTCGCAACCCTCGGGATACTGCATCCATGCGTTGGCCACCAGGATCCACCAGGCAGAGATGGTGGCTCCTAAGCCCGTGAGCCATGTCGAAGCAAGATGGAAACCAGCCGACACTTTCTTCCATCCAAAGAACATGACGGCCACAAACGTCGATTCCATGAAGAAAGCCACGATGCCTTCTATGGCCAGTGGCGCCCCGAAGATGTCGCCCACAAACCAGGAGTAGTTGCTCCAGTTTGTACCAAACTCAAACTCCAGGATGATGCCTGTGGCCACACCCATGGCAAAGTTGATGCCGAAGAGCTTCTGCCAGAACTGGGCCGTGTGCTTCCAGAACACGTCCTTCTTTCGGTAATAGATCGTCTCGGCAATGCCCATGATGATGGCCAGTCCCAGCGTCAACGGCACAAACAGCCAGTGGTAGATGGCCGTCAGTGCAAATTGTGCCCTCGACCAGTCGATCGTTCCAGCATCGATGTTTAACAGTAGATTCTCCATAGCGTTTATTTGTTTTTAGTTTTTATTGGCACGTTCAGTCAGCTCATTGGCCACGAAGCCTGCTTCGTTGCCATGCGCATTCTGCTTGAGGTAGTTGGGGAAAAAGAATGGTTTTAGGATAAAGAACATGATGAACAGTTTGATCAGGATGATAATCCATAGCGTCTTGCCCAGTGTCATATGCCGGAAACCGTCATAATAAAGGTCAAAGGCTCGATAGATAAAACTGTCCTTTTTCATAGGCATTCAATCCGATAGTCTGCGGGCAAAGATAGATAAAAAACATTAAACCGCCAAATAATTGATTCTTTTTTTATAATTTTGCAGTCCAAACGGGTTTACACCCTGTCTAGACGCTAAAAACCAGAGTTTCAATAAATAGTAAAATAACGAATGAAAACAAAACTTTTATTACTCCTTTCTGCTGCATTCTTTGCAGTAGTACCTACACAGGCAGGAGACATTACAAAGCATGTCAACCCCCTGATGGGTACAGAAACATTGTGGTCGCCACAGGACCTTGGCTACACCCGAACCGAAACCAAACGCGCTTGGGGCGCAGAGACCTTCCCAGGTGCTGCCATGCCAAACGCCATGGTTCAGGCGACACCCGTCACCATGTATCACTCAGGTTCCGGCTATCAGTATGAAGACCGTCAGATCTATGGCTTTGCCCACACCAGCAAAGGCCACTGGAACCTGCTGCATGTGCCCATTCTGCCCGTCACCACCGAAGGACAATTCCGCCCCGACAACTATTGCTCGTGGTTCAGTCATGAGCGCGAGTCGGCCGCGCCTGGCTATTACCAGGTATGGCTCGAGCGCTATCAGGTCAATGCCGAGCTGACCACCACGCTCCGTTGTGCCTACCACCGTTATACTTTCCGCGCCGGCGATGAGAAAATGCTGATGGTAGATATCACCCATTCCAATGCCCATCCGCGCAACTATCAGGTGCAGCAGGCTGCCAATAATGCTTTCTCCGGTTTTCAGGATGGTGAAGGTCGCGCCTATTTCTATGCTGTTACCAACTATGATATTCAGGATGTGAAGATGGTGTCAGAGCATCGCAACAGCGTGGGCATCGTCACCTTCAAGCAGTCACGTGCTGCCAAACCACTCGAGGTGCGCATCGGCTTCTCGTTTGTCAGCATCGAGAATGCGAAAGCCAATCTCGAAGCCGAGTTGTTGAAGGAGAATAAGTCATTTGCCGCAGTACGTCAGGATGCCGACCAGACCTGGGAGAAGCTCCTGGGGCATGTGCGTGTCAGCGGCGGTACCGCTCAGCAGCAGGACATGTTCTACTCTACGCTCTATCGCGCTTTCCTGTGGCCCAGCTTGCGTAGCGATGCCAACGGTGAGTATCGCGACGACCGCGGACAGGTAGTGCGCGGCGACTATGCTTATTATACCGACCCCTCGCTGTGGGATACCTATCGCAACAAGCTCATCCTGCTGGGCATGATCTCGCCCGAGGTGGTGGCAGACATCATCAAGTCGTGTGTTGACAGAGGAGAGAAGCACGGTGGCTATATGCCCACCTTCTTCCATGGCGATCATGCTTCTGCCTTTGTGGCTGGCTCTTGGTTGAGAGGCATTCACGATTTCGACCTGCGTCGTGCCTACCAACTGATGTTGAAGAACGCCACCGTCCCCGGACGTGGTGGCCGTCCCTACCTCGATGAGTATCTGGAGCGTGGTTGGATTTCAGAGAAGGATACCACCGATGTTCCTACAGAGGACGAGTACAAAGGCGCTGTCACCAAGACACAGGAATATGCCTACGACGACTATGCCACTGCCCTCGTGGCTCGTGTGCTGAAAGATAAGAAGAATGAAAAGATGCTGCTCCAGCATGCGCAGAACTATAAGAACCTGTTCGACCCCTCCACTGGCTTCTGGCGTGGCAAGGTGTTGCGTGATGGCGAAGGCCAGTGGATAGAAGACTTCCGTCCTAACTATCCCTATTATCAGTATATGTATCGTGAGGCAGATGCTTGGAACTCGCTGTTCTTTGCCCCCCACGATCCTGCAGGCATGATTGCCCTCTACCCATCGCATCAGGCTGTAGAACAAAAGCTCGACTCGCTTTTCTCTACACCTTGTGGAGGCTACGAGGCGTGGAACCTCACCGGCTATCTGGGCACCTATTGTCATGGCAACCAGCCTGGTCACGGCATTCCCTATACCTACTATTTCATTGACCGTCAGGAGAAGGCGCAGCGCATTCTGAACACGCTGATGAATAACTACTATGGCATGGGCGAGCATCATCTGGCCTATGCCGGTATGGACGATGCCGGCGAGATGTCGTCGTGGTATGCTCTCAATGCCATGGGCATCTATACCTATTCGCCTGCCGACCCGCAGTACATCGTCACTGTGCCCCTCTTCGACAAGGTGGAGTTCACGCTGGGAACCACGGGCAAGACCTTCGTCATCAAGAAAGAAGGTCAGGGCGAGAAGATCCGTCAGATCACGATCGGCGATAAATCCCTGAAAGGCTGGTTTGTGAATCATGCCGACCTGGCACAAGGCAAGACGCTGGTCATCAAGGTGGAATAAAATGTATGTAAAACTATTGGAAGAGAGGTCGTCATCCTGATATTCAGGGGGCGGCCTTTTTTTATCGTCGTATTCTTCCTTTTCACCTTATTATTATTTATATTGGTCGAAAAAGTAAAGATATATTTGGCGCATTCGTGAAAATCTATTATTTTTGCACGCAGTTAATTTAGAAAAGAAAAATAAGAAAAATGAAGAAAAGTTGGATTGTTATTGGCATAGCTGTTATCACAGTACTGATTGGTTTGGCTGTAGCCCTGTTTATTGGTTTGCAACAGCAGAAACAACAGGTGGCTGAGATGCAAGAGCTGGCTGAGTTGGATAAACAGGAAATGGAAAATGAGTATGAGCGCTTCACGCTGCAGTATAGCGAGATGATGACGCAGATCAACAACGACTCTATCATCGAACAACTGACGCAGGAACAGCTGCGCACCCAGCAACTGCTGGAAGAGCTGAAGAATGTGAAGGCCAGCGATGCTCGCGAGATAGCCCGACTGAAGAAAGAACTGGCCACGGTGCGTGAGGTGCTGCGCTCCTATATCCGCCAGGTGGACTCGCTGAATCAGGTCAACAAGAGCCTGATGGCTGAGAATAGCCAGATCCGTGGTCAGCTGGAGCAGACCAATCTGGAGAAACGCGACCTGCAACAAGAGAAGCAGAACCTGACTGAGAAGGTGGCCATCGCAGCCCAGCTTGACGCTACAGGCATCACCCTGACCCCACTGAACAAGCGCGGAAAGGCAGAGAAGAAGATTAAGAATGCCAAGACCCTGCAGGTCAGCTTCAATATAGCACGCAACGTGACGGCTTCTAATGGCAATCGCACCATCTATGTGCGTATGACCAAACCCAACGGACAGTCGTTCTCGGCCGGCACGTTTGCCTACGAGAACCGTCAGCTGGAGTATGCCATGAAGAAGGTCATCGAATACAATGGCGAGGAAACCAGCGTGCAGACCTTCTGGACGGTGGGCGAATTCCTCGAGGCCGGTGAATACCGTGTCAGCATCTTTGCCGATGGGCATATGATTGGATCTAGAACATTCAATTTCAAATAAACTAACTATGAAGAAACGTTTGGCTTTAGGGCTTTGCCTTCTGACGCTGGGAGCGGCAACCGCTGGTGCACAGCAGTTGTTGAGCCTGGACAGTTGTAGAGCAATGGCCCTGCGCAACAACAAGCAGATGAACGTGCAGCAGCTGAAGCAGGACGTCGCCGAGAACCTGCGTAAGTCTGCACGCACCAAGTATCTGCCACATGTAGCCGCCATAGGTACCTATCAGTACACCAGTCGCGAGGTGTCTTTGCTGAACGACGACCAGAAGAGTACCTTCCCTAAGTTGGGCACGGCTGCTGGTCAGCGGATGGAACAAGTGGTGCCTGGCGCATCGTCGGCCCCCGCCATTTCAACGTTGCTCGGCGTGCTCGATGCCACTGGTCAGCGCATTGTCGATGCGCTGGAGACCGACAGTCGCAACATCTTTGCCGGTTCGGTGATGCTCACACAGCCTGTGTTCATGGGCGGTAGCATCGTGGCCATGAACAAGATGGCGCGTATCAATCAGGATATGGCCGAACACACGCAGGATGCCACCCGCCAGTTGACACTCTATGAAACCGACAAGACCTATTGGCTCGTTGTCTCGCTGAGACACAAGCAGCGTCTGGCCGAGAGCTATCTCGAGGTGGTGAAGAAACTGGACGACGACGTGCAGAAGATGATCGCCGAGGGTGTGGCCACTCGCAGCGATGGTCTGAGCGTCAGTGTGAAGGTGAGCGAAGCCGAAATGAATCTTCAAAGAGTGAACGACGGACTTGTACTGGCCAAGATGTTGCTTTGCCAGCAGATAGGTCTGCCTTCAGACAGCAAAATCACTTTGGTCGATGAAAATGCCGACAGCCTGGCAGAGGTGACGCCAGCATTAGCTGCCGACGACGATGATGCCCGTGCAGCTGCCATGGAGAATCGTCCAGAACTGCGACTGCTGGAGAGTGCGGTTGATCTGTCGAGACAGTCCACCAACCTTTTGCGTGCCGGCAACCTGCCTCAGGTGCTGCTCACTGGTGGCTATGTTGTTTCCAATCCCAACCTGCTCAATGGCTTCGAGAAGAAGTTTGGAGGCATGTGGAATGTCGGTGTGATGGTGCGTGTGCCCATCTGGAACTGGGGCGACGTGAACTATAAGGTCAGAGCATCCAAGGGCGCTACTGCCATTGCCAACCTGGAACTGGAGGAGGCTCGCGAGAAAATAGAGCTGCAGGTCAATCAAACCAACTTCAAGGTTGACGAGGCCAACAAACGTCAGGCGATGGCTGAGGCCAGTATCAAGCGGGCCGAAGAGAACCTGCGTACAGCGGAAATCGGTTTCCGCGAAGGTGTGATTACTCCCACCACCGTGATGGAGGCACAGACCGCCTGGCTACAGGCCAAGTCGCAGAAGATAGATGCCGACATCGATGTGAAGATGGCGCAGGTAGATTTGCAGAAAGCCATGGGACAACTTAAATAGTTCACCGTTTCAGAGTTAAGAGTTCAAAGAAAAGAGTTTTAGTTTTATAATCATTTTGAATTATGTCAGTACAAGCATCAACGCAACATAAGAATATTTTGTATGCCATCCTGGGCTTCGCTTGCGTGGTCATACTAGTAGCACTCATAGGCTTCTTTGCCCTGGGCCGCGACCCCGAGCTGATTCAGGGTCAGGTGGAAGTGTCTGAATATCGTGTGTCGAGCAAGGTTCCCGGTCGTATCCTTGAGATACGTGTGAAAGAGGGCGACTTTGTGAAGGCCGGCGACACGCTGGCCATCCTCGATGCCCCCGAGGTGAACGCCAAGAGACAGCAGGCGCAGAGTGCCGAGGATGCAGCTTCGGCCATGGAACTGATGGCAAAGAATGGTGCCCGCAAAGAACAGGTGCAGGGTGCCTATCAGTTGCTGCAGCAGGCCAAGGCTGCCTACGAGATTGCCGAGAAGTCATACCACCGCGTTCAGCGTTTGTTCGACGAGGGCGTGGTCAGCGCTCAGAAGCGCGATGAGGCTCAGGCTATGTATAAAGCCTCTGAGGCTCAGATGAAAGCTGCGCAGAGTCAGTATGACATGGCGCAGAATGGTGCACGCCGTGAGGAGAAATTGGCTGCCCAGGCACAGGTGAACCGCGCCAAAGGTGCTGTGCAGGAGGTGAACTCATACATCAGCGAGACGGTGCAGATAGCCCAGATGGATGGTGAGGTGAGCAACATCTACCCAAAGATTGGCGAACTCGTTGGCACGGGCAGTCCCATCATGACCATCTCCATGATGAACGACATGTGGGGCACATTCAACGTGCGCGAGGATCAGTTGGGCTCTTTGGCCATCGGCACTGAGTTTGAAGCCTTTGTGCCTGCCTTCAATAAGAATGTCAAGATGAAGGTGTACTACCTGAAGGATCAGGGCTCTTATGCCGTGTGGAAAGCCACGAAGGCCAATGGCCAGTATGACCTGAAAACATTCGAGGTAAAGGCACGTCCGGTCGAGAAGATGGAAGGACTCCGTCCGGGAATGTCGTTGATTATCAAGTAAATGAAGTATCTATTGCGAATTTTCCATTTGATGATGCGCGAACTGGCGATTCTCAGACGGAATCACCTCTACGCCTTCTGCATGGTGGTCTTTCCTATCCTGGTGACGGTGTTCTTCACCTCGATGCTGAACGAAGGATTGCCCACCGAGATGCCTCTGGGTGTTGTTGACCTGGACAACACCTCGATGACGCGTTCGCTGACCCATCGCTTGGATGCTTTCCAGATGTCGCATGTCGTGGCGCGCTACCCCAGTGTGGCGGAGGCACGGCGCGCCATTCAGCGCAACGAGATCTATGGCTTCATGTATCTGCCGAAGGGAACCACCGACGAGCTGCTGGCCAATCGTCAGCCTAAGATTTCCTTCTACTACACATACACCACGATGGCGGCAGGTGCCTTGGTGATGAAGGACATGAAGACCGTCTCAACGCTCGGGTCGGCAGCCTTGGGACAGGCCACGATGCGGGCCAAGGGCATGACCGACGAACAGATACAGACGTTGCTGCAGCCCATCCGTGTGGACCTGCACCAGATTGCCAATCCGTGGACCAGCTATAACATCTACCTCACAACGATGATGGTGCCGGGCATCATCATGTTGTTCATTTTCCTGATCTCAGCCTATTCGCTGGGCACAGAGATTAAGTTCGACACCGGAAAGCAGCTGATGGAGATGGCTGGCAACAACATCCTTGTGGCCATCGTCGGCAAGTTCCTGGTGCAGACACTCATCTTCCTGGCCATCATCTTTGCATACGAGTACTACGTGTTTATCGTGCTGGGCTTCCCGCATCTGGGCAGTCCGTGGATGCTGGTGTTGCTGGGCCTCATTCAGGTGCTTTCGGCCCAGGGCTTTGGCATCTTCGCTTTCGGTCTGATGCCCTCGCTGCGCATGTCGCTCAGTATCTGTTCGCTGTGGGCCGTGCTCAGCATCTCGATGGTTGGTTCGGCCTATCCCGTGATGGGCATGGATAGTGCGCTGCAATCGCTGTCGTGGCTCTTTCCGTTGCGCCATTATTTCATGATTTATCAGATATGTATCTTCAATGGTTTCCCGCTCATTGATGCGTGGTTCCATTTTGCAGCCTTGGTAGCCTTCTTGTTGTTGCCTTGGTTTGTGTTGAAGAAAATAAAGAACGCAATGCTTACCTATGTCTATATTCCGTAATCTGAACGAAGGACTTCACGACATCTGTTTCATCTGGTGGCGAGAGATGAAACTGATGGTCAGAGACGAGGGTGTGATCATCTTCTTCTTGGTGGTGCCCATTGTCTATCCGCTGCTTTATTCGTGGATATACAATAACGAGACGGTGCACGAGGTGCCGGTGGCGGTGGTCGATGACTCGCATTCGTCGTTGTCTCGACAGTTCATCCGCATGTGCGATGCCTCGGCCGACGTCAGGGTGGCATACTATGCTCAGGATATGGATGAGGCCCAGTCGCTGGTCAGTCGCCAGTTGGTGAAGGGCGTGTACCATATTCCCAGTGATTTCGATTTGAACATCAACCGCATGCAGCAAGCCACCGTCAGCGTGTATTGCGACATGGCGCTGATGCTGACCTATAAGGCCATCTTCCAGACGGCCCAGCTCGTGACCATGCAGATGGGCACAGAGATCAAGACCAAGTTGGCCGGTCGCTACACCAAGCAGGAGGAGCTGATAGCCTCGAAGCCGTTGGCGTTCGACGAGGTGCCTATCTTCAACCCCTCGGGTGGTTATGGTTCGTCTATCTTGCCAGGTGTGCTGATGCTCATACTGCAGCAGACCTTGGTGTTGGGCATCGGCCTGGCAGCAGGTACGGCGCGCGAGCAAAACCGCTACGGGCAGCTGGTGCCCATGAGTAAGCACTATCATGGCGTGTCGCGCATTGTGGCTGGCAAGGCCTTGGCCTACTTCATGGTCTATGCCGTGATGGGCGCTTGGCTGCTGTTGGCCGTTCCCCGTCTGTTCCACTTCCCGCAGTTGGCCCAGTGGACTTCGTTGTTGGCCGTGGCCCTCCCTTACGTGCTGGCTTGCATCTTCTTTGGTATGACGGTGTCGTGCTTGGTACGCTATCGCGAGAATGTGATGCTGCTCATGGTCTTTGTGTCCGTGCCACTGCTGTTTATGACGGGTCTCAGTTGGCCACAGTCCAACATTCCCGGCGTCTGGCAGGGCATCTCGTGGCTGTTCCCCTCGACCTTTGGCGTCCGTGCCTATGTGCGTCTCAACTCCATGGGGGCCTCGCTCGCCGATGTGCTGTTTGAGTATCGCATCCTGTGGATTCAGGCCGGCGCCTATTTCCTGTTGGCCTATCTCGTTTATTCGTTCCAGATCAACCAGGCGCATAAACGTATCAAGCAGGAGTATCAGGAAATGAAAGAGCGCGTGGAGCAGCGCAAGAAGCATACCCAAGCATAGGTTTCCTTACGGCAAAGTGCCACTTTAGTTACGCTAAAGTGGCACTTTGCCTTAGTTAAAGCGGCACTTTCGTTGGCTTAAAGTGCCACTTTTGTGTTGCAATAGTGGCACTTTTGCTCCGCATCTAGCCCCTGGATAGCTTGCATCCAGCCCCTAGCGAGCACTCATCCAGCCCCTGGATTGACCGTGTCTAGGGGCTAGAACTGACCATTCCAGGGGCTGGACGCAGAGCAAAAGTGTAACTATAGCCTATCAAGACCTCTACTAATAGTTATCAAGAATCATCTTTCTGCGTTGCTTTTCGGCTGCTTTTCGGCGTCGTTGCTTTTTGAGCCACAACTCGTCAATGCCCCAGTAGATAAGTCCAAGAGGATTGAAGCCTTTCGGGTTGGCCTCCATCAGTTGCATATCTACCTTCGAAGGCTTCTGGAAGGCCGTGGCAGTCTTGTCGCGATGCTTTCCCCAGATGACGACCTCGTTGACCGAAAACAGACGGGGCAACAACTCGATCGTGTCGCCCTGCAGTTCGTCGCTGCGCATTCTGCGCTTCTCGAAGCTGGCGTGCATGAGCGTCAGTTCTTTGAAACTGCTCTTCAGCTGGAGGACTCCTTCCCACGTGCTGACAGTCTCTTGTCCGTCGTCGGTTGTAATCAGCACGTTGCGAATGGGAACGCCCGTTTCCATGTTGATGACGATGAATCGTCGTGGCAGCGTGTCGGTGCTCACCGTGTCTTGTATGCAACAAGTCCCGTTGATGCAGGGCAGTAGTGATACCATCAAAACAAATAGTCTAGTCATGGTTCGTGATTGTTAGTAATCATTCACGTCGCAAAGATAAATGATTTTGCCACACGATGGTGATAATTTATGCGAAACTCTGTTATAGATATACAATTTAAGATTTTATTTATTTAAATTTACCAAAACGAAAATAATTGCGGCTTTTTCTTGGTCGTTCCATTCCGGATGATTAATTTTGCAGACGATTTGGAAATAAAAACCTAAAACTAAATGGTAAGAACATGCAAAGCAAGATGAAAAGAATGGTACTCCTGATGCTGGTCTTCGGGGGGATGATGAACACCACTATGGCCGAAGACTGGATGGCACAGCTTGACGATAACACCTATTGGACACAGGTGAGCATTCCCGGCACCCACGATAGTGCCACGGGCGATGGTTGGCCTGGACTGACGAGTTTAGTGGGGGCTGCGATGGCCCAAACGCAAGACCTCTCCATCGAACAACAACTGGCATGCGGCGTGAGGGCTTTTGATCTCCGTCCTTGTGTGTCGGGCAATGAATTGGTGATTAACCACGGCATCCTAGCAACCAACGCAAAGTTTGCCAACACGATGAGACAACTCTGCCAGTTCGTCAGCAGTCATCCGTCTGAGTTTGTGGTGGTGGTGATGCGCCATGAGACCGATGGCGACAGCAACAGCGACAAATGGGCTGACATGATAAGTGACTGTCTGAATAGCGATGACATACTGCCGCAGCTGGCCACCTACAGGCGCGACTTGACGGTGGGCGAACTGCGCGGCAAGGTGCTCGTCTTCTCGCGCGATAGCTATGGCAGTCAGCCTGTGGGGGCTTTTGTCACAGGGTGGGGACATCAGACCGACTATGTCACTGCCAGCATCAGGGGCACGGGCCGAAACATCGGAACGCTCTACGTGCAGGACTTCTACGAGGTGTTGGACAATATGACGGCCAAGCTCAATGGTATTGAAAAGCTCCTTAACTTCTCTACAAAGAATAATGTGGAACAGGGCACCCGTCATCTGGTGGTGTGCATCAACCATACGTCTGGCTATACACAGTCGGCCTCGACCAATGGCAACAAGGATAATGCAGCAAAGTGCAATCAGAAGGTGATAGACTATCTGGCTGTGGACACGCAGGCAGGACCAACTGGCATTGTGATGATGGACTTTGCCGGAAAGGATAGGTCTGGTTCTTACGACGTGAAGGGACTGGAACTGGTCAACACCATTATTAATAATAATCAGCGCTACACACCCGCGAAAAAGGCAGACCATTCGGGCATCAGACAACCAGATGTGGATACGGAAAAATCATCGCCTGTCTATGACCTTTTAGGTAGAAAGGTGCAAGGTCTGCGGCAGGGCACGATTGTCGTTGACAGACAGAAAATAATCAAGAGGTCACGCCAGATGTAACTGACGTGACCTCTTCTTTTCGTTTATAGCGAACTATTAACCGTTACCATGGAAGGGGGCTAATAGCTATTCTAGACTATTTCAGAATCACCTTTTTACCATCGATGATGTACAGACCTTTGGTTGGCTGAGTCACACGCTGACCTGCAAGGTTGAAAGCCACCTTAGAAGCTTTTGCCGAACCTTTAATCGTATTAATACCTGTTGAAGTCTTTTTGATGAGTATGATATCGGTGAAGTTGAATGGTTCGCCGCCCTCTTTGTTGCACTGAATCATGAGTCGGTCTGTATTGCTCAGTCTTTCTTCCATATTAATATTATCAAGGCTAAGCTCTGCATAGTCGTTGGTCATGGTCATCGTGCTCTGATCACCTAGTTTACCTCCATCTTCCCAATTAATCAGAACATTGATGATGTAATCGGTTCGACCAGCTTCTGAACAGAAACGGATGGCTGAGACTTCGCTCCAGTCAACACCTGCGAAGCTGTTCTTGGTAATCTCCAATGTACTCCAGTTATCCATCCAGAAATAGCCAGTCCATACGATGTTCTCGTCTATATTTTGCTTGCCGTCACCATACCATACCTTGGTCGCGGTGAATTTTGAACCGCAAATCTCTAGGCCATGCTCTTTTAAGGATGTACACATTGCTTGGGTGACGAACACATCTATATTGCGATTTTCGGGATAAATAAAATGGGCGTAGCGTGTGCCAGGCAACATTCCGCCATTGCTGTGCAGCTCGATAGCTTCGCCTTCCGCATCTTTGAATTCAACAACTAGCTTGTCGCCAACCTTTATATCTGCAAACTTAGCAGTATCAATTTGAATGGTGTTAGTCCCCGATACGGGCTGTTCACCAGTCCATACGTCTGTAGCAGAAGCAATTACAGTGGATGCCATCAAACACATAAGTAAAAATAATTTTTTCATAAGCGTTGTTTTGTTAGAGTTAATAATAAATTAATAAATTGTTTTGTACTTGTAAAAGTATGTAATTCCGAGAGTAAAGATTATAAAAATTGATACATTAAGTGATAAAAACAGTTCGGTGTATCAAATGTTATAGTAAAGTAACATATTTCTTATGCTTATACCTGTCATTGTAACCGAGGCCGTGCCAGTTTTATCTATCACGGCCTCGGATGGGTTGGATAGTCTATAAAGGTGACGAATTATTAACCCTTCATACCAACAATCTTGGTTTTTGGCAACTCTTTGTTGCGGCGGTTCACCACCGTCACTACAGCCTGGGCCAGGTTGATAAAGGCCTGTCCGGTGATGGTGTCAACCTTGGTGGCAGCGGGTGCACCCTGATCACCACTCTCGCAGATGCTCTGCACCAGTGGTATCTGTGCCAAGAGGGGCACGTTCATTTCTTGAGCCAACTGCTTGCAGCCCTCCTTGCCAAAGATGTAGTACTTGTTCTCTGGCAGTTCGGCAGGCGTAAACCACGCCATATTTTCAATGAGTCCCAGGATGGGCACGTTCACTTTCTCGTTGCGATACATGTCGATGCCCTTGCGCGCATCGGCCAGTGCCACCTGTTGTGGTGTTGACACGATGACGGCACCCGTGATGGCCAGCGTCTGAAGCAGAGTCAGGTGGATGTCGCTGGTGCCAGGAGGGGTATCGAGGATGAAATAGTCTAACTCGCCCCAGTCAGCATCGGCTATGAGCTGCTTCAGCGCACTGGTTGCCATACCGCCACGCCACAGGGTGGCTGTGTCGGGGTTGACAAAGAAACCAATGCTGAGCAGTTTGACACCATATTGCTCTACGGGCACGATGAGCTGTCGGCCGTCTTTCTCTGTGGCATAGGGACGGGCATCCTCTACGTTGAACATCTTGGGCATTGAAGGACCAAAGATGTCGGTATCGAGCAGACCGACCTTATAACCCAGGCGAGCCAGGGCAATGGCCAGATTGGCAGAGACGGTCGATTTGCCGACGCCGCCCTTGCCAGAGCTCACGGCAATGATGTTCTTTACCTGGGGCAGTAGCTTCTCTACTTCTGGACGGGGCTTTGACTTGAACTCCGTCTCGATCACCACCTCGATGTCTTGTCCACAGTGATATTTGATGGCAGCCTCGGCAGCCTTGACGGTTGACTTCAGGAAAGGGTCGGTGTCGCGAGGGAACACCAGAACCACGGTGACCTTCCAGTTGTTGCCCTCCACGGCAGGGTCGAGGGGAACAACGGTTGGCGTGTCGGCCACCATTTCACTTTCTACCAGATTTTTCTTCGTGCCCGCATAGGTTACCGTAGCGAGCGCATCCATAATCAGTTTTGGATATAATGTCATATGTGTGTTTTGTTATTTAAGTGTTATTCCTGATCCAATAAAATTGGCATCTTTTTCCATGATTTATCTTCGGTGTAATTGTCCAAGCAACCTCTGGGTACTGTTATCTTGCAGGCATTCAGAGTGACACCCTTGAAGGTGCTGTGCGAGATAGAGGGGGGCAGGGGACAGCGCATGGCCAACTCGCGCAGAGACACGCATTTGGCAAAGGCATTGCCGCCAATCTTCTTCATCGCTGCAGGCAACTCTAGTCGGGTCAGCGAACTGCACTCGCGAAAGGCTGCGGTGCCGATGGTGGCGCACGCCGCAGGCACGATGACGGTGCGTAGCGAGGCGCAGCGCTCAAAGGCATTGTCGCCAATGCTGGTGATAGAGATGGGCAGGTTGATGCTGCTCAGCGATGTGCAGTCCTGGAAGGCGTTGTCCTGGATGCTTTTCACGGAGATGGGCAGACGGACCACGCGCAGCGACCTGCAAGCGCGGAAAGCGTCGCTCTCTATCTTGTCTATGAATCCCTGGATGAACACGCTGTCCAGCGAGACGCAGTTCTCGAAGACGTCGCTTCCCATCTGCTTCACCATGCTGGGAATGTGTATCCAGTGCAGACTGGCGCAATTCTCGAAAGCATGATCCTGTATGCGTGTGAGTGCCTCTGGCAACTTGATCTCTTGCAATGACTTGCAGTCGTAGAACGCTCGCTCGCCGATGACCTTGATGGTGGTCGGGATCGATAGTTCTGCCAAGCTGCTGCACCCCGAGAAAGTCTCCTCTCCCAGGTTCTTGATAAAGCCGTCTATTTGGACCGAAGCCAGACTGCTGCAGTTCTGGAAAGCGCTGCTGCCGATGCGATGAGCATTCTCGAAGCTGATGCTCGTCAGTGCGATGCACCCCTTGAAGGCCTCGCTGCCCACAATGGTGGCTGTGGCCATCTCTACCTGTGCCAGACTGGTGCAGCCTTCAAAGGCATTGTTGCTAATCTGGGAGATGGCATCGGGCATCTGCACCTGTTCCAAGGCCGCACACCCCTTGAAGGCATTGTTGCCAATCAGGGTGACGGATGTAGGAATCTCAACTTGCTGCAGCGCCACGCAACCAGAGAAGGCATTGTCGGCAAGACGGTTGATGTCGGCTTTGATATGGGCCTGTTGCAGGTGAACGCAGTTATTGAAAGCATAGGCGTCCATCTTCGTGACATTGGCGGGGATTTCTATTTCGGTGAACAACAGACAACCATCAAAAGCATGGTTTTTGATGGTGGTCAGACTTTGAGGCAGTGTGACGGCTCTCAAAGCAGAACAGTTATTGAAGGCATACTCGCCAATGACCTCGGTGCCTTCGGGGATGATGACCTCTTCCAGGTTCACACAGCCACTGAAGCAGCTGCGACTCACCTCGCTAGTGGTATTGGGGAGGATAATTTTCTGAAGTGATTTGCAGTTCAGGAACATGGCGGCAGGCAGTGTGCCCGCTTTCATTCGAAAACTGCTTTTGCCACCAGTGAGGGTGGCTTCTGATAGGTCAAGCACTCTGAGCATGCGGTCAGAGCCTTTCTTGATGCGGTTTCGGTTGGCAATCAGCTGAATAATCTTCATGTCATTGCCGTTCAGCGGACCGCTGATGGCCAGTTCTTCTACGGAATTGCGACTGCTATCGGGCAGCAGCTGTGCCAACTGGCCTTCGGCATCGGTGGTGATGGTCAGCTGTTGGGCGGTAGTCCATAGTGAGGTCAGTAGTAGTAGGATGGTAGTAAGGATTTTCTTCATAAGGCAAAGTATTCATTTGGCAGTATCAAGCGAGCTCCTTTTCGAGCGGTGATAGCTGCGGTAGTCGTCAAGTGGTATCTCTACATCGGGCTCTGCGAGGAGTCCGTCGTGCGGCAACTGGAACTTGACGTAACGGATGTTGAGGCCGCGAGCCAGCCACATGCTCTCGTAGTAGGTCTGGATGGAGAGCAGCTCCTTGTCGTCAATCTGGTCGTCGTGGTAGAGGTCTTCTGTCTTCACAATCACGGGCAACTGGTTCTTGTCGATCATATAGCCCGTATAGGTGAAGAGGAAGTTGGAGTCGGTCTTCAGGTGAATGATGCCCTTGTCAATCAGGAAACGGCGATAGCGCTCCATGAAGTAGGTGGAGGTGAGTCGCTTGCGCGGATTCTTCATCTGTGGATCGCTGAAGGTGAGCCAGATCTCCTGTACCTCGTCGGGGGCAAAGAAACGGTCGATGATCTCAATGTTGGTGCGCAGGAAAGCCACGTTCTTCTGACCTTCCTTCAGGGCGCGGGTGGCACCGGTCCACATGCGTGCACCTTTGATGTCAACACCAATAAAGTTCTTCTTGGGATATAGCTTTGCTAACTCTACGGCGTACTCGCCCTTTCCACAACCCAGTTCCAGAACAATGGGGTTGTCGTTGTGGAAATAGTCTTCACGCCAGCGACCTCGCATCTCAAACGGGACTTCGTCCACTACCGAATAGGGGTATTGAAACACATTCTCGTAGGTCTCCATGTCGGCAAACTTTGCCAGTTTTCCTTTGCTCATCTTTTTTATTTTGGAGCAAAGGTACGAATAATTTTCCGATATTACAAATAAATAGGATGGAAATGATAGTTCATACTCAGCGCTGATACAGAAGGAAAGAGGGTTGCTGATATGAATAATTACGTTAGATGTGTAGTAGATTTCTGGCTATAAACCATGCGGGTGCCAGAATACATAAGGCGTAGAGAATCCATTTGCTGGTCAGTATGTTGCGCCATCTCTGTTGGCTTTTGCCAGTCAGCAGCAGCTCTTCAATAGCGAAGAGAACAATGTAGGGCAGGATGATGATGAGTAGATAGTTGTAGTGGATGGCTTCTGAGAAATGACCATGCATCAGCGCATGAAGGAAACGCTGCATGCCGCATCCAGGACAGTTCAGCCCCGTTAGCTCATGAAAAGAACATTTGGGAACGAGAATGACCTCCGTGGGGTTAAAAAGGAATAGCAGCAACAGCACGAATGCTGAGGCTGCTATTCCTGATGTGATAAATACTTTTTTGCCTATGGACTTCATTACATGTTCATCAAGGCCATAATCTGAGCTACTCCAAAGATGCTGAAGTAAATAATCTCAATGATAAGAGATGCAATAATCCAGACGGTGCTGATGATGTTCAGTGTCTTGGCTGTCTGAGAGGCATTCATTGCCGCAGGTAAGGCCGATTCGCCGATGCTGTTATTCCTCGCTACTTCGTTAGATTTCACGACGGCGATAATTGACAGTATTAGTGGGACGATTCCCGGACATCCACAACAGATGATGGATAAGATGAGGTTCACGATAGACCAAGTCTTATAGTCCTTGGGCTGCTGTGGAAAGGCATTTCCATTAAAGTTGTCCATAAGTTATAGGTATTTTAGGTTGATAAAAATGCTGTTTAGTCAATGACAACTGTGGTCCATCCGTGCTTGTCCTCGATGGTGCCATACTGGATGCCACGCAGTGTGTCATAGAGCTTCTTAGACTGAGGACCGGGGTTGGGTCCGAAGTCATAGCGCTTGCCAGTCTCCAGGTCGTCAATATACGAGATGGGGCTGATCACAGCAGCAGTGCCGCAAGCACCGGCTTCCTCGAAGGTTGACAGCTCTTCCTCTGGAATAGGACGGCGCTCTACCTTCATGCCCAGGTCTTCTGCCACCTGCATCAGCGAGCGGTTGGTGATAGAGGGCAGGATAGAGGTTGACTTTGGTGTGATATAGGTGTTGTCCTTGATGCCGAAGAAGTTGGCAGCACCACACTCGTCGATGTATTTCTTCTCCTTAGCATCTAGGTAGAACTCGCAGGCGTAGCCCTTCTCGTGAGCCAGGTTGTTGGCAAACAGCGATGCGGCATAGTTACCACCCACCTTATACTTACCTGTGCCGAGAGGTGCACTGCGGTCGTAATCGCGCACGATGACGTAGGGGTTGCTAGAGAAACCGCCCTTGAAGTAGGGACCTACGGGCGTTACGAAGATTAAGAAAAGGTATTCTTTGGCGGGGTGTACACCAACCTGTGCGCTGGTACCAATCAGCAGTGGGCGCAGGTAGAGGGTAGCACCGCTCTCGTAGGTGGGAATCCATTCCTGATTCAGGCGAACCACTTTCTCTGCCATCTCGATAAACAATTCGGTGGGAACCTCGGGCATCATGATGCCGCGGCAGGTTGACTGCAGGCGTTCTGCGTTGTCTTTCACGCGGAACAGGCGTACCTTTCCGTCAGGACAGCGGTAGGCTTTCAGACCTTCGAATGCTTCCTGACCGTAGTGCAGACAGGTGGCTGCCATATGAAGTTTCAGATACTCGTCTGACGATACTTCTATTTCTCCCCATTTTCCGTTGCGATAGTAGCAGCGTACGTTGTAGTCCGTTGGCATATAGCCGAACGATAGATTCTTCCAATCCAGTTCTTTCATAATCTTTTTGTGATCATTAAATCCGTTTAGAAATGTTTAAAAAGTGATGCAAAGTTATACAAAAATTCTGTTTTCAGCAAGTATTTCTAACTTTTTTCCAGTATTTTTTTAATTTCGCTATCAGTCTTGTTAAGTTTCTCTTTGCACTGCTTGATAATCTCCAGTGCGGATTTCAACTGTTCGGACAGCTCGTCGATGCCAAATTCGTTGTTCTCCATCTTGCGAACGATGGTTTCCAGTTGCTGTAATGATTCTTCGTAGTTCATTTGACGATAGATATGATGGTGCCCTTTTCAAGGCGGGTTTCTATTTCTTCGTTGGGTTTCACCTGTGACGGGTCGCGCAGAAGCTTGCCGTTATGGAGCGTGATGCTATAGCCTCGTTTCAGCAAGAGGGTCGGGTCGAGCGCCTGTGCTCTCTGTTCCAGAAGGTTTAGTCGGTGTCCTTCTTTTTCAAGCGTCCTCTGTAGGTGAGAGACGATGGCCTGCAGATGGCGGTCTAAGAGGGCCTCTTGGCGGGCTTTCACCAGCGAGAAGAGTGGGGGAATGTGTTCTGAAAGACGGGCCAGACGTAGCTGTTCGACCTCAATTCTGCTCTGTGCGTAGTGTGCGATGCGCTCTTCGCACGTCTCTATCTGGTGCTGGGTCTTCTCGATGTTGGAGATGAGAAGCTGTGCGGCAGCCGTGGGTGTCTTCACTCTGGTGTGGCTGACCATGTCTAGCACAGACTCGTCGCGGTCGTGTCCGATACCGGTAATGATGGGCAGCGGGAAGTTGGCCACGTTCTCTGCCAGGGCCAAGGTGTCGAATCCCGACAGGTCGGCAGTGGCTCCGCCACCGCGAATGATGACCACGCAGTCGAATGGTGAAGAGAATAGTTCGGTTAGCTGCTGGTAGATTCTGTTCAAAGCCATAATGATGCTTTGCTCTACCTGTTCACCCTGCATGATAGCGGGGAAGAGTTGGGTGTGGAAGTCGAAAGGCGTGTCGGCCAGTTGGTTGACAAAGTCACCATAGCCTGCGGCCGTCTCGCTGGAGATGACGGCAATGTTGAGGGCAAAAGCAGAGAGCGCCAGCTCCTTTTGCAGGTCGAAGACACCTTCTTCCTTCAGTTGCTTGATGATCTCCTGGCGGCGGCGCGCCATGTCGCCCATGGTGTAGGTGGGGTCGATGTCGGTGACAATCCACGAGAATCCGAAGGCTTCGTGAAATTGCGGATAGACCTTGAGACGCACTTTCAGGCCTGCATGCAGGGGTTGTCCGGTGATGCGCTCGAAGTGTGGTTGCAGCATGGCCCATGTGTTCTTCCAGCACTTGGCCGAGGCGCGTGCCACAGGCGTGTTGGAGAACTCGTCTTTTTGGATGAGCTCCATGTAGCAGTGTCCTCTGCTCTCGCGGCATTCCGACAGTTCTGCATCCACCCAGTAGTCCTGATCCATCGAGCCTTCGATGGTCTGTCGTACCAAACTGTTGAGCTCGTAGAGCGTGAAAGTGGTCATAGTCCTAATTGATAAGCGGTCCAGAAGTTGGGAATACCATAGCCATAGACGTTGGTTGGCTCTTTGTGATGGTCACCACTGCGGCGCACCAGGTCGATGATCTCGTAGGCATTCTTGTGGGGAAGTGCCTGCCAGAGACAGGCAACGAGGCCGGCGACGATGGGTGTTGAGAACGATGTGCCCATGTCGTTTATCAGTGTGCCGCGGCCAGAGATCAGGGCCGTGGGGGCTCCGATGGCGACTACATCTGGTTTGATGCGCCCGTCTTGCGTGGGACCCAGGCTGGAGAAAGCGGCAATGATCAGCTTCTGGTCGATGGCGCCAACGGTCAGTATATCGGTGGCATCGGCGGGAACGCTGATCTTCTTCCACGGTCCCATGCCCGAGTTGCCGGCAGAATTGCAGAGCACGATGCCCTTCTGGGCCAGCATGGAGGCCGTTCGAGATATGAAAGCCGTCTTGCCGTCGAGGTCTTGCAGGCGGTAGTTGCCACGGTCGTTGTCAAACTTATAATAGCCCAAGCTGGAGTTGATGATATCCACGCCAACGGAATCGGCAAATTCGGCTGCCATCGTCCAAAGGTCTTCCTCTACGGGCTGTTCGGTGTTGTAGTCTTCGCAGCGCAACAACCAATAATTGGCATCGGGCGCAGTGCCCATGCATACCTCGGGTGCTTTGGCGGCAAGTGCCGAGAACACCTTGGTGCCGTGGTCAATGCTGTTGAAACACGTCTCTTTGTCGTTGTAGAAACGATGGTCGAGGGCCGTGACTACAAAGTCGTGTGTGCCCACGATGCGGCTCTCTCTGAGGGCAGGGATGCGGTCGTAGTTCTGAAAACCACCATCGAGAATGGCAATGGTGACCCCCTTTCCGGTGAAACCTTGCTCGTGGAGCCAGTGGCCGGCCAGTGTCTCAATCTGTGGTCTGGACATGCCGTAGGGGTCGTTATGGATAGAGTCCCAGCGGTTGAACGTCTCATGAACATTCCAGCGGATGTCGGCTGGGCGCTCGATAGAGTCGGGCGAGATATACACACAGCGGCTTGCCTTGACGATGGGGAGCGTGCCGAGACGACAGAGCTCGGTGGTGTCTTTCGAGCTGACCAGCACGGCGTTCTGCCACTTGCTGGTGCCCAGCACGGTGGTTCCCTTTGATGAAAACATGCGGATGTAGCTCTGAGGGATGGGCAGGTCGGTGGAGTCGATGGCGATGCCCTGCTTGCGACGGCGGTTCAGACTCTTTCTAGAAAGAAATTTGCCAGCTTCCTTCAGCGAATGATGCGTCGTCTTCTTGTCGGTAAGTGTGTATCTGTAGATATAGACTTTACTGCCAGGATATTTTATTTTTCCGGCATGGACAGTCAGGCCGGCAAGCAGTAAAGTCATGAAGAGAATGAGACGTTTCATGAATGATTATTATTTAAATGATTACAAAAGTATGAATAAAAAATGAAATAGCCAAACTTTTGGCATGAAAGACGTTGGTAAATCGAAAAAGTTTCGTATCTTTGCAGACGTTAATATAAGATATGGACAGTAAAGCGAAAGCATTAGAACTGGGACAGAAGCCGGTGGGAGCGCTGCTATGGCAGTATGCGTTGCCAGCCATCGTGGCTATGACGGCCTCGTCACTCTATAATATTATCGACCGTGCCTCCATTGGACAACTGGTGGGAGCCGATGCCATCAACGGCCTATCGGTTACGTTTCCCTTCATGAACCTTAGCGCAGCTTTTGGTGCTGCTGTGGGCGTTGGTGCCTCTACTTGCATCAGCGTGAAACTGGGACAGCGTGACTACGACACGGCTGAGCATTTGTTGGGCAACACGATCACGCTGAATCTCATCGTGGGATTCCTTTTTATGACGGTTTGCCTGTTGTTTCTCGACCCGATACTTCGTTTCTTTGGTGCCAGCGATGTGACGTTGCCTTATGCCCGGGAGTTCATGGAGATTATCCTGGCTGGTAACATCGTGACCCATATGTACTTCGGTATGAATGCCTTGTTGCGTGCCTGCGGAAAACCCAGACATGCGATGTATGCCACCCTGTTCACGGTGATGATGAACATCCTGCTGGTCATCGCCTTCGTATGGGTGCTTCGCTGGGGTATCAGAGGAGCCGCTTTGGCCACTATCACTTCGCAGACGCTGGCGCTATGCTGGCAGCTGTGGATTTTTTCCGACCCCAAAGAACTGATTCATCTGAAGCGTGGCATCTATGGCCTGAAGACCGATCTGGTGAAAAACATCATCGCCATCGGCATCTCGCCTTTCTTGATGAATGCCACCTCGTGCATCATCGTGATCTTCATGAATCGCCAGTTTCTGTCTTACGGCGGCGATATGGCGGTAGGTGCATACGGCATTGCCAATACGTTTGGTATGTTCTTCTTCATGATTATCATGGGAATAAACCAGGGCATGCAGCCCATCGTGGGATATAACTACGGTGCGAAGCATTTCGACCGCATGCTTCGCTGTCTTAACCTAGCCATCCTTTCGGCCACAGCCATCATGGTGCTGGGCTGGTTGATGGCTATTCTTTTCCCTTCAGAGATGGCACGCATCTTTACGAAGGATGCCGTGCAGATTAGCTTGGCGGCCGATGGCATATTGATTAATATGCTGTTGTTCCCGCTGATAGGTTTCCAAGCAGTGACTACAAACTTCTTCCAATGTATAGGCAGAGTGAAAATATCTATCTTCCTCTCGCTGTCAAGACAACTCACCATCCTGTTGCCGCTCATCATCTTGTTCCCTATGATCTGGGGATTGAACGGCCTTTGGGCAGCATTGCCAACAAGTGATGGTCTGGCAGCTATGATGGCAGCCTTTGTGTTGTGGAAGTATATGCGCGATTTTAAAGTGGGAAAGGTATGAATGGCGGTGATAAATTGATAATCAACGTAGGACGACAGTTGGGCAGCGGAGGACGCATGGTGGCCCAGTTGTTGGCGAAGACTTTTGATGCACGCTTCTATGATAAGGAAATCCTGGAGCTGGCAGCCAAGGAGAGTGGCTTCTCGGAAGAGTATTTCGAGCAGAACGATGAGTGTAAGGGCTTTTTCCGCTCGCTGCTTAACATCCGTGCGGTGCATCTCGCCGATAGCGGGTTCTATCAGAATGACTTTTCGCAAGAGGCTCTGTTTAAGATTCAAAGTGACGCCATCCGTAAGGCCGCTGCAGAGGGCAATTGCGTGTTTGTGGGTCGCTGCGCAGACTATGTGCTGCGCGACATGCCTGAATGCGTGAACATCTTCGTGACGGCACCAATCGACATTCGTATAGATCGTGTGGCCGAGCGTCACCACTGTTCGCGAGATGAGGCCCGACACATGATAGAGAAGGGCGAACACGAGCGTGCCACCTACTACAATTATTACACGGGTAAGCACTGGGGCGCATCGGAAAGTTATCATCTCTGCATTGACGCATCAGTGATGGGCATCGAAGAAACGGCAGACTACATTGCCAAGTTTATTAACGCTCGAAGGTAAAGCATAGCTCTACGCAGAGAAAAGCATCAGTTTTCGACCAGAAAAGCATAGGTTTACGGCATGAAAAGGATAGGTTTAATCAGCGATACGCACAGCTATTGGGACGATAAGTACTTGCACTACTTCGAACAGTGTGACGAGATTTGGCATGCTGGCGACATCGGCAGTGTGGAGGTGGCGGAGCGACTGGCTGCTTTCAGACCTTTCAGGGCTGTATGCGGCAACTGTGATGGGGGTGACCTCAGACTGATGTATCGCGAACTGAACCGTTTTAAATGTGAGGATGTGGATGTGCTGATCAAGCATATCGGTGGCTATCCCGGCAACTATGATGCCTCGGTGCGCAGCACGCTGTTTGCCAATCCGCCACAGTTGTTCATCGCAGGGCATTCGCATATCCTGAAAGTGAAATACGACAAGACGCTGAACCTGTTGCACCTGAACCCTGGCGCTGCCGGCCTTCAGGGCTGGCACAAGGAGCGCACGCTGATGCGACTGACCATCGATGGCAGCGCCTTCAAGGACTTAGAGGTGATCACACTGGCTGATCCCGGAAAGGAGCGTGGCTTATGATGGAGTGGATCGTGGAAGTAATCGTTGACACAATAGTTGCGGCAGCGCTTACGTTACTATGTTATATCATCGGACTCGATGAGTCGTGGCAGGATGCCTCAAGAACATTCTTCGTGGCATTCCTCGTGATGTTTCTCATGGGGACCTACAGAAAATATAAACAAGGAAAGGAGTAATTAATCACATGAATATGAAAACAATAGTAATAACCGGTGGTGCAGGTTTTATTGGAAGCCATGTTGTTCGCTTGTTTGTGAACAAGTATCCTGAGTACCACATTATCAATCTCGACAAGTTAACTTATGCTGGTAATCTGGCTAATCTGAAGGATATTGAGAATAAGCCAAATTACGAGTTCGTGAAAATGGATATATGCGACTTCGACGCGTTCTATCAGTTGATGCAGGATAAAAAGGTGGATGGCATCATCCATCTGGCTGCAGAGAGTCATGTGGATCGCAGTATCAAGGATCCCTTTACCTTTGCAAAGACCAACGTGATGGGTACGCTCTCGCTGCTGCAGGCTGCAAAGCTCTATTGGGAATCGCTGCCCGAGAAGTATGAGGGAAAGCGCTTCTATCATATCTCTACAGACGAGGTGTATGGCGCACTGGAGCTGACACACCCCGAGGGAATAGAACCTCCTTTCACTACTACAGCATCCTCGGCAGAACATCATCTGGCCTATGGCGACAAGTTCTTCCTGGAGACCACAAAATATAATCCACATTCACCATACAGTGCTTCGAAGGCTTCGAGCGACCATTTCGTGCGTGCCTTCCACGATACTTATGGAATGCCGGTGGTGGTGACCAACTGTTCCAACAACTACGGTCCTTATCAGTTCCCTGAGAAGTTGATACCTCTTTTCATCAATAATATCCGCCACCGCAAACCGCTCCCTGTCTATGGCAAGGGCGAGAACGTGCGCGACTGGTTGTTTGTAGAGGATCATGCCCGTGCTATTGACCTGATCTTCCACAAGGGAAAGATTGCCGATACATACAATATTGGTGGTTTCAACGAGTGGAAGAATATAGATATTATAAAGGTGGTCATCAAGACGGTGGATCGCTTGCTGGGCCGCAAGGAAGGCGAGGATATGGATCTGATCACGTTTGTCACCGACCGTGCCGGCCATGACCTGCGCTACGCCATCGACTCGTCGAAGCTGCAGCGTGAACTGGGCTGGGAACCAAGCCTGCAGTTTGAGGAGGGTATCGAAAAGACGGTGCGCTGGTATCTCGACAATCAGGCGTGGCTCGACAATGTCACCTCCGGCGACTACCAGAAGTATTACGACAATATGTATGCCAATAGGTAAACATTGATTCTAATTCGACCGTAATCTTACAGAATATGATAACTTCGAAGTTTAATCGTCGCGCTGTTATTGGTGCTTTGCTAGGTATAATGCTGGGAGTAATCGCCAGTGGCGGTGTCTCTGCATTACAGTCTTCTACCTTGGTGCCATTGAGCCTGACTATGATAGCTTTGGGAACCTTGTTCTGCCTGGGCTATCTTTGTTGGTTGCGACGTATTACGGTGTACCCAGATGGAATCGAGACCAGGAGTGTGCTGTTGCCGTTCTGGCGCAGATTCTATTTCTTTACGGAGTTTGACTATTTGGAAACCTCGCGGATGCGAGAGGGCGAAGTGCTGAGGCTCATACGTGGCGGGCGCCGCGTTATAAGCATCGCTTCTGCTGTCTATAGTAACTATGAACAGCTCTGCGAAGCTATCAGGGTGAAACAGAAGGAGAAGTTCAGAGCGCGCGATAATGAGGAGGTCGTCTCGGAATTCAGGATGCCTTACATATATGGAGCTTGGGGATTTATGTTGATGGCATTACTCTTTCCTCTTAGCTGTATCATGGGTGACGGAGAGATGACTTTGGGAAAAGTGCTATTCTCACTTTTTGGAATTTTGTTCCTTGGCGGCATATCGCTGACTTATCTCTACTCTTTCAAGCGTATCACCGTGTGGAGAGGACAGATGGAGGTGAGCAGCTTGTTGTGGCCATTCAGAACAAGATACTACCAAATGTCTGATTTCGATGGATGCTATTATATCACTATCACAAACGACGGACAGCTGGGCGCGCAGACTGAAGAGGCACGCTGGTTGGTGAAGAATGGGAAAGTGAGACTCAATATCGAGGAAAGAAAATATAAGAACTATGAGGCATTGAAATATGCCACGCAAACAAATTACCTTGGAAAGTTGGAAATGACCGCTTTTCAGGCCATGAAGTATGAATTTGGTAAAACGTTAAAGCTATGAAGAAAATACTATTGTTAGGCTCAGGCGAACTGGGCAAGGAGTTCGTAATTGCTGCCATGCGCGCAGGACAGTATGTGATTGCCTGCGACCGCTACGACAATGCACCGGCTATGCAGGTAGCCGACGAGCGCGAAGTGTTTAATATGCTCGACGGCGAGGCCCTTGAGGCTGTGGTGAAGAAACACCAGCCCGACATTATCGTACCTGAGATTGAGGCCATCCGTACGGAACGTCTGTTCCAATTCGAGGAACAGGGCATCCAGGTGGTGCCTTCTGCTCGTGCCGTCAACTTCACCATGAACCGTCGCGCTATTCGTGATCTGGCTTCTAAGGAGCTGGGCCTGCGTACGGCAAAGTATTTTTATGCTAAGACTTTCGATGAGTTTAAGAAAGCTGCCGACGAGATCGGCTTCCCTTGTGTGGTGAAACCGCTGATGTCTTCATCTGGTCATGGTCAGAGCTATGTGCACAACGACGATGAACTGGAACAGGCTTTCAAAGAGGCTATGGAGGGTTCGCGTGGTGATGTGAAAGAGGTTATCATTGAGGAATTCATTGACTTCGACTCTGAGTTTACCTTGCTCACCGTTACTCAGCAGCATGGTTGGCCTACGCTCTTCTGTCCGCCAATAGGTCATGTGCAGAAGGCAGGCGACTATCGCGAATCATGGCAGCCATATAAGTTGTCGGATGAGGCGCTGAAACAGGCGCAGATGATGGCCGACAAGGTGACGAAGGCCCTCACGGGTGCTGGCATCTGGGGCGTGGAGTTCTTCCTCACAAAACAGGGTGAGGTAATCTTTAGCGAACTGTCGCCACGTCCACACGACACGGGTATGGTGACACTTGGACATACTACCAATCTGTCTGAGTTTGAACTTCACTTCCGTGCGGTCATGGGTCTGCCTATTGCTGGCATCCATCTAGAACATGCGGGCGCTTCTGCGGTAATTCTTTCACCAAAAGAGGTATCTGCTCCTGTTGATAAGTCTTTGCTGGACTACAATCTGACAGAGGCTCTGAAGGAAGACCGCACACGTGTTCGTATCTTCGGAAAGCCCGAGGCTCACAAGGGACGTCGCATGGGTGTCGTGCTCTGTTATGGTGAGGTAGGTGACGATGTGGATGCACTTCGCGACAAGGCTAAGCGCTTGGCTAAGACTGTTCTCGGCACTGATCCTTATACTAAATTTGAACATTAAAAAGATGGAGCGCGTAAGTATCATTGACCTGCCAAAAATCGTTGACCCAAGGGGTAACCTGACGGTGGCCGAGCAAATGAAGAATGTGCCGTTTGACATCGCCAGGGTTTACTGGACTTATGATATTCCTTCTGGCGAACGGCGTGGCGGACATGCTCATCGTACTTGTCAGGAGGTGATCATTGCCGTGAGCGGTTCGTTCGATGTGGAGGTGTTTGATGGTCATGTGCGCCAGACTTTTCATTTGAATCATCCCTATCAGGGACTGTATGTCGGTACTAACGTATGGCGCACACTTGAGGACTTCTCAAGTGGCGCTGTTTGTCTGGTTCTGGCGTCTGAATTGTTTGATGAGGATGAATATATCTACGACTATAACGAGTTTCTGCAGATTGTGAAATGATGTTCCGGATAGTACGATATGATGCTACTCATCATGATGAATGGAATCGCTACGTAGATAAGGCACGTAACGCGACTTTCCTGTTCTATCGTGAATACATGGATTATCATAGTGATCGTTTCAAGGATCACTCGTTGCTGTTCTATGTAGGAAATCATCTGCATTCTGTTCTTCCTGCGCATGAGGTGGGGGAGATCTTCTGCTCGCATAGAGGACTGACTTATGGCGGATTGCTGATGGACGAGGATGTGACTACTGCAGATGTGGTTCACTTATTTGAGGAGTTGAACGACTATCTGCGAAAGATGGGATTCCAAAAGGTTCTCTATCGCGCTATTCCTTGGATTTATCATCGCTTGCCTTCAGAAGAGGATTTGTATGCCATGTTTTGGAAATGTGGTGCACGCCTGCAGCAACGTATGTCGGGTACGGTCATCTTTCTCGATGCTCATCTTCGCTGGCGAAAAGATCATCGTCGCCGCTTGAAACAGGCACAGATGGCAGGCATTCAGGTGAAACGGGATGCCAGTTTGGCAGAGTTTTGGCCTGTTCTCAACGATAATCTCCAGAAAAAATTTCAGGCACAGTCTGTGCATACACTTCAGGAGATAGAGCTATTGAAATCTCGCTTCCCTGATAAGATCATTCAATATAGTGCATATCTGGATGGTCGAATCATAGGGGGCATCACTTTCTACGTGATGGGACATGTTCTGCATGGCCAATATAGTGGGACCACTGATGAGGGTAAACGACTCGGTGCCATGGAAGCGATCTATGATCAGGTGATGTATCATGACTATCAGCACATGAGATACCTCGATTTTGGCACTTCGAACGAACAGGGTGGACTGGTCTTGAACGAGGGGCTCATAGCTCATAAGGAAGGATATGGCGGACGTACAGTGATGTACGATACGTATGAATGGACACTTTAAAACATTATAAATTATGGATTACGAAGAAATGAACTATCAATCACTCTCTTCACGTCAGCGTGAATGGGACTCGTCATTGGCTTTTCCTGCCTTGATGAGAAAGGTATATGTATGGATGACTCTGGCATTGGTGATCACAGCATTGTCTGCTTATGGGGTGGCTACTAATCCCGTCATGTCGGCTTTGATTTATTCCAATCCCATAGTAATGTGGCTACTCGTCGGGGCTGAACTGCTACTGGTCATCGGACTCGGAGCTGGAATCAATAAGATGTCTCTGATGACTGCGACAACGCTTTTCGTGGTATATTCTATTCTGAATGGCGTGATGCTGTCTTCTATATTCTTTATATATAGTTTAGGTAGCATCAGCACCGTGTTTATGATTACTGCTGCAACCTTTGGGGCGATGTCTCTCTATGGTTATGTCACACAGAAAGACTTATCTTCATGGGGAAAGGTACTGATGATGGCGCTGATTGGTCTCATCATTGCAACCATCGTGAACATATTTGTTGCAAGTCCTGGACTTACACTGATAGCAAGTTATGCCGGTGTTTTGATATTTGTCGGACTGACTGCTTATGACACGCAGCGCATCAAACAGATGTTTCTCACCGCCCCCGATGCCGGAGAGCACATGCAGAAGTATGCTCTCCTCGGTGCTTTGACGCTCTATCTCGATTTTGTCAATCTCTTCCTCTACTTGCTTCGCATTTTTGGCAAAAGAGATTAACTGCTCTAAGATATAGCTGAAGCTTCTATATCATATAATGCCACTTTTACATCGCTTAAACACTATGTTTTGGATGTGAAAGTGGCATTTTCTGTTTCTTATATCCTGGTTTCGCTGTTTTCCGCTGGTCAAAATGGGAGCCTTCTTGTTTCTTCCTTCTATTCTAACTGAATCGTCGGCCCATTCTTTCTGTTTGGCAAGGTAAGAGTAGAACTATTATCGTCCAATAGTGCCGCTCTTGTCGTCCAATAGTGCCACTTTTGGTGTCGTTCTAGACTCTAGATTAGTTGTTTATAGAGTCTAGATTGCCTCATTCTAAACTCTAGATTGAAGACTTCTAGACTCTAGAAAACGCATTTCCAAAGTCTAGATGCTACCCAATACTTACCGAATTGCATCTCAATAGCGCCACTATAAGTTGATAAAACAGCTGCTATTGCCCAGTAAAACCGATACTTTTATCTCCAATGAAGACGCTTTTTCACCTTAATGGTGGCCCTTTTTGATGATAAAACCCCAATTTCGGCAGAAAAAGTGACAAGTGTTGGAAAGACAATATAGGATTCTTTTGAAGCCCCTTTTATTTATATAATAAGGTGGGCTGTAAAGAAAAATGAAAAGTGTCGAGCTTTTTTAAAAAAAATAGGGGAAAAAGGTAGAAAAGTTTTGGTGGTTACGAAAAAAGCCGTACCTTTGCATCCGCTTACGAGGAACACCTCCTCACAAGCAACAAGACAAGAGTTCTTTGAAAGATTTACATAGACAGAGAAGTAGTACAAGAAGCGAGTGCTAATCTTAATTGAAAGGCACTTGGGTAACAGTAACGAACCGTCAATCATATTTTAAAATAGGTTGATAGACTTGATACTTTTTGGATAGTCATTCTGAAACAGATAACAGATAGATTACTTCTGGATTCGTCTGGTGGTAATCAAATCTAAAGATACAAACATATACAATGAAGAGTTTGATCCTGGCTCAGGATGAACGCTAGCTACAGGCTTAACACATGCAAGTCGAGGGGCAGCATTTCGAAAGCTTGCTTTTGAAGATGGCGACCGGCGCACGGGTGAGTAACGCGTATCCAACCTTCCCCTTAGTAGGGCATAGCCCGGCGAAAGTCGGATTAATACCCTATGTTCTTTACGGATGGCATCTGAAGTAAAGCAAAGATTTATCGCTAAGGGATGGGGATGCGTCTGATTAGGTTGTTGGCGG